>JAITJZ010000142.1 GCA_031278655.1 Bifidobacteriaceae bacterium
CCGAACTGGTGCAGCGTGGTCAATCAGGAACTGGTCTGCGACCTGAGCAAGTCCGAGAGCCTGCCGGAACTGCCCCCGGGTGTCACGCTGACCGACATCTTCCCGTTCACCATCAGCTCCGACACCGCGGCGTTCAGTTACCCGGACTGCGAGCGCGACGAGACCTGCGGCGTGATCGGACTCATTCCGCCGGCGGGCGGTTGGGCGTCGGTGACCACCAGCACCCCGGAGACGGACCTGGACAACAACTACGACACGGCCGGGCTCGTCATCGCCGAGGCTCAAACCGACCTTCGGATTTCCAAGGTGGCGCTGACCACCGTCCCCAACCCGAACGAGTCCCCTGGCCTGGCCCACCCCGCCTATGTGGCCGGGGAGAAGTTCGGCTATGAGATCGACCTGTGGGTGCCGGCGAGGGCCGACGGCACCAGTTGGGCAGACGCCAGCGGCGTGGCGCTGAAAGACACCGTGCCTAATGGCTTCCTCATCACCCAGGCCAACCCCGGCCAGGGCACCTGCGCCATCGCCGGCGACTCCAAGTCCGTCAGCTGCGACGTCGGCGCCGTGCGGGCCTCCAGCGACCCCAGCGCTCCGCAGAAGGTGTCGATCTACGTCTACGGCACCATCGGCGCGGACGTCACAGCCGAGATCAGCATCGACGGGGGCGCGGTCAACACGGCCGAGGCCACATCCACGACCAAGGACTCGGCCGGCGACCCGACCAGCGTCCGGGCCCAGGCTGCGACAGATGTCATCCAGCAGGCCGACTTGGAGGTCTCGAAACTGGCCGACGCCGCCGTCTCCTACGCCGGCGCCCAGGTCGGCTACACCATCACCACAATCAACAACGGCCCGTCGAACTCCCAGAACACAGTCATCACGGACTCGCTGCCCCTGGGCCTGACCCTCGACCTGACCAACTCGCCCGGTTGCGTGGTCCAGACGGAGGCCACGGCCAGCGCCGGCCAAGTCATCAAGTGCGTGCCGACCATCCCCGGGCAGACCGCCGGGGAGATCCCGGCCAACGGCTCCGTCAACACCCGGATCGTGGCCAGCACCGACCCCCGCGACCTGCGGCCCTACTGGTGCTCCCTGCCCGCCACTGAGGGGCAGACATGCCCCGAGGTCCTGCCGCCGGCCGACCTAAACAGCGAGTACCCGCGTGCGCTGCTCAACAATGTCGCAGTGGCGTCATCGTCCAACGACACCAAACCCGAAAACAACGAAGCCCATGTGACCACCCAACTCAAAGCCCTGGCGGACGTGGCCATCAGCGGCGCCGTCAGCACCGACACGCCATCGGCGGGATCGGAACTGACCTACACCCTGGCGGCCTTCAACAACGGCCCATCCTCGCTTGACAACCCAAAGGTGGTGGTGACCCTGCCACCAGGCTTCGAGGTCGCCACCGATGCTGACGGCAAGTACAAGGTCACCGGCGGTTACATGGATTGCACCGTCACGCCTGGGACGTCATACACGGTCACCTGCGTCGCCTGGAAGGCGACGCCGACGCGCGACTCGCTCGACCCGGGCTTCTCCGTCCCCGGCACCATCACGGTCAACATCCCAGACGACACGCCGGCCGGGGCCTACACGGCCCACGCCCACACCTATTCGCGCAGCCCGGTCCAATGCGGCGCCGACAACCCCGACGAGGACCCGGCAGTCGGCACCTGCGAGTCGAACTACAACAACAACCAAGTCGATGTCACGGTCAATGTGGTCCAGAGCGCCGACACGTCGCTGGTCAAGACCCTGGTCGAGCCGGATCCGATCCGGCTCGGGCAGGAAGTGGTCTACGACTTGACGGTCAAGAACGACGGCCCCAGCGTGGCCGATGACGTCACCATCTCCGATGTGGTGCCGGTCGGCATGACCTTTGTCAGCGGCACAGTCCCCGGCGCCAGCTGTGAATTGGCCGACCCATCGGCGCCGGGAGACACCGGCTCTACGGAGGAGGACCCCGCCAACCCGGACGATCAAGCCGTGGTCCGCTGCCAAGCGGGATCGCTCGCCCCGGGGAGCACGGTCAAAGCCACGCTGGTCTTCAAGGTCGCCACCAACTTCGCGGGCGATGTCTGCAACTCCGGCCTGGTTGGATCGGGGGCGTTGGACCCGAAGGCGGACAACAACCAGGACAAGAAATGCGCCGGGGTGGCGCAACCGGCCAACACCGACCTGGGCGTGAAAGTCACAGCCGACAAGGGCCAGGTGACGCCGGGGCAGAAAGCGACCTTCCGGGCGGTGGTGACGAACAACGGGCCGTGGGACGCCTCCGGCGCAGCCGTGACCTTCACCGTGCCGCCGGGGTTGAGCGCCGCCACGGTGACGCCGATCTCCCGCTCGGACGGGGGCACGCTTGATCCCTGCACCGCCTCGGGACAGGTCTTCACCTGCCTGATCGGCGATCTGGCGGTCGGTGAGACCGCCGAGTACGATGTCGCCGGCACCGCCGTTGGCGTGGCCGGGGACCGGTTGGTGGTGGTCGCCGATGTGACGCACAACTTCGCCGACACCGACCCGAGCAACGATGAGTCCCAGGCTGAGGAAGCCGTCATCAGCGGCGTCACACCGCCTGGGCCAACGCCAACGCCTTCAGGGTCTGGGTCCGGCGGCGGCAGCCTCTCGGGCACGGGCAGCGACAGCCTGGGGCTGGCCGGCTGGGCGCTGGCCGCGGTGATCGTGGGCGCCGGTTTGGTGGCATTGCGCCTCCGGCGCCAAGGCGGCCAATAGTCAAGGGGCGGTCGGGGCGCTGGCGGGCGTCAGTGCTGGTAGTAGTTCGGCGCCTCGACCACCATTTGGATGTCGTGCGGGTGTGACTCCTTCAACCCGGCCGGAGTGATCCGCACAAACCGCCCCCGGCGGCGCAACTCATCGATGGAGCGGGCGCCAACGTAAAACATCGACTGCTGCAACCCGCCGATCAATTGATGGGCGACCGCCGCCAACGGTCCCCGGTACGGAACCTGACCCTCTATGCCCTCCGGGATGAGCGCGTCATCGGACTCGACATCGGCCTGGAAGTAACGGTCCTTGGAGTACGACTTCTTCCCCCGCGAGGCCATCGCCCCGAGCGAACCCATGCCGCGATAGCGTTTGAACTGTTTGCCCTGGACAAAGACCAGTTCGCCGGGCGACTCGTCGCAACCGCCGAGCAGCGATCCAAGCATCACCGTGTCCGCCCCGGCCACCAGCGCCTTGGCGATGTCGCCGGAATATTGCAAGCCGCCGTCAGCGATCAGGGGCACGCCCGCCGGGCGGCAGGCGCGGGCTGACTCATGGATGGCGGTGATCTGCGGCACGCCGACCCCGGCCACCACCCTGGTGGTGCAGATCGAGCCCGGGCCGATCCCAACCTTGACGCCGTCCACGCCGGCGTCGATCATGGCTTGGGCGCCCTCGCGGGTGGCCACATTGCCGCCCACAATGTCAACGCCGCGCGCCGCCGGGTCCGCCTTCAACGCCGCCACCGTCTCCAGCAGCGCCAGGGTGTGCCCGTGGGCGGTGTCCACCACCAGCATGTCCACCCCGGCTTCGATCAGCGCCCAGGCCCGCTCCAACGCGTCCCCGAAGAAACCCATGGCGGCGCCCACGCGCAGGCGTCCCTCGGCGTCCTTGGTGGCGCCCGGATACTGCTCGGTCTTGACGAAGTCCTTGACCGTGATCAGCCCCCGCAGCCGTCCCTCCGCGTCAACGATCGGCAGTTTCTCGACCCGATGCTTCGCCAACAGACTGGCGGCGTCCTCAGGCGCGACCCCGACCGGGGCCGTCACCAACGGCATCGGCGTCATGGCGTCCCGGACCTTGAGCTTGGGGTAGCCGCCGCGTGGCACAAACCGCAGGTCGCGGTTGGTGATGATGCCCAGCAGGACGCGGTCGGAGTCGATCACGGGCAGGCCGGAGACGCGGTACTGCCCGCACAATTCGTCCAATTCAGCCAGCGTGGCCTCCGGCCCCACCGTCAGCGGGTCGGACACCATGCCCGATTCCGAGCGCTTCACCCGGTCGACCTGGCTGGCCTGGTCCTTGATTGAGAGGTTGCGGTGGATGACGCCGATCCCGCCTTGGCGCGCCATGGCGATGGCCATCCGCGACTCGGTCACCGTGTCCATGGCCGAGGACACCAATGGCACCGCCAATTCGATGTTGCGCGACACCCGCGTGCGCGTCACCACCTCAGACGGGATGACCTCGGACCGCCCTGGCACCAGCAGCACGTCGTCAAAGGTCAGGCCCACAAAGGCGAAGGGATCGGATTCGTCGCGCTCGGCGCCGGGGACACCAGTCACATCCATCCGACCAGCATAGCCAGGAGAGCTTCGCGCCCGATGCCGTCTGGTCGCCCCGCGCTGCCAGTTTCGCTCCCAGCGTCAGGCCTCGCCCGGGCCCCTTCTGGTCCGTCGCGCTGGGCTGGCTGGTGACATAACCCCGCGCAAGTTTGCGCGGGGGTCAATGTGTGCGGGGTTATGTCACGGCCCGGGCCCGGGCCGGGGCCGGCGCGGGTGCGGCGGCGGCTATTGGGCGCCGGCCAAGAGCAGGCGGGCGAGGGTGTCATCCATGATGACGGTGGTGGCGAGGCCGCCGAGCAGCATGGCTCGGGCGGCCGTCAACTTCTCGGCGCCGTAGATGATCGCCACACGCATGGGCGTGCGCGTCCACTGGTTGAAAGTGAGGCCGATGACGCGGTCATCGAGAGCCGTGACCGGCGCGCCGTCGCGGTCGAACAGCAGGCCCGCGCATTCGCCCACGGCGCCGAGCGCCGTCAGCGCCTCGGCCTCGTCCGGGTCGAGCGAGTCGTAAACCGTTGACAGGTGGGGGCGCCAAGTGCCGACCGAAACGAACACCTTGGTCAGCGAGGACAGGGCGGCGACCGCCGCCGCGGCGGCTGAGGCGCGCATCGAGCGCGCGGTCTCGGCTGTCGGCGCCACGATCGGGCCGTAGTAGTTGATGAAACGGCCCCCGGAGATGTGCGCCAGGCGGCGCACAAGTTCGACGGCGGTCTCGTCGACGTCCTCATGGACCACCGCGCCCGAGGCCTGGACCAGGGTGCATGGCGCCAGAACCCGCACCAAACGTGAGGCCAGCGTGAGCACGCGGCTCCACGGGATGCCCACCACGTCATCGGGCGTCACCAACTCCGTCAAAACATCGGCCACCACCGGCGCGAAGGCTTCGCGCAGGGAATCTTGGCTGTCTCCCGGCGTGGCCAAGACAATCGCTTGATCGAGTTTGAAACGAGTTCTGACTTGGTGGGAAAGGTCGGCGTCGAGACGTCCCGGCAATCTGATGTTGACCTCGACCAAGCCCAAGTCGCGGGCGCTGTTGAGCAGGCGAGCGACCTTGTAGCGCGACACGCCCAGATCCGACGCGAGTTCGATCTTTGACTTGCCATCCAGGAAAAAGCCGCGCGCCGCGCCGGCCATCAGAACCAGTTCAGAGGGGCCGGGCGTGGCCGGCTGCGGGCGATCCGCGTCCATGAACGTGGCCAAGGGACTTCTCCTGTGGTTGTGGCTGCCGTCGTCAATTTTAGATAACGATTGCGCTCCGGCGGCGTTCTGCCCGGTGTGTCGGTCTTGACCGATGCGCCAAGACCTGAATAGTATGTCAGGCGCGCCCAAATGGGCGCAATGCCGCTCATCTGGGCGGCAACCATTGAGACAGCGCTATCACCGGTGATCGAACTCCATTTCAACGACGAAAATGAAACGAGGAAAGTGCAATGAAATCCAAAGCTATAGCCCTCACGGCCGCCCTGACGGCGGGCGGGCTGGCGCTGGTCGGCTGCGGCGCCGACACCAGCCCGCAGTCCGGTGACGGCGGCGCCGGCGGTGGCGAGTTGAACGTCCTGATGGTCGGCAACCCGCAGATGAAAGACATCGAGACCCTGGCTGAGGAGCATTTCACCAAGGAAACCGGGATCAAGATCAACTTCACGATCCTGCCTGAGAACGAACTCCGCGACAAGGTCGCTCAAGACGTGGCCACCCAGGCCGGGCAGTACGACGTGGTGACCGTGGGCGCCTACGAGGGCAGCGTCTGGACCGCCAACGATTGGCTCTACAACCTCCAAGAACTCGCCGAGCAGGACACCGAGTTCGACGTCGACGACATCCTGCCAGCCATGAAGGGCGTGCTCAGCAAGGACGGCGACCTCTACTCGATCCCGTTCTACGGCGAGTCGGCCTTCACCATGTACCGCGCCGACATCTTCGCAGACCTCGGCCTGACCATGCCGGACGAGCCGACCTGGGACGAGATCGCCGACCTGGCCGCTCAAATCGACGGCAAGGTGGAGGGCGTCGCCCCCATCTGCCTGCGCGGCCTGCCCGGCTGGGGCGAGAACATGGCGGTTGTCGGCGCCATGATCAACTCCTTCGGCGGCACCTGGTTCGACGCCGACTGGAACGCCCAGATGAACTCCGAGGGCACCAGTCAAGCGCTGGAGTTCTACGTCGACCTGGTGACCAAGTACGGCGAGGCCAGCGCCTCGGAGTCCGGCTTCACCGAGTGCCTGAACAACTTCAGCCAGGGCAAGTCGGCCATGTGGTTCGACGCCACGTCGGCAGCTAACAGCGTCGAGTCGCCCGACCACTCAACCGTGGCCGGGAAGGTCGGCTACGCCGACGCGCCACGCGAGGACGCCCGCGCGGCCTGGGTTTGGACCTGGGCTTGGGCGGTGCCGAAGACCACCAAGAACTTGGACGACGCCTGGAAGTACATCGCTTGGGCCTCGGGCAAGGACTACGAGCAGACTGTCGGAAAGGAGATCGGTTGGACGCGGGTGCCGGACGGCAAACGGTCCTCGACGTTTGAGATCCCCGAATACAAGGCGGCATCGGCGGCCTACTCGGCCCAGATGCAGGCGGCCTTGAACCAGTCCAACCCGGCGGACTGCGGCGTCCAGGCGCGCCCGGTGCCGGGTTGTCAGTACATGGCCTTCCCCGAGTTCGCGGACCTGGGCACAAAGGTCGGTCAAGAGTTGTCGGCCGCCCTGTCCGGACAGAAGACGGCGGCTGAGGCGGTCGAGGCCTGTCAGGTCCTGGCTGAGCAAGTCTCAGAGCAGAAGAAGTAAGACCCCATTGGCCGGCCGGGCGCGTGGCTGATCTGCCGCCGCGCGCCCGGGCGGCTGTGAAAAGAGGATTCCCTGTGGCAAAAAGCAAGGTGTCTGAAGGCGTTGACACAAGGTCCGGTCTCAAGGCCGCCGCCTGGCGGCGGCGCCTGCCGCTGATGCCGGCGTTGATCTTCCTGGTGGTCGTCACGCAAATCCCATTCGTGGTGACGATTGTCATCTCACTGTTCCACTGGGTCGTGATGTATCCCAACGACACCAGATTCGACTGGTTCGCCAATTATGTGGCTGTGCTCCGCGACCCCTATTTGCGGGCGGCCATCTTGAACACAGCCGTCATGGTGGTGGTCGGGGTTTTGGCGGCATTGGTGATCGGCACGTTCTTGGCGCTGCTGCTGAACCGGACTTTCTTTGGGCGCGGCTTTGTCCGGACGTTGCTCATCACGCCGTTCTTGATAATGCCGATGGCGGCCTCCTTGATGTGGAAACATCTTATTTACAACGCCGAATACGGCCTCATCAATGGCGTCTTGAAATGGATGGGCAACACCTTCGGATTTGACGCGCCGCAACCCGAATGGGTGTCGGGCTCGCCGAAGGTCGCGGTCATTCTGGTGCTGGTGTGGACCTGGACGCCGTTCATGATGCTGATAACCCTGGCGGGCCTGCAGGCGCAAGACCCGGAGGTGAAGGAGGCGGCCATGATTGACGGGGCCAACGCCTTCCAGCAATTCCGTTTCCTGACCTTCAAACACCTGCGCCAATACCTCGAATTGTCCACGGTGTTAGGCGTCATCTATCTCTTGAACGCCTACGACCAGGTGTTTTCCATCACCCAGGGCGGTCCTGGCACCGCCACCACCAACCTGCCATATCAGATTTACGTGACGATCTTCCGGGGCTATGACTACGGCCGGGGCGCGGCCGCCGGTGTGCTGGTGGTCATTGTCTCGATCATCATTTCCAATTTCGGTTTGAAGCTGATCAGTTCCTTGAATGACGTGATTCCGGCCGGAGGGAGGAAGAAATGACCGTGTCCGCGAGCAGCCGCGCTTTAGCCGGGACCCGCCGGGACCCGAAAGCAGTCCCGGCGAAGCCGGTGGTGTCCAAATCAGCCAGGCGGCGCAAGCGCAATAATTCGCTGTTGGGAGTGTTGGCCTGGTTCTGCGGGTTGGTGTTTTTCGCGCCGATCGCCTGGATGGTGTTCGTCTCCTTCCACAAAGAAGTGCATGCCGCCGTCTCGCCGCCGGATTTGACCGCGCCTTTGACCATTGAGCAATACGCGAATGTGATTGAGCGCAATATAGCTCCGTACACGATCAATTCACTGATCGCGGCCGGCTTTTCGACTGTGTTGGTGATAGTTCTGGCCGTCCCGGCCGCCTACGCCACCGCCGTCAAACCGATCCGGGCTGTCAAAGGCACGCTCACTTGGGTGCTGTCGACCAAGTTCCTGCCGCTGATCGCGGCCCTGCTGCCGTTGTACCTGGTGTTCAAGGAACTGGGCCTGCTGGACAACATCTGGGGCCTGGTCATCTTCTACACCGGCATGAACCTGCCGGTGGCGATCTGGATGATGCACTCCTTCTTGTCTGAGATACCGCCGGACGTGATGGCCGCGGCCGAAGTCGACGGGGCCGGTCTGCCCACCATTCTGGCGCGGATCGTGTTGCCGCTGGCCCTGCCCGGGATCGCGGCCACTGGCCTGATCGCCTTTATCTTCGCCTGGAACGAGTTCATGTTCGCCCTGTCGTTGACCGGCACCAAGGCTTCGACAGCGCCTGTCTACCTGGTGTCATTCATCACCTCCGAGGGCCTGTTCATAGCCCAACTCTCAGCCGCCTCGCTGGTGGTCTCGATCCCGGTGGTGATCGCCGGCTGGGTCGCCCAGGACCGATTGGTGCAAGGATTGTCACTGGGGGCGGTCAAGTGAGCGACGGCGGCGCCGAGCGCCGGAGCCGCTGCCGGGGCGCCGGCGGCGCGGCCGGGCGAAAGAAGCGAGAGGAGCGGGCATGACGGCGGCGAGCATGCGCAGTGTTCATGTGGCCGGGATAGGCCGAGTCGAGACCGTCTCGCGGCCGCGCCCGGCGCCGGGACCGGACGAGGTCGTGGTGGCCATGACTTACGCCGGCATCTGCGGCTCGGACACGCACGCGGTGGCCGGCCGTCACCCGCTGCTGACGCCGCCGTACTTCCCGGGCCACGAGGCCACGGGCCGGATCTGCGAATTGGGCGCGGGCGTCAGCGGCTGGGAGTTGGGCCAGCGGGTCATCCTGAAACCGAATGTCAGTTGCGGCGATTGCGTCAATTGCCGGGCCGGGCGCACCAACGCCTGCCAGACGTTGAGCTGGATCGGTTGCGACTCGTCGGGCCGCCGCCCCGGGGCCATGGCCGAGTTTTTCGCCGCCCCGGCGGCCAATCTGCTGGCCGTCCCAGACGGTGTCAGCGACCAGGCCGCCGCCTTGGTCGAATGCTTGTCGACGCCCGTCCATGCCGTCCGCATAGCCGGTGAAATGGCTGGTAGCCGGGTGGTCGTCATCGGCGGCGGAACCATTGGGCTGTTCACGGTCATCGCCGCGCGCCGGGCTGGGGCCGGGCGGATCGTCATGACCGATTTGGACCCGGCCAAGTTGGCGCGGGGGTTGCGGCATGGCGCCGACGCCACCGCCGATGCCGCCGGGCCGGGCGCCGCTGAACGGGCGCGCGCGGCTGTGGGCGGCCCGTGCGACATTGTTTTTGATTGCGTCGCCAGCCAAGGTTCGACCGGCCAAGCGTTCGAGTTGCTGCGGCACGCCGGCAAGCTGATGGTGGTGGGCGTCCCGGCGGGGCCGCTGGAGTTGCCGATGCCGTGGATTCAGGACTGGGAGCTGACCGTCCAGGGCTGCGCCAATTACACGGCCGAGGACGTCGAGGCAGCCATCGCCATAGCTGCGGGCGGCGGTTTGCCCGCCGGCGAGGTGGTCAGCGCGGTTCGCCGGCTCGAGGACGCCTCGGCGGCCTTCGCCGAGGCGGCGCGCAACAATTCCGGAAAGGTGCTGATTCAACCGTGAGCGATCGACCGGAGGGTGTTGTGCCCGGTCAGACCATGCGGGCGTGGCAGTGGCGGGGGCCGGGCGACCACGGTCTGATCGAGACACCGGCGCCCCGCCCGGCCGCGGACGAACTGCTGATCAGGGTCGAGGCCTGCGGGCTGTGCGGCACCGACTTGAGGATTCTGGCCGGTGATTACGGCCACGCGCGGGCGCCGGTGGTGATTGGGCACGAGTTCGCGGGCGTGGTGGTGGCGGTTGGCTCGGCGGTCACGGGTTTCGCCGCCGGCCAAGCCGTCGCCGCCGACCCGAACGTCTACTGCTTGAATTGCGAGTGGTGCGCCCGGCGCGCCTTCAACCTGTGCCAAAACATCAAGGCCATCGGCATTGGCCGGGCGGGCGCGATGGCCGAGTTCGTGACCGTGCCGGCACGCCTGGCGGTGGCGCTCCCGGACGGACTTGACCCGGCCCTGGGCGCGTTGATCGAACCGCTGGCCTGCGTCCTGCACGGGATTGAGCGCGGCGGGATCGAGCCCGGGCGGACCTTGGCGGTTTATGGCGCGGGCGCCATCGGCCTGATGGCGGTGGTGGTGGCGGCGCAATTGGGCGCCGTGGTGACGGTGGTCGAGCCGCTGGCGCGCCGCCGCGTGCGGGCCGAGGTGGCGGGCGCGGTCGAGTGCCTGGAGAGGCTGGCGCCGGGGCGGCGCTTCGACAACGTGCTGGACGCCTCCGGCGCCCCGGCCGCGGTCGCTGACGGGCTCGCGCGCCTGCGCAAGCGCGGCAGTTTCATCCAGATGGGTGTGACGCCGAGCGGTTTTGAGCTGCCGATCAGCCCTTATCGGGTGTATGAGAACGAGTGGCGGATCATCGGCTCGAATTCGGTGGCTGACTGTTACGAGCCGGCGGCGAAGCTGATGCCGCAGATCAGCCAGCCGATGCGGGCGCTGGTGACGCACACCTTGGCGCTGGCGGAGCTTCCGCGCGGCATCGGGCTGATCGCCGATCCGGCCGCCGTCAAAGTCCAGATCGACCCCCGCTTGTGAGCCCGCCCGTGAGCCAAGCCCGATGCCGCGCGACCAGACCAGCGGACCACCAGACCGAGCAAACCAAGCAGAGCAAACAAACCAACCAAACCAAACAAACCAACCAAACCAAACAGAAAGGACTTCACCGGTGACGGCCCTCAACCAGTCAGCGCTGGGACAATTGGCAGGCCGGGTGGCTGTGCCCGGATATGATCGCGCGGCCGTCCGGCCGGGCTGGGTTCACTTTGGGGTGGGCGGGTTCCACCGCGCCCACCAGGCGTTTTATCTTGACGAGCTGATGAACCAGGGTCAGGGACTGGATTTCGGGATTGTCGGGGTCGGGTTGATGCGCGGCGACGCGCGCATGCGGGACGTGCTGAAATCCCAGGACTGCCTCTACACAATGGTGGCCAAGGCGGCGGACGGCGTTTGGACGCCGCGCGTCATCGGCTCGATTGTCGACTGCCTCTACGGGCCGGAACCGGCCCAAGGCCACGAAGCGGTGCTGGAACGCCTGGCGGCCCCTGAGACCAAGATCGCGTCCCTGACCATCACCGAGGGCGGTTACAACTTCGACCAGGTGACGGGCGAGTTCATCGCCTCGAACCCGGCGATTCAGGCCGAATTGGCGCCGGGGGCGGCGCCGACCACGGTCTTCGGCTACCTCAACGAGTCCTTGAGAAGGCGCCGCGCCCGCGGCCTGGAGCCCTTCACTGTCATGTGCTGCGACAACATCCAAGACAACGGCGCGGTTGTGAAACGGGCTCTGACCAGCTACGCCGCCCTGCGTGACGAGCGCTTCGCGGATTGGATCGCGGCCAATGTGGCCTTCCCGTCATCGATGGTGGACCGCATCACCCCGCAAACAACCGACCAGGACCGCCGCGACGTGGCCGAGCGCTTCGGGATCGAGGACGGCTGGCCGGTGGTCACCGAGGCGTTCACGCAATGGGCGCTGACCGATGATTTCCCGCTCGGCCGCCCGCCGTTCGAGTTGGCCGGCGTGCAGGTGGTGGCGGACGTGGTGCCCTACGAGTTGATGAAGCTGCGCCTGCTCAACGCCTCCCATCAGGGGATCGCCTACCTGGCTTATCTGGCGGGCTACCGGCATGTCCACCTGGCCGCCAGCGACCCGGCCCTGCGCCGCTTCCTGCTCGCCTACATGGATGTCGAGGCGACGCCCACCTTGCGCCCGGTCCCGGGCGTGGACCTGCCGGCCTACAAGCACCAGTTGATCGAGCGCTTCTCCAACGGCGAGGTCCGCGACACAGTCGCCCGCCTGGCCGCGGAGAGTTCAGACCGCATCCCGAAGTGGCTGGTCCCGGTCATTTTTGAGCAATTGGAGCGGGGCGGGGACATCCGCCGTTCGGCCGCGATTTGCGCCGCCTGGGCGCGCTACTGCGAAGGCGTGGATGAGTCCGGCCAGCCGATCCAGGTCGTTGACAACGCGCTCGACCAGGTCACGGCCGCCGCCCGGGCGCAGCGCGACGACCCGCTGGCGTTCGTCCGCCAGGAGGCTTTCTTCGGCGACCTGGCCAGCCGCCCGGAGTTCACCGGGCCGTACCTGTGGGCGTTGGATTCGCTGCGGCAGCGCGGCGCGGCGGCCACGATCAAGGCCCTCAGCGAGTTGACATAGTCGCCGTGAACCAGCCGCCGAACCAGGCCGGCGACGCGCGGGCGGACCGGCCGGCGCGCCCGCGGCCGAGTCAGACGCCGGCCCAGGCCCGGGGCCACGCCCAGGCCAGCGGGCCGAACCGGCCAGCCGGCCAGCCGCCGGACCGCCGCCCGGCCACCATTGGCAGTCTGGCCGAGTTGCTGGACCGGGCCCGCGCCTTGGTGGCGGCCACCCCGCCGGGCCGCCCGGCCGTGATCGGCGTCTCCGGCGAGCCCGGCGCCGGCAAGTCGACGCTGGCGGAGCACCTTGAGACCCGTTTGGGGGCCGAGTTGGGGGCTGTCAGGGTGCCGTTGGACGGTTTTCATTTGTCCGATGCCGTGCTCGCGGCTTTGGGACGCGGCGACCGCAAGGGGGCCATGGACACCTTCGACGGCTGGGGTTACGCCGCGCTGTTGGCGCGCTTGCGCGCCGGCGCCGGGCACACCGTCTACGCGCCCGGTTTTGAGCGTTCCTTGGAGCAGCCGTTGGCTGGGGCCATCGCCGTGGCGCCCGGGACGCGCCTGGTCATCACCGAGGGGAACTATTTGCTGGCGCCCGATCCGCCGTGGCCTGAGGCGCGCCGCCTCATCGACGAGGTCTGGCATGTTGAGTTGGACCCGGCCAGCCGCCGCCGCCGTCTGGTCGAACGCCACATCCGTTTCGGCAAGACCCCGGCCGAGGCGGCCGCCTGGGTTGATCGGGTGGACGGCGCCAACGCCGCCCAAGTCGCGGCCTGGCGGTTGAGCGCTGACTGGCTGGTCGGCATCGGGCAGCTTGACCTGCCGCGTGGACGCGACTGATGACCGCGCCAATCGAGTCAACCGCGCCAATCGAGCCAACCGCGCCAACCGGCCGAAAACGACAACTGACCCCAAGGAGGCAAGGGATGCTGCTAAGTGTGGGCGAGCCGATTGTGGCTTTTGAGCGCGTGCGCGGGCCGGACGGGCGGGTGGCCTCGCGCGGGCCGCACGCCAGCGGCGCGCCAGCCATTTTCGCCTATGTGGCGGCGTCCTTGGGGACGCCGACGGCGTTCGTCGGCGGGGTCGGGGATGACGCCCACGGCCGTTTCTTCAAAGCCGAATTGGCCCGCTCCGGGGCCGACCGGGCGGCGGTTCACACCCACCCGGAGGCGCCAACGGCCACGGTCGTGATCCACTACGACCCGGCCGGCGAGCGCAGTTTCGACTTCGCGTTGGCCGGCTCGGCGGCGGCGCGGCTGGCCGAGCCGGCCCTCGGCGCCTACCCCGAGCGGGCCGCCTGGTTCCACTGCTCCGGTTCGGCGTTGCAGGTGGGCGACGAATTGGCGGGGACCGTCATGGCGGCGTTGGGCCGGGCCAAGGCGGCGGGCGCGCGGGTGTCGCTCGACCCGAATATCCGTCAGGAGTTGTTGACGCCGCCGGGGGTGGCGCTCCTGCGGGAGTTCTTGGCGGTGTCCGATGTCGTCTTCCCGTCTGAGGGGGAATTGGAGGTTTTGGGGGTGGAGGCCCGGGAGTTGCTGGCCCGAGGCGCGCTGGTGGTCGAGACCTTCGCCGCCGAGGGGGCTCAGGCCCGGCGCGGCGATGCGGTCTGGCGCCAACCGGCGCTGGCCGATCCGGCCAGCGTGGTTGACACCGATGGCGCCGGGGACACCTTCGCCGGGGCCTTCGTGGCCGCGGCCATGGCCGGTTTCGAGCCGGACGCTTGTTTGCTGGCCGCCTCACGGGTGGTGGCCGGGGCCATCGCGGTCGAGGGCCCCACCACCGTGGATCTCTCCGGCTGGGACTGGGCGCGGCTGACCGCGCCCTGAGCCGGGCGCTTGCCGGCGGCGTCCCAAGAATCTGGGCTTCCGGATGAGTAGACTTACGCGGAAATGGGCGCTCGGGGAATAGTCCGGGGCCTATTTTTTGTTAGTTGACTGGAAAGCCCAGACCAGATTAATCACCTTCGGAGGTCCTACCCTGATGCCGCGCACCACTGCTCGCCTTGCCAACTCATCCAAACGCTGGTTCACCCGGCTTGTAGCCTCGGCGGCAGGAGTGGCGATGCTACTGCTGGGCGCGGTGGCGCCGGTGGCCTCGGCCGCCGAGCCGTATCCCGACGACTGGGACGCAATGGAGTTGGCGGAGAAGAACGATTGGATCGGGGAGAACGTCGCCACCTATGATGACCTGCTGGCGCTGCTTCAGCAGGATGACAGTGGCTCGAGCACGCTGGCCGACACGATCGCGGGCCTGATCACGCCGGAGGCGGTGCAGCCGCTGGTGACTTCGATCATCGATGGGTACCTGTCCAGCGCCGACGCGCTGACGGAGTTCGCCGCGCCGCTGATCAAGGAGGCCGTGGCTGTTCAATTGGGCGAGTTGGGGATCACAGACGCGACCATCCTCGACTTTGTCAATGGGATCATTGATGAGGCCCTGGCCAGCGACGTGGTCGACACCGTGCTGGCGAATGACTTCACGCAGGACGTGATCGCGCGGACCATGTCCTACGCCATCCCCGAGGTTTTGGCGGCGCTCTTCAACACGGATGCGCTGGAGGACATCATCGACGCCGAGGTTGACGCCAATCTGGAGGTGTCGGCCCAGAAGATATTCGACCTGGCGCCGATCGATGTGTTCGGCCAACCCATCAAGTCGGCTTGGGGCACCGCCGCGGCCACCTTCCCCGGGTACACCACGGACGGCTACCGTGAGGGTATTCTTGGGGCCCTCGCAGAGACCAATCTCTCGTATTACACGGTCGAATGGTCCTACCCGGCCCCGGTGTATTCGCTCTACGTGACCACGGACGCGCTTCTTAAGACGCCTCATGATGTCACCTTCACCAAGCCCGGGACCGCCGACCTGGTGTACGTCTCGAAATGGTTCGGGCTTATGCCGACGGCGTACAGCACCCGCACCTACACCGCCGCCTTGGAGGGCGATCAACTATGTGTCACCCCCACGGATAGCCTGGCAATCAACGTGCTGAACCCGCGCTGCGTCAGCGCCGAGCAGCCTGGCAAGCCAGACGGGCTGAAAGTGACCGGCTGGAACGCGGGCGTGGTCAAGTCTGCGGCCTACCTGGACGCGGTCGCGGCCGTGGCCGCAAAGGTCGCTAACGATGAAAGCCGGGAGGCTTACCTGCTCAGCCTGGTCAGCGCCTTCACCGAAGGGATCGACCTGACCGGGATCATCACTGACGCGGTGGTGCGGGCGGTCGAGGATGAGATCACCGAGCGCGTGACCGCCATGATCGTTGAGATCAGGACCGACATTTACACGCCGATCACCGAGGCGCTGGCCGAATACGGGATCATGGTGGAACTCGACCCGACCACCGACAACCTGCCCGCGGCCGGCCAGAAGATCCTGGACGCCTTCGACGTGGCCGCCACCGACGCCTACAACCGCCTGGTCGACTACCTCCAGGCCGCGCCGGTGGTGGCGCCCGCGGTCTCTGACAACCCAACGGTGGGCCAGACCGCCTCGATCACGCCCGGCAAGTGGGACCCGCTCAAGACCCGGATCGGCGAGATCACCTACCAGTGGCGGATCGAAGGTTCCGATGACGTCATCGGAACCGGCCTCAGCATCACCGTCCCGCCCGAGGCCGTCGGCAAACAACTGAGCGTCACCGTCACCGCCCCCTCGCTCGTCCCCTCCGCGTACTGGCCGGACCTGACCTGGCAGCGTGTTTACAACACGTCGACCGTCCAGAAGGCCAGCCTGGCGGTGACCACGCCGTTGGCTTTGGACAACCCGACCCCGACGATCGAGGAAAAGGTCGCCGTCACCGGCGGTGAGTTCTCGCCCGCGGCGAACCTCGCCTACCAGTGGTATGTGGGTGTGGGCGATTCCGCCCAGCCGATCACCGGCGCGACCGGCGCTGAACTGGAGGTGAAGCCGGAACACGGCGGCAGTGTCCTCAGCGTCAAGGTGACCGCGACCGTGGCCGATCCTGCGCTGGAGCCCGCCTATGAGGAGCGCACCGAGACGCTGTCGACGGCCGCGGTCATCAAGAAGCCGACCACTGTTGATGTCGGCGCCAGCTACACCACGACATCGCCCAAGGTTGGCCAGGTTGTCGGCGTGATCGCGCCGGAGTTCTCCACCGGCGTTGGCGCTGAGTACCAGTGGTACCTGACAGATGAGAGCGGCGTTCCCACGGCCATCACCGGCGCCACCGGCGCCAAGGTCACGGTCGCCCCCGAGTGGGCGGGCAAGAAGCTCGCCGTCGCCATCACGTCTGAGGACAAGACCGGCTGGCTGCCCGCGACGGTGTCGCTGCCGGCCCTGAACGTGGCCCCGGGTGAGATAACCCTCAGCGGCGTGACTGTGACCGGGCGGGCGCTGGTCGGCAAGACTCTGACCGCTGCCGCCACGGCCACCACGGCCGACGCGAATCCGGTCGCGGTTGATGTGACCTACACCTGGCTCGTGGACGGGGTCGAGGCGACCGCCGCCGCTGGCGCCGCCAGCGGCGACGGCACGCAGTTCACCCTGGCCGCCGGCGCGGTCGGCGCCAAAGTGTCGGTCAAGGCGACCGCCGAAAAGACTGGCTACACCACCGCGGTGGCCGAGTCGGCCGCGGTTGGGCCAGTCGAATCGAATGAGCTGACCGTGACCGCGGCCATCGTCGGCACGGCCCAGGTCGGGAAAACCGTCAGCGTCGAAACCACTGTCACCCCGGACCTGGAAGTGGTCTGGACCTATCAGTGGTTTGTGGACGGGAACGAGGTCTCGGGCGCCAATGCCGCCAGTTACGTGGTGAAGCCCGGCGACAAGGACCAGGACCTGTCCGTCAAGGCGACTGCGACCCCCGCGGACGCCGACTATCCGGCGAAGGCGGCTGAAGCGACGCCCGTGAGCGTCGCCGCTGGCGTGATCGAGCTGGGCGCGGTCACCCTTGACACGGTCAAGCCGCGTGTGGGCGAGCCGGTGACGGTGTCGGTGTCGAGTGTGACGCCTTTGACCGCCGATCTGGCCTACGCCTGGTACCACGGGAACCCGGACGGCAGCCCGGCTGGCGACCCGTTGGGGACTGAGGCTGTTTACACGCCGGTTCCAAGCGACGTCGTTGACACGTTGGTGGCCGTTGTGACGGCCACGGCCGAGGGTTATGTGAAGAAGTCCGCGCGGGTGGCGAGCGCGAATGCGACCGTCCCGGGCGACATCGCGGTGACCGAGCCCAAGATCACTGGAACGCCGCAGGTGGGCGAGGAGTTGACCGCCAGCGTGACCACCGATCCTGCCGGCGCAGACGTGTCCTACACCTGGTACAGCGATGGCAAGCCGGTTGCGACGGGCGCCACTTACACGCCGGTGGCGGCCGATCTGGACGTGAAGCTGACGGTCCTGGCGGTCATCACCGCCCAGGGCTACGAGCCCACGGCCATCTACATCACCGCCAAGGACAAGGTGATCGCGGGGACGAGCCCATCCGAAGGCCTGGCGTTGAGCCAGCCGACCCTGGAGGCCGATCACTTTGTGGTCGGTGAGACCGACACCGCCACGGCGACGGCGGCCGACGGCGCCGTTGTCACCTTCGAGTGGTTCTCGGACGCGAACGCGACGGTGGCGGCCAAGGGTGTCAAATCCGGGGCCAACGGTGAGAAGTTCACGCCCTCGGCTGAGGCTGTCGACACGAGTTTGTACGCGAAGGCGACGGCTTCTTTGGCCGGCTATTCGGAGACCGACTCGAAGGTGTCCGCTGGCAAGGTCGTGAAGACGAATGTGTTGTCGGTGACGGCCGGGATCCTCGGGACCGCGCGGGTCGGGGTGGAGTTGACCGCCAGCGCCTCCGTGGCGCAGGATGCGGGCGCGACGTTGGCCTATGAGTGGAAGGTCGCGGGCGTCGCGGTTGGCACGGCTTCGACCTACACCCCGACAGCCGCCGACGCTGGCAAGACTGTGACCCTGACGGTCACGGCCACGCCATCGGGCGCTCCCTGGGCCGAGGGCGTCTCCGCCCCGGTGGAGAGCGCGGCGGTGGCCGTTGGCGTGATCGAGCTGGGCGCGGTCACCCTTGACACGGTCAAGCCGCGTGTGGGCGAGCCGGTGACGGTGTCGGTGTCGAGTGTGACGCCTTCGAACGCCACGCTGGCCTATGCCTGGTACCACGCGGACGAGCACGGCGCGCCGGCTGGCGAGAAGTTGGGGACTGAGGCTGAGCCTGAGTCTGAGGCTGTTTACACGCCGGTCCCGGCCGATGTCGGCGCCAAGTTGGTGGCCGTTGTGACGGCCACGGCCGACGGTTATGAGACTGAGGTTGTGCCGGCGACGGCTGGGGCCGCGACCGGCGTTGGCGTGATCTCGGTGACAGCGCCAGCGTCGATTGGGACCCCGAAGGTCGGCGTCAAGTCGAGCCTGCCGGTGGTGACCGTTCCGGCGGACGCGGATGTCTCTCACACCTGGTACCGGAACGGTGCGGCGGTTGCGACCGGGGCTGACTACACGCCGGTGGCGGCCGACCTGGGCGCTGACTTGACCGTCTGGGCGTTGGTCGCGGCTGAGGGTTACGCCTCGACGGTGGTTGTTGTCGGGGCTGACGCGAAGGTGGCGGCCGGGACGGTGGCGCCGGAGGCGTTGGCGTTGAACACCCCGGTGCTGGAGGCCGATCACTTTGTGGTCGGTGAGACCGTCACCGCCACTGCGACAGCGGCCGATGGCGCCGTTGTCAGCTTCGAGTGGTTGGCCGATGGCGCGGCGGTGACGGCCGCGTTGGGCGTGGTCTCCGGCACGAGCGGCGAGTGCTTCACGCCGTCCGCGGACGCGGTCGGCAAGACGCTGAGCGTCAAGGCGACGGCTTCTTTGGCCGGCTATTCGGAGACCGACTCGAAGGTGTCCGCTGGCAAGGTCGTGAAGACGAATGTGTTGTCGGTGACGGCTGCGATCGTCGGGACCGCGCGGGTCGGGGTGGCGTTGACCGCCAGCGCCTCCGTGGCGCAGGATGCGGGCGCGACGTTGGCCTATGAGTGGAAGGTCGCGGGCGACCTGGTTGGCACGGCTTCGACCTACACCCCGAAAGCCGCCGACGCTGGCAAGACTGTGACCCTGACGGCCACGGCCACGCCATCGGGCGCTCCCTGGGCCAAAGGCGCCGCCTCCGCCACCAAGACCGTGGCCAAGGGCATTGTGACGCTGAGCGGGCTGCAAGTCGCCCCCGCCAACCCGGTGGTGGGCGTCAAAGTCGAGGCCAAGAACCTGGCCTCGAGCGTGGCCGGCCGGACCGTGACCTACACCTGGTACCGCGCGGACGAGCACGGCGCGCCGACTGGCGAGAAGTTGGGGACTGAGGCTGAGCCTGAGTCTGAGGCTGTTTACACGCCGGTCCCGGCCGATGTCGGCGCCAAGTTGGTGGTCGTGGCCACGGCGGCGGCCGACTCAAGCTATGAGGCCGCAACCGTGACGGCGACATCGGCGGCTAGCGTGGCCCTGGGCACAATCCAACTGGCGGCCCCGGTGATCTCAGGCACGGCCCAAGTCGGCGTCAAACTGAGCGCGTCGGCCGCGGCCACCCCGACCGGGGCGACCGTGACCTACACCTGGTACCGCGCCGGCAAGCCGGTGGCGGCCGACGCCACCTACACCCCGGTGGCGGACGACCTGGGACAGGTCCTGACCGTCGAAGCCTCGGCCTCAGCCGGCGGCTACGGCGTGACGGTGGCCTCGACCAAGACCGCCGCCGTCAAAGCCGGTGACCTGGCGCTGGGGGCGTTGACCGTCTCGCCGACGCCAACCGTGGCCACCGCCTCGCAAGCCTCGATCGCCTCCCTGCCGGCGGGCGCGTCTGTCACCTACCAGTGGAAGCTGGACGGCGGTTCCGCGACCACCGGGGCGACGCGCACCCCGCATCAGGAGGACCAAGGCAAGCAGGTGACCGTGACCGCGGTTGTGACCCTGACCGGGTACAACGCCAAGACCCTGACCTGGGGGCCGGTGGCGGTCCAGGAGCATCCGAGCGGACGCCTCGGCTACGCCTCCTTCACGCTGTCGCCAGACCTGAACGGCGACGGCCGGGGCGAGATCGTGGGCATCCACCACTCCGGCGAGGTCCGGGTGCACCCGGTGGCGGCCAGCGGCGCCCTGGGGACGCACGCCGTGGTCGACTCGGTTCCGACCACGCACCGGGTGGTCGCGCCCGGCGATCTGACCAGCGACGGCAAAGCCGACCTCTTCTACATCGACGCCAACGGCAAGCTGTACCTGAAGACCGGCACCGGCGGCTACGGGTTCAGCTCGACCGTCAGGGAAATCGGTTGGGGTTGGACGGGTTGGCGGGCCATCCCGGCCGGTGACCTCAACGGCGACAACAAGGTCGATCTGCTCGGGATCAACGACTCGACCGGCGTGCTGTACTTCTACCCCGGTCGCGGCGATGGCACCTTCGGCCAGAAGACGCAGGTCGGTTGGGGCTGGGTCGGCTGGGGCCTGTACTCGGCCGGTGACCTGAACGGCGACAAGAAGCTGGACATCCTGGGGATCAACACGAAGGGCGAGTTGATGTTCTACCCCGGTCGCGGCGATGGCACCTTCGGGCTCAGGACCAAGGTGGGTTGGGGCTGGCTGGGCTACACCTTGGCCTCCGGCGCCGATCTCAGCGGCGACGGGGCGGGGGACATAGTCGGCCGGGACAACGCCAACGGGAAGCTGTACTTCTACAAGGGCCGGGGTAACGGCGAGTTCCCGACCAAGGTCCAAATCGGCACCTATTGGTGATCTGATCCGGTGTTCGGCGCCGGCGCTTGGCGCCGGCGCCGCCCGGAACATATGGAACACGAAACCCGGCGCCTGGCGCCGGGTTTCGTGTTATCGCGGTATTGTTCCAGTCGGCGGACTTGGCCGGGCCCGGGCCCGGGCCCGGGCCCACCGCCGTGTAAAACGGATCCAGGACCGTCCGATCGGTCCCAGGGAGGGGAGACATGTCTCAGAACTCGTCAGGCGCGGCCAATTCCGATGGCCCGGCCGCGGCCGCCATCGACGTTGTCAAATCGTTCGGGCGCCTGGTGGGCGCCTCGCTCAGGGCCAGCGGCAAGGCGATGGACGGTCTCAGCGACCGGCTGCGCCGCTACGCCGAGGGCGAGCCGCCCACCGACGCGCCGGTGACGTCCAATCCGAGCTGACCCGGCGCGGCCCCGGCTTGGCCGGCGCGGACCCGGCTTGGCCGGCGCGGCCCCGGCTTGGCCGGCGCCGAGTCAGCCCTGGGCTCAGATGCCCGAGGGTCAGATGCTCTTGGGCCAGATGCCCGAGGGCCAGATGCTCTTGGGTCAGATGGAGAAGGCTTGGTCCATGAGGGCTGATTCTTCGGCCGCGTGCTGGGAGTGCGAGCCGGTGGCGGGCGAGGCCGCCTCCGGGCGCGAGACCACGTTCAGCGCCCGTCCGCCAAGCATCGGCAAGGCCTTGCGCAGCAGGAAACTCCAAGCGCCCTGATTGGCCGGCTCGTCTTGGACCCAGATCAGCTTGGCCCCGGGGGCCAAGCCCGCGGTGATGGTGTCGACCATCGCCTGAGTGAACGGGTATAGCTGTTCCAGGCGCATGATCGCGGTCGCGGCCTGGGCCGGATGGTCCAACTGGTTGCGGCGCGCCAGCAGGTCCCAGTAAACCCGGCCGGAGCACAGCAGCACGCGCTCCGCCTGGGCGGCGGGGACCAGCGGATCGGTCAGCACCGGCTGGAAGGTGCCGCTGGTGAAGTCCTCGACGGCGGAGACCGCCTCCTTGCGCCGCAGGCCGGACTTGGGCGTGAAGACGATCAGCGGCTTGCGCGGGCGGGCGTAGGCCTGAAGGCGCAGCAGATGGGCGTAATTGGCGGGCGTGGTCGGTTGCGCCACGCGCAGATTGTCCTCGGCTGAGAGCGCCAGCCAGCGCTCGATCCGGGCCGACGAGTGATCCGGCCCCTGGCCCTCGTAACCGTGGGGGAGCAGGTAGACAACCGAGGAATGCTGGCCCCATTTCTGTTCGGCCGAGGACACGAACTCGTCCGCCACGGTCTGCGCCCCGTTGAAGAAGTCCCCGAACTGGGCCTCCCACAACACCAGCGCGTCCGGCCGTTCGACCGAGTAACCGTACTCGAAGGCGGCGATGGCGTATTCGGACAGCGCCGAGTCGTAGATGAAGACCTTGGCCTGGTGATCCGAGAGGAACCACAAAGGCGACCATTCGGCGCCGTTGAGCTTGTCGTGGAAGGTGGCGTGGCGGTGGGCGAAGGTGCCCCGCCGGGAATCCTGCCCGGTCAGGCGCACCGGCACGTCCTCCAACAGCAGCGAGCCGAAGGCCAGCATCTCAGCCATGCCCCAGTCGATCCCGCCCTCCTTGGCCATCTGGGCGCGTTTGTTCAGCAACGCTTGGAGCTTCGGGTGGACGGTGAAACCGGCGGGCGGGTTGAGGAAGACCTGGCCCACCCGCTCGACCACGGCCGGGCTGATGGCTGTCTTCCAGCCCATCAGCACGCCGGCGTCCTCGCGCTGCGAGGTCGGCAGTTCCAAGCCGTGCGACGTCTCCGGCGTCCGGCCCGCCGCCCGGGCCTCGACCTGGGCTTTGATGCCCTCGCGGGTCTCGGCGAAGGCGCGCTCCAGTTCTGACTGGAAATGTTTGAGGGACCGCTCCGCGTCCTCAAGGGTCAGATCGCCCCTGGAGATGAGCGCCTCGGTGTAGAGCTTGCGGGCCGAACGCTTCTTGTTGATGAAGGAGTACATCACCGGCTGGGTCATGGACGGGTCGTCGCCCTCGTTGTGGCCGCGCCGCCGGTAGGAGACCAAATCCACCACCACGTCCATCTGGAACTCGTCGCGGAAGGCGGCGGCCAGCAAGGTGGCCCGGATGCAGGCCTCTGGGTCGTCGCCGTTGACGTGGAAGATGGGGCAGCCGTAGCCCTTGGCGACATCGGTGGCGTATTGGGTGGAGCGCGAATCGACCGTCCCAACGGTGAAGCCGACCTGGTTGTTGATGATGATGTGGATGGTCCCGCCGGTGCGGAAGCCGCGCAGGCCGCGCAGGTTCAGGGTTTCCATCACCACCCCCTGCCCGGCGAAGGCGGCGTCCCCGTGGATCAGCACCGGCACCACCGCGAAAGGCGCGTCCGGACCCAAGTTCAAGCGGTCCTGTTTGGCGCGAGCGATACCCTCCACGACGCCATCGGCGGCTTCCAAATGCGAAGGGTTGGCGGCCAGGTAAACCTGTATCTCATTGCCCGCGGGCGAGACGAAGGCGCCCTCCGTGCCGAGGTGGTATTTGACGTCGCCGGAGCCCTGGTAGGTGTCGCGGGCGTCAGGGTTGTCTTCGAACTCGGAGAAGACCTGGCCATAGGATTTCCCGGCGATGTTCGTGAGAACGTTGAGGCGGCCGCGGTGGGCCATGCCGATGACGACCTCGCCGGTGCCTTGGTCGGCGTAGCGCGAGATCATCGCGTCCAGGACGGGGATGACAACCTCCGAGCCCTCCAGCGAGAAGCGTTTGGCGCCGACGTATTTGGTCTGGAGGAAGGTCTCCAGCGCCTCGGCCTCGTTGAGTTTGCCGAGGGCGCGCAGTTGGACGTCGCGCCCCAGTGGCGCGGCCGGGCGTTCGAGCCGGTCCTGGAGCCATTGGCGTTGGGCGGGGTCCTCGATGTGCATGTATTCGGCGCCGACGCGCCCGCAGTAGGTGTCGCGCGCCAATTGGATGATGTCGGAGAGTTTCATGGTTTCGCGCCCGCCGAAGCCGCCGACGTTGAAGACCCGCTCCATGTCCCAAATGGTCAGCCCGTAGGAGCTGAGCAGCAGGTCCTCGTGGCCGCGTTGGCGGTAGGCCAGCGGGTCGATGTCCGCCGCCATGTGCCCGCGCACGCGGTAGCCGTGGATCAGGCGCGTCACGGCCGAGGTCTTCTGGTCCACCGGCACGCGCGCGTCCTGCTCCCAGCGGATCGGCTCGTAGGGGATGCGCAGCGAGGCGAAGATGCGGTCGTAGAAACCGTCCTCGCCCAGCAGTTTGCGGTGCATCAGGCGCAGGAATTCGCCTGACTGCGCGCCTTGGATGACGCGGTGGTCATAGGTCGAGGTCAGCGTCAGCAGTTTGGAGATGCCCCAATCGGAGAGGTTGACCTGGGCGGTGCCCTGGAATTCGGCCGGGTATTCCATCGCCCCGACACCGACGATGACGCTTTGGCCGGGCATCAGACGGGGCACGGAGGCGGAGGTTCCGATGCCGCCGGGGTTGGTCAGGGAGCAGGTCACGCCGCTGAGGTCGTCAGCGGTCAGCTTGCCGAGGCGGGCGCGGCGGACAAGGTCCTCATAGGCGGCCCACAATTCGGCGAAGGTCAAGGTGTCGGCTTTCCTGATGGCCGGGACTAGCAGTTGGCGCGAGCCGTCGTCCTTCTTGAGGTCGATCGCCAGGCCGAGGTTGACTTGGGCGTGTTGGATCAGCGCCGGTTTGCCCTCGGCTTGGCCGTAGGCCGCGTTCATTTCCGGCATTTCCCGCATCGCCTCCGCCATGGCGAAGGCGATCAGATGCGTGAACGATATCCGTCCGCCGCGCGAGCGGGCCAACTGGTTGTTGATCATGGAGCGGTTCTCGATCATGACCTTGGCCGGGACTTGGCGAATCGATGTGGCGGTGGGCACGCCCAGCGAGGTCTCCATGTTGATGGCGGTGCGCATGGGCGCGCCCTTGAGGACGCGCGTCTGCGTCTCATCTGGGAGCTCGGCCGCGTGGGTCAGCGCCCGCGGCTCGGCGCCGGTGTACCGGGCGATGGCGGGCCGGGCGGCGGCCGTGGGGGCCTGGTCGCGGCTGAGGTCGACCGGCCGGGGGCGGTGCGGGACGTCATCGGGGCGGACCGGTTGGGGCAGGGCCACGGGCACTGGGCCGCGGATCGGCCGGGGCGGGGCGGGACTGGGCGCCGGCGCCGGGCTGGTTGCGATGTGTTCCTGCAGCCGTTGGCTGGAGGGCCGGTAGTCCTCGAAGAACTCCCACCAAGCCCGGTCCACCGTCTCGCGGTCCTCGAGGAAGCGCTGGTAGAGGTCGTCCACCAGCCAGGCGTTGGCGCCAAAAGTTCTGGGGCTGGGGGTGGTTGTTTCAGTGGTCACGAGTGGGACGACCTTTCGGCTGGCGCAATGGTAAAGAAAAGGCAATTGCCGCGCGGAAACGGCGCCATCCTTGGCGCCAGACGGGCCCGCAGGCTTAGCGACACCCTTCGATGGTAACCCGGGATTGCCTGCCGGGCCACTTGGGCATGCCGCTTGACCTGCTGGAATGACTTAAGTCCTATTGGGGGCGCCGGGGTGCGGTCAAACCCCTTCCAACGGGCCGGAGCCGAAGCGTCAAACTGGGTCAATGTTGGCTGAAGTCAAACCAACCCTTGACTATTTAGGTAAAAGATAAGCAAATTTCCCGATGGCGGGGCTGGGGCTTGGGCGCGCGCGATCAGGCGCGGGGCTGGGACCTGGGCGGACGGCATCGGGCGCGGGGCTGGGACCGTGGCGGACGGCATCGGGCGCGGGGCTGGGACCGTGGCGGACGGCATCGGGCGCGGGGCGAAACGTCAACTCACGAAACGTCGCGGCGCAGGTTGGCGGCGTAACCGAGGGCGGCCAGGGCGGCCGCCCAACCGACCAGGACCAGGACCGCCCAGCCGCCGGGCAGCGAATCGCCGTCAAAGGACATGATGTCGTAGAAGGACCCGCCCTGGATGGCGTCGCCAGCGGCGCCGGGCAGGAACTTGGTCCAGGCCCAGTCGCGGTTGATGAGGGTCGGGACGGCGCGCAACATCGGTTCGAGAGCCTGGGTCTCGGCAAGGGCAACCACGATCAACGCGACCTGGTTCTTGATCAGGGCGCCAAGCCCCACCCCGACCGCCGCCCAAATGGCGAAGTTGACCAGGGAGCGGCCGAACAAGGCCCAGGTGGCGGCCGCGCCGAAACCCGGATCGCTGCCCGTCACCGCCAACAGCACGGCCGCCGGCAGGACCGTCGCCGCCAGGCAGCCGATCCCATAGGCCAAGCCCATCGGCAAAGCCGCGATCAGCTTGGCGCCCAGGACCACCTGGCGGCGGGGCTCCGCCAGGAAGGTCTGCGTGATGGTCTTGTGGCGGTACTCCTGTGTCACCGACAGCGCGCCGATCAGCAGCGGGAAGACATAGGCAAAGGAGCCAGCCATGGAATAGACCATGCGCGCGGCGCCGCCCTCCTCGCCCAAGAAAGCGAACGGATTGTCCTGGGCGGCCATCGTCTCCGGGTCGGACAAAAGCTCCGGATCGGACGTGAGGACGTTCTCCGTGAACCCCAACGCCCCCGCCATCAGCGCGGCGTTGAGCGCCAGATAACCAGCGGCGCAAAGCATCAGCACCCACCACATGCGGGTCGAGAACAGCTTGCGGTACTCCGACTTCAACGCCGCTATCATCGCAGCCCACCGCCTTGCGTCAGCTGGAAGAAAATCTGTTCCAAGCCAACGGTCTGGCTGGCCAACTGCGTCAACTGCAGGCCGGCGGCGAAGGCGGCGGCCCCGACCTCGGCCGCGCTCGGGCCGGTGATGATCAGCGATCCGTCCGGCGCCGGCGCCGCTGGCCAGCCGCGTGACTGGGCCAAGGTGGCCAACGCGGGCGGGTCGCTGGCCGCGACCACAGTCTTCGGCTGCGCCATGGCCCGCATGTCCGCCAGGGGAGAATGGTGGACGAGACGCCCCTTGGCGATGATCACAACGTCATCGACGGTGTTCTCGACCTCGCTGAGCAGGTGCGATGAGATCAGGATGGTCCTGCCCTGGGCGGCCATGGCCCGCAGCAGCGCCCGCATCCAGGAGATGCCCTCCGGGTCGAGCCCGTTGGTCGGCTCGTCCAGGAGCAGAATCCCCGGATCGCCCAGCAACGCCACCGCCACGCCCAACCGCCCGCGCATGCCCATTGAGAACTGGCCGACGCGCCGCTTGGCGTCCTGCGTCAGCCCGACCAGCTCCAGGACCTCCAGGCAACGCTGATCGCTGACGCCAACCTCCGGCGCCAGCATCTTCAGATGCTGCAGGGCCGTCCGGCCCGGATGGAACGACGCCGCCTCCAGCGCCGCGCCGATGTGGTGCGCCGGCTGGCGGATGGCCTGGTAGCGCCGGCCGTCGAAGGTGACGCTGCCTTGGGTCGGTCTTATCAGCGCCAGCGCCAGGCGCAAGGTGGTGGTCTTGCCGGCCCCGTTCGGGCCCAGGAACCCCGTCACCCGGCCGGGTTGGACTTTGAAGCTGAGGTCTTCGACGGCGGTCAGCGAGCCGAAGCGCTTGGTCAAGCTGGAGACTTCGATCACGCCTTCAAGCCTATGCGATGCCGTGCTTCCCGCCGCCATCCCCTGGCGCCCTCCCCTGGCTCCCCGGCATGGCGTCCGCCGGGCGGCAGATTCACGATGGCGTCTGCGGCAGATTCACCGCGGCGGACTCCGGGGCGCAGTGCCTGGGCTCGCGGCCGGGGCGGCTCGCCCGGGGCGGCTCGCGGCCGGGGCGGCTCGCCCGGGGCCCGGCCGGGGCTCGGCCGGGGCCTGGGGGCGGATGGGCGTTAGCATTGGGCGGTGGCTGCTGGGCTGTCGTTGCGGGAAGCGCGCCGGATCGCGTTGAGGGCGCAGCGCTTCGGGGCCGGGCGGGCGGCGGCGGCGAGTCAGCGCCGAGTCGGCGGCATCATTCGGCGCCTCGGCCAATTCCAGATCGACTCGGTCAACGTCTTCACCAGGGCACATGCCATGCCCCTGTTCAGCCGCTTGGGACAATACAACCCAGAGCGCTTGGAAGACAGCGGGCTGTTCGAGTATTGGGGGCACGCGGCCAGCCTGATCGACATCGAACTGTATCCCTGCTTCGAGTTCCGCCGCCAAGAGGCGCGCCAATGGGCCTGGGGGCGGATGCGTCAGCTCCTGGATGACCAGCCCGAACTGATCGACGCGGTCCTGGACCAGGTGGCGGGGCGCGGGGCCGGGGCCCCGCGCCCGATAGACCACCGCCCCCCCCAAGCGGCCCGCGGGGGGGGGCCGGGGGGAGAAGCCCACACCGCGCAGGGGTGG
>JAITJZ010000101.1 GCA_031278655.1 Bifidobacteriaceae bacterium
GGCGAGGGCGGCCCGCTGCCATTTGCCGCGCAAGATGACCACCGACTGGCAGGTGGACTATGTGCGGGAACGCCTCAGGCGGGGTTGGGCGCCTCAGGCGATCAGCGGGCGGCTGGCCCGGGAGCATCCGGATGATCCGGGCAGGCAGGTCTGCCCCGAAACGCTCTACGCCTGGATCTACGCCACCCCCGCCCGCGCCAAAGAGCTCGCCCAGTACCTGCCCCGAGCCCACCGGCGGCGCCGTAAACGCCCAGGCAGAAGGGTCCATTCCTCGAAGATCGACCGGAGGGTCTCGATCCGCCACCGGCCCGAAGGATGCCAGGCGCGGACCGAGTTCGGCCACTGGGAGGCCGACAGCGTGATCGGCGCCAGGGGCGGCAAGGCGATCCACACCGAGGTCGAGACGACCACCCGGATGCACGCCGCGTCCATCGTTGCGGCCGTCACCTCCAAAGCCGCCGTCCAAGCCCAGAAGGCGCTGTTCGGGGCGCTGCCCCCCGGGGCGCGCCGCTCGGTCACGATGGACAACGGTTCCGAGTTCCACCACCACTACGAGCTGGCCGACGACCTCGGGATGGCCACGTTCTTCGCCGACCCCTACAGCGCCTGCCAGCACGGCTCCAACGAGCACTTCAACGGCGTCCTGCGCCGCTACCTCCCCAAGGGAACATCATTCGACGACCTCACCCAAGCCGAGCTAGACGACATCGTCCAAGAGATCAACAACCGGCCCCCCGGCGTCCTCGGATGGGCCACCCCCACCGAAGCCTTCCACACCCAACTAGAATCAACCCAAGCCACAACCCGTTGCACTTCGAACTAGAAACCGGGACCGCTGAGAGCCGAAAAGGGGGTTGTTAGACTGTGGCTATGACGGGGGCGGCGCGATTGCAGGGTGCCCGCCGTCCTGCGGCCCACGCCGCTGGTCCGGGTCGATTGCGCCCGTCGCCGCTTTCACCGGCGGAGACGGGGGGCAAACGTCTCGACATTGAAGGGTT
The DNA here is from genome assembly GCA_031278655.1 of Bifidobacteriaceae bacterium. Lineage (GTDB taxonomy): Bacteria > Actinomycetota > Actinomycetes > Actinomycetales > WQXJ01 > JAIRTF01. The sequence continues at coordinate 999 of JAITJZ010000101.1, forward strand.
GAGGGCTGTCGCCATCGTCTCCGTGGTGGTGTATCACTCGACTTGGGATTTCCTGCCGGGCGGATTTGTCGGCGTGGACGTGTTTTTCATTCTGTCTGGATTCTTGATCACCGGGCAGTTGTGGCGGGAGGTGGCGCAGACTGGGCGGTTGTCGCTGCCGCGTTTCTGGTCACGGCGCGCGAAGCGTCTCCTGCCGGCCACGATGGTGGTGTTGCTGGCTTGCGCCGCGATCACGGTGACAACCTTGGCGGTGACCGAGCGGGCGGTGTTCGGGTGGGACATCGTCGCGGCGGCGGCCTATGTGGTGAACTGGCGCTTGGCGTGGCGGTCGGTCGATTACGCCGCGCAGGGCACCTCCCTATCCCCGGTGCAGCATTTCTGGTCCCTGGCGGTCGAAGAGCAGTTCTACGTTGTTTGGCCAGTCCTGATTGTGCTGGTGATGGCGTTGGTGGGGGCGTTGTCGAGGCGTCCGGCCGCCCACCGCCGTCGGGCTTTGGCGGTCGCAGTTAGCGTGGTGGTCGCTGCCAGCCTCGCCTACTCGGTGCGCTTCACGGGGGTCAGCCAGTCGGAGGCGTTCTTCGCCACGACCACGCGCCTGTGGGAGCTGGGGCTTGGCGCGCTGGCCGCGCTAAGCGTGCCGCTGGCCGCCAAACTGCCCCGGCTGGCGCGCGACGGGTTGGCCGTGGCGGGCGCGGTCGGAGTCGTGCTCGCCTGTTCGGTCGCGCGGGAGAACCACGCCTGGCCGGGCTATCTGGCACTACTGCCGGCGCTGGGCACGGTGGCGTTGGTGCTCGCGGGCACCTACCCGCCGATGGCCGATTCCGTCGCCCCAGCCCGTGGGACCCACGCCGTCCCAGGTGCTCGTTTCAGGCGGCACGTGCTGGCGGGGCTGCTCGGAGCCCGGCCGATGGTGTGGGTGGGCGGCTTGTCCTACTCGTGGTACCTGTGGCACTGGCCGGCGCTGATCTGGGCGCGGCGGGTGTGGCCGGAACAAGGGCCGGTGTGGTTCTTGGGGATCGGGGTGGCAGCGCTGATACCGGCCTACGTCACCCACAAACTGGTCGAGAACCCGCTGCGGTTCGCGCCGGTGTTCTCCCGGCGGCCCGCCCGCGCACTGGCGATGGGCTTGGCGTGCATGCTGGTGGGCGGCGGGACCGGCCTCGCCGTGTCGCAATGGAACCAGATGACCAGACCGGCCAAGCCCGCTGTGCCGGACCAGGCGGTGCCGGCGCCGCCGTCCCCGGCGCTGCCTTCTGGCGTGCCGACCCCGCCGGACGAGTTGCGCGACTGGGATGCACTGCTCAGCCGGTCCTCCTATCCGGCGTTGGCGCCCGACCCGCTGGCTGTCGGGGAGGACCTGCCTGTTACCTACGAGAACGACGACGCCTGCGGCTCCTCTTACCGGGACACTCAGCCGTCCGGGTGCGACTTCGGCGACCCGGACGGGACCACCCTGGTGGCGGTCGCAGGCGACAGCTACACCCGTCAGTGGAGTTCGGTGTTGGACGAGCTGGGGCGGCGCCACTCGATCCGCTTCCTCGGTTTCTTCAAACCTAGCTGTCCGCTGACAGCGGCGATCATCGACGGGTTGCCTGGGGGTGGCGACCCGTATGAGGAATGCGCCGAATGGTCCCAGAACGTCACCGACCGCCTGGCCGACTTGCGCCCCGACGCCGTTGTGGTGTCAGGCTGGACCCGCTGCGCCCTGCCCGATCCGACCGACCCGGCCTCAGGCTGCGATCCAGAAGGGATGGCCGCCGGCACGTTGAAGCTGTGGGAGAAGCTTCGCCAGGCCGGCGTCCCGGTCGTGGTGATCGCGCGGAACCCCGACACCACGCCGGAGGACTCCCTCGGCTACCCAAGCGTGCCCAGCTGCGTCGCCGAGCACCTCGACTCCCTGACCCAATGCAACTTCCAAGGCGACCAATCCGTCGCCCAATGGCAGGCCGCCACCGTCGAGCGATTCGGCGACGGCGCAAGCCTCGTCAGCTTCAACGACCTGATCTGCGGGCCGGACGGCTGCCCCGCCGTCATCGACGGAATCGTGGTTTATCGCGAATGGACCACCCACATGACCAACACCTTCCTGATGGGGCTGATCGAAGTCGCCGACCAGCGCCTCGCTCCGCTTTTCAGTCCCGACGCCTGGACGCAGGGTGGCTCGGACCAGCAGCGCATGTGGGCAGATCCTTAAGGGTTTGGATTTTCCCCGCCGAACTCGCCTCGAGGGGGATCGAACCCGGCGCGGTTCGGAACGGACACCCACGGCGGGGCCGCGTCCCGGGAACTGGTGGGCTTGAGGCCAAACCCGCGCCCAGGCCGTGGAGCTGCTTGAGACCGACGTCGGGCGCGTCGGACGGAAGGAGTAATCCACACCGACCAGGCGCGCATCCATTCGCGCATGCCGGACAGAGCGCGCAGTCCCAAGCCCAGGCGAAGGGTTGTTTGGGGACGACGCTCCGCTAGACGCACAATATCTGGTGCATAACAGGAGGGGACGCCACGCCAGCCATCACCGCCAGCGCAGCCCGGCGCGACCTGTTCTCGCTGATTCAACAGGTCAGCGACGACCGATCCGCTGTTGAGATCACACCGAGGCGCGGCAACGCCGTCCTGGTCTCGGCAGACGAGTTCGCCGCCTGGCGCGAGACCCGACACCTTTTCGCCTCGCCCGCGAATGCCCGCCGTCTGCTGGGCGCGGCGGCCAGCCAAGACCGGATCAGCGCGGAATTGGACCGTATCGTCCAATCGCGCTGCACTATTGCGCAGTTATTGCTGGAGCGTCGCCCGGTGTGCCCGTTTGCGGATTTGTTGGCCGGGTCGGTTGTTGGCGGGGCTGGCGCTGGTCATTGCCCCCTTGTCCGCGGCCGCCCGGTCCGCGGCCGGCGCCATTGCCTGCCGCGCCGGCCATCGCCTGGCCGGCGGTGACCTCTGCTGTCAGGTCGCCGATCCTCAGCGTGTAGACCTCGCCGAGAACCACATCGGGAGACGAGTAGACAACGGCGCAGACTGTTTCGGCGGCGGTGAGCGAAGCGACCGCGCCCCCGGCATTGTCAATTAGTTCCAGGGTTCCGGTGGCGGCCTGCGGAAGGACTGCGGCGATCCATCCCTGCGCAGAGGCTTGGTCCGGGCTCACCATCGCGCAACCTCCGCCCCCGGCGGCGTAGGCAGTCACCGTGCCGCCCGAGATGGCTGGGCCGCCCTCGGCGATGTCGAACGGTCCGTCCGCTCCGTAGGCTGCGGCGTACACCTCGACAGTGCCACCAGAAATGGTTCCCGGCCCGTTGGCGTCGATCCCATCAGAACCGGCCTTGATCCGGACCTCGCCACCGGTGATGGCCAAGGCCACACCTTCTTGAACACCCATTCCGCCGCCGTCAGCAAAACCCCGGCCGGGCCTCGCGCTGGGGCTCGCCGCGTCGGTATCGCCGGCAGCGTCATCGCTCTCCGAAGAAGCGGCGGCGTTGAGCCCGTCATCGCTGGCCGTAATGTCGAGTACACCGCCCGCCACAACGAGGACAGGCGCCTCCAGGCCCTCGTAAGACTCGGCCACCTCAACCGACCCGCCGTCCACCACCAACCGCCCATCGGCGTGAATCGCGTCATCGCCGCAGGTCAACGTCGCTGAGCCGCTGGTCACCAGGGCGTCGGTGGCCGCGTCGACGCAATCGGCCGCCGCTTCCACCGTCACCTCGCCGCCGGCCAGCAACACGTAGCCGGTCCCCGCGTCATCGGCGTTGGTCGACTTCAGCCCGTCGCCCCCGGCCTCTGCGACCAGGCGCCCACCCACAATCTGGAGGTAGTCGCGGCCTTTGATGGCGTCATCGGCCGCCTCGATGACCACCTCTCCTCCAGCCAGGACCAGGCCGTCCTTGGAAGTGACAGCGTCACCCTGCCGTCCCGTCACTGTCAGAGCGCCGGAGCCCGCTATCGACAGATCGACCTTGGAGAACAGGGCCGCGTCGGGCTCCTCGTCCGGCACCGCGTAGGCGGCCGCGTCGGTCAACGAGTTCTGGGAACCGTCGGCCAAGATCAAGACCACCTCGTCGGCGGCTTCAATGTCGATGGCCGAGGACTGTGACGATGTGATATCGGCCCCGTCCAGCACCAATTGGACCAGGCCCTTCTCCTCCACCTCGACCTTGACCTGGCCGTCCGCGAGCGTGCCGATCAGCCGGTACGCGCCCGGCTCGTCAATTTCGACAGACCCGCCGGCCAAGTCGATGGTTTGCGCCCGGCTGTATTCGGCGTTGGCCGGGACCCAGTGGCTCGCCACCAAACCCGCCAAGGCCTCGTCCACGCTGGCCGGGAGCGCAGACGCGGACGTGGCGGTGGCGGTGGCGGCGCCTGCCGGTTCGGACGATGCCGACCCAGAGCAGCCCGCCGCGCCGACAGCCACCGCGGCCAATGCCGCCAAGACCCTTGCCCAAATCCGGTGGCTCAGCCCCCGGCCGTTGGCGCCGCTCGCAGCCTCCCGGTTCATCACTGCGCCTCCGAGGCGGCCTGCGGGATAGCGCAGCGCTAGAACCAGCGCGCTGACGCAGATCGCGCCGGCCAACATCAGGGTGATGGTGAACACTTGAGCCTCATTTCTTGTGGATGCGGTTACTGAACCACTTCTAGCTGAAGGCCAACTGTGAGTTCACTGCAAACACGAGCCTGATCGCGCCCCCAAGAACCCGGCAGTCACCCCCGCCATCGCGTCCAATTTGAACTGGGGCCGGTTTGTTGCCGACTGTTTTGTGTGGCGATCCCCACCGGTCGGCAGGCTCGGCGACATCATAGTAGGCCGCCTCGATATCGTCCGGGGCGCAGTAGCCAAGCGACGAGTGGAGGCGCTCCTGGTTGTGCCACCGGACCCAGTCGGCGGTGGCCGCCTGGACCTGGGCGAGGGTGTCGAACGGATCATCGTCCCCCCAAGCGGTGCCGTCCTGGTCATGTGGGACGCCTCGAGGTTGAGGTCCACCAGGTCCCGCAGTCATGCCTTATGCGGCTATAGGCGATATGGGGGCAGCCGGGACCTTGCCGCCGGCGCCTTGCCGCCGGGGCCTTGCCGCCGGCTGGCCTGCGATTGGACTCGGCGCGAACGCGCTCGTCCGCCACATCGTCGAGGACGGCGACGCGGCGCCAGCGGCCTGCGCGCCGGGAGAACGCCGCTGCTGTGCGGGATACTTGACGCAGTTGCCCTTGACCGCGGACCGCGCGCTCCGGCGCGAGGTCCCCCAGCGTGGCCGCCGGTTGCGCCGGGGGTGGGTTGCGGGCCGCCCAGTTCGTCCGGTTCCCAGGAAG
>JAITJZ010000038.1 GCA_031278655.1 Bifidobacteriaceae bacterium
CAGCGTGCTGTTTGCCCGGTCAGTAGGCGACTGTGAAGCGCTGGCGGCGGTGCGCCGGGCGCTCGACCTCGTCAAGGATGGCGAGGGCCAGGTCGCCGGCGGAGATGTGGCTGTTGCCGGACTCGTCGGTCAGCACCACGTCGCCGCCAACGCGGTAGTGCCCCAGGGTCGCGCCGGGCGCGAAGGCGCCAAAACCGGAGGCGGGGGAGACCGCGAACCAATCGACCCCGACCGGCGAAGCCTGCAGGTCCGCCAAGACCTCCGCCATCTCAAGGGCTTCGCCCTTGGCGGCGTCCGGGAAGCTGGGCAAGTCGGCCAAACGCGGGCCGCCAGGCTCGGTCAGCAGCGACCCCGCCCCCAAGATGGCGCCCAAACGGAAGCCGAGCCTGTCGGCCCAGCTGATCAGCTCGGCATCGACCACCCTGACCTGCCCCAACATTGGCCCGCGGGGAGACAGGGCCGAGACGACGACATCGTTCTCGGCCACAACCGACTCCAGGAAAACCGGGTCGGTGGCGGAACCCGTCAGGTAGGCGACCCCGGCGACGCGCTGGTCGGCCTCGGGCGCGCGGCGCGAGGCCGCCCGGACCTCATGGCCGCGGCGCGCGGCCTCAGCCACCACCGCCGCACCGGCATAACCCGTCCCGCCCAAGACTGTGATCCTCGCCATTGTCTGCCTCCTCGCTAGAGTCTGAATCAAGTTGATGTCGAGCTAATCTACACCGGCCGGGAACGCCGCTGCCCGGGGCGTAATAGCCTTGAAGACCGTGCGCTACGTTTCGACCCGCTCGACCGGCTCTCCGGGCCTCAGCTTCGCCGCCGTCCTGCTGTCCGGATTGGCCCCAGACGGGGGCCTGTACCTGCCCGAACGCTATCCGGCGCTGGGCCAGGCCGGGCTCGCCGACTGGCGCGCGACCTGGCAGCGGGACGGTTACGCCGCCCTGGCGGCCAAAGTGGCGCAGCTGTTCGCCCCGGATTACCCGGAAGGCGCGCTGGCCCGCAGCTGCCGCCAGGCCTACACGGCCGAAACCTTCGGCGACCCCCGAATAGTGCCGGTCGAACGCCTGACCGGCACGGAGCTGTGGATCGCGCACCTGTCGAACGGTCCCACGGCCGCCTTCAAGGACATGGCCATGCAGTTGATCGGGCCGCTTTTCGAGTATGAGCTGGAACGCCGAGGCGCCTGGATGACCGTGCTGGGGGCGACCTCCGGGGACACCGGCAGCGCCGCCGAGCACGCCCTGCTGGGACGCGACCGGATCAGGGTGGCGATGCTCACCCCGCGCGGGCGGATGACGCCGTTCCAGCAGGCGCAGATGTTCTCGATCGACGACCCGGCGGTCGCCAACCTCGCCATCGACGGGGTCTTTGACGACTGTCAGGACCTGGTCAAGGCGGTCAACCTGGACGCCGGCTTCAAGGCCCGCTGGCGGATCGGCGCCGTCAACTCGATCAACTGGGCGCGGGTCGTGGCCCAAGTGATCTACTACTTCGCCGCCTACTTCGCCTCCGGCCAGGAGCGCGTCTCCTTCGCCGTGCCCACCGGCAACTTCGGCAACATCCTGGCCGGCCACGTGGCGCGCGAGCTGGGCCTGCCGGTTGACCGCCTGATCCTGGCCACCAACGAGAACAACGTCCTGCACGAGTTCTTCGCCACCGGCGTCTACCGCCCGCGCCGCTCCGACCAGACCCTTGAGACCTCGAGCCCGTCGATGGACATCTCCAAAGCCTCCAACTTTGAGCGTTTCGCCGCCGATCTGCTGGGCCGCGACGGCGCCCGGGTGGCGGAGCTGTTCGGGCCGACGCTGGCGCGCGAGGGCTGCTTCGACCTCAGCGCCACGCCGGAGTTCCAGGGCCTGTCGCGGCGTTTCGGCTTCGTCTCGGGGACTTCGACGCACGCCGACCGGTTGGCGGCCATCGGCCGGCTTTGGCGCGAGCACCAGGTTTTGATTGACCCGCACACCGCCGATGCCGTGCACGTCGCCTTGAGCCTGGGGGTGCCGGGGCCGGTGATTGTGACCGAGACGGCCTTGCCGGTGAAGTTCGCCGCCACCATTGAGGAGGCGATCGGCGAGGCGGCGCCGGTGCCGCCCCGTTTCCAGGGCCTGATGGAGGCGGCGCGCCACGTCACCGACCTGCCGAACGATCCGTCCGCGCTGAAGGCGTGGCTGAGCGATTGGCTGAGCGATTGGCTGACCGCAGGGCCGGCGCCAAAACAACCCTCATGCCCGCTGCCTCCGACTGGCTGGGGCCTCATGCCTTGACCTAGGAGTGGAGCGGGCAGGTCAGCGGGTGGTCGTTGACCACGCCGACGGCTTGCATGGTCGAGTAGGCGACAACCGGTCCGACCCATTTGAAGCCGAGCTTTTTCAGGTCGGCGGCCAGGGCTTCAGCCTGCGGGATGAAGACGGGCAGGTCCGCCATGGTGGCGGCGGGCGCGTGGGCGGCGGGTCGGTGGGACCAGACCAGGCGGTCGAGCGACCCGCCCGCGTCCAGCCAGGAGGCGAGGGCCGCGGCGTTGTGGATGGTGGCCTCGATCTTGGCGCGGTTGCGAATGATGGCCGGATTGGCCATCAGGCGGTCAGCGGCGGCGGCGTCGAACCGGGCCACCGCCGCCGGCTCGAAGCCGGCGAAGGCCTCCCGGAAGGCTTCGCGTTTGCGCAGCACCGTCAACCAGGACAGCCCGGCCGCGAAGATTTCGAGGCTGACGCGCTCGAACAGGGCCGCCTCGCCGTGCGTTTCGACGCCCCACTCGGTGTCGTGGTAGGCGCTGTAGAGGGGGTCGCGGCCGCCGAAGCAGCGGGTCAAGGTTTCCATGGGTTATATGGTGCCCGATGACGTGCCGGCCCGCGTTTGGGCGCCGAACACCCGCCAGCGGGGCCCCTGCCGGCGGGGTGCGGCCGAGATCCGCCTGCCCGCCCGCCCCTCAAGGCGCGGGCAGAGCGCCGACCGGGGCGACGGCATCGGCGGCGAAGGGGTCGTGACCCGGGTCGGTCTCAGCCGTGTACTCGATCCGGCGCTGGACGTCCGCGGCGGCGGCGGCGCCGCACAACTGGCGCACCATGGCGACGGCCATGTCCATCCCGGCGGCGACCCCGGAGGCGGTCCAGCGGTCGCGGTCCGCGACCCACCGCGCCTGGCGCTCCCAGACGGGGCCGGCGAACCGCGTCACCCAGTCGAAGGCGCGCTTGTTGGAGGTGGCGCGGTAACCGTCCAGCAGCCCGGCCGCCGCCAGCAACGCCGAGCCGGTGCAGACAGAGGCGATCCAGTTGGCGGCGCCGGCCCATTGGCGCAGCCATTTGAGGAAGGACTCGTCCTCGGTCAGGTGGCGGGTCCCCGGCCCGCCGGGGATGAGGGCGATGTCCGGCGCGGGCGCGGCCAGGAGGCTGTGGTCGGGCAGCACCTGGGCGCCCTGGCTGGAACGGACCGGTTGGCCGCTCAGCCCCGCCAGATCGATGGTGAAGGCGGCGGGGACTTGGCTGAAGACCTCGACCGGCCCGAAGGCGTCAAGCAGCTCGAAGCCCTCGAACACCAGAACCGACACCCGGCGCGGCGCCGTCCGCCAGCTCGCGGTGATTTCCCCCTGGATCATCCGATCATGCTATTGCTGACGCGGCCGGCGCGCCGGGCGGCGGGGGTCGTTTTCAAGTGTCAGCCGCAGCCCGGCCGGATCGCGGCCCCGCCGCCGGCCTCAGGCCGGTCAGGCCTCCAAGTCGCTGGCCGGCCCGATCTGCCGGGCGGCTATGACCCCTTCGATGGCGCGGACCTGGGTCAGAAGCGTGGGCGGGACGGGGGCGTCGACATCGACCAAGGTGTAGGCGAGGTCGCCGCGCGACTTGTTCAACAGGTCGGCTATGTTCAGCTCGGACCTGGCCATGAGCGTCGAAATCTGCCCAACCATGTTGGGCACGTTCCGGTTGACGATCGCCAGGCGGTGCGTGCCCTCGACCCGGGCCAACTCGACCGGCGGGAAGTTGACGGAGTTGCGGATCGTGCCGCGCTCAAGGTAGTCGCGGAGCTGGTCGACGGCCATGACGGCGCAGTTGACCTCGGCTTGGTCGGTCGAGGCGCCCAGGTGCGGGAGGGTCACAACGCGGGACCGCTTGTTCAGGTTCGGCGTTGGGAAGTCGCAGACGTAGCCATGCAGGCGGCCCCCTTCCAGGGCCGTGACCAGCGCGTCCTCGTCCACGATGGGCCCGCGCGCGAAGTTGATGAGGACGGTCTCCGGGCGCATGGCGGCCAATTGGGCCGCGCCGATCAGCCCCTTGGTGGCCGGGATCAGCGGCACGTGGACGGTCACGATGTCCGCCCGCGCCGCCAGCGCGTCGAGCGAGGCGACCCGCTCCACCAGCGGCGACAGCTTCCAAGCGTGCTCGACGGTGACCGCCGGGTCGAAGCCGATGACGTGCATGCCGAGGGCCGAGGCGGCGTTGGCGACCTCGACGCCGATGGCGCCCAGCCCAATCACTCCCAAGGTCTTGCCCGGCAGCTCGAAGCCCGCGAAGGTCTTCTTGCCGGCCTCGACCGCCTTGGCCATGGCGGCCGCGTCGCCGTCCAACCGGTGCGCGAAGGCCGCCGCCGGGATGATGTTCCGGGCGGCCAGGAACAGCGCCGCGATGACCAGTTCCTTGACCGCGTTGGCGTTGGCGCCGGGCGTGTTGAAGACCGGGATGCCGCGGGCCGAGTAGTCGGGGATCGGGATGTTGTTGGTCCCGGCGCCGGCCCTGGCCACCGCCGCCAGCGAGTCCGGGATCGGTTGGCCGTGGAGGTCGGCCGACCGCAGCACGATGCCGTCCGGATCGGCCAGGTCAGGGCCGACCAGGTAGCGGTCGGCCGGGAAGCGGCTCAGCCCCGTGGGGCTGATGGCGTTGAAGGTGCGGATGCGATATGCCACGGTTCTGTGCCTGTCCCTCAGCCGTGCCGACGCTCGAAGTCGGCCATGAAATCGATCAGCGCCGCCACGCCTTCCATCGGCATGGCGTTGTAGATGCTGGCCCGCATGCCGCCGACCGAACGGTGCCCCTTCAGGTTGGTCAGGCCGTTGGCCTCGGCCTGGGCCAGGAAGTCGCCGTCCAGGGCCGGGTCGCGCAGCGTGAAGGGCACGTTCATCCAGGAGCGGGCGTCCGGCGCGACCGGGTTGGCGTAGAAGTCCGAGCCGTCGATGGCGCCGTAGAGCGCCGCGGCCTTGGCCTGGTTGCGCGCGCCCATCGCCGCCAGCCCGCCGGCCTGGCCGATCCAGTCGAGGATCAGGCCGAGCAGGTAGATGGCGAAGGTCGGCGGCGTGTTCAGCATTGAGTCGGAGGCGGCCATGGCGGCGTAGTCGAGCACGCTCGGCGTGCCCGGCCGCGCCTGTCCCAACAGGTCGTCGCGGACCAGGACCACCGTCAGCCCGGCCGGGCCCATGTTCTTCTGGGCGCCGGCGTAGATGACGCCGTAGCGGGCCACGTCCAGGGGACGCGACAGGATGGTCGATGACATGTCCGCCACCAGCGGGACGCCGGCGCTGGCCGGGATGTAGCCGAACTCAACCCCGCCGATCGTCTCGTTGGGCGTGTAGTGGAGGTAGGCGGCGTCATCGGGCGTCGTCAAACTGTCCGCCGCTGGGACGGTGGTGTACTTCCCGTCCGCCTGGTCGGCGATCACCGCCACCTCGAGGCCCTGGGCGCGGGCGGCGGCGATGGCCTTGCCGGACCAGGCGCCGGTCTTGATGTAGGCGGCGGACTGGCCCGGGCGGGTCAGGTTCAAAGGGACGGCGTCGAACTGCGCCGTGGCGCCACCCTGAAGGAAGAGGACGCGATAATCATCCGGGACGGCCAGCAGCTCGCGCAACGTTTGTTCGGCATGCGCCGCGCACTTGACGAAGGCCTTGCCGCGATGGGAGACCTCGACCACGGACATGCCCGAGCCCTGCCAGTCGGTCAGTTCGGCTTGGGCCCGTTCGAGGGCCTGGAGGGGCAGCATGGCCGGCCCGGCGGAGAAGTTGTAGACACGCACGCCCTAGATTCTGCCACGCCCCGGCCGGGCCCCTGACCGCCTTTGGGCCGGTCAGCGGGGCGCCGCCGTTGCCCGATGCCGTCGTCACGGCCCCCAGCGCCAGCCTTCGGTCCCAGCGCCGATCTCGAAATGGCACTTGGCGATGCCCAGGTCGATGTGCCCGTAAGGCCCGCCGACGCGCCCGCTGACGGAATTGGTCTCGGGGTCGAGGTCGAAACGGAAACGCTGCTGGTTCATGGCCGAGGGGCCCAGTTGGGCGGCCTCCAGGCCGCGCCGGAACCAATCCGGGAACGGCGGCGTGGCGCTGGTCAGGGCCTCGATCGGCTTGACCTTGTGGCTGTGGGCGGGGCCCTCGGCGTGGCCGAGGGCGACGGCCGCGTGCAGGACCTGGCCCGGCCCGATCAAGATCGGCATGGCCCGCTTGTTGTAGGTCAAACCCACCCAGCAGGTGCCGAGCCCGAGTTGGACCGCCCGCAACACCACCCGCTCGCCGTGGCGGCCGCAAGCCTCGGCGCCGGCTTCGCCGGCCGGCCCGACCATGGCCAAATAGTTCCTGACGCCCCGGAACTGGCCCATGGCCCGCAGGCCGGCGAAAGCCTTGGGCTCGTCCAGGACCAGTTGCAGCGCCAGGCCGCCGGCGGCGTTGGCCTGGTCGATCGCCTCCCGCAAGGCCTGGGCGGTGGCGGCGTCGATTGGCTGGTCGGTGTGGCGGCGAACGGCGTGACGCGCTCTGATCGCCTGATTCAAGTCCATAGCCGGTGTGTTCACGGGGTCCCTCCCGAAGTCGCAGAGCCGCGCCGAGCGTAACACAACCCCCAACCGCCCGGGCCGGGGCGCGGACGGGGCCGGGGCGCGGGCTATTCTGATGGCGGTGAAGGACAGCCCAGCCTTGGCCGAACCCCGCAGCGAGGAGCTTATGAGCGACCGGAAACGCCTGGATTGCCTGGTGGTGGATGACGAGGCGGCGCTGTCAGAGGCGACGGTGGAGTATTTCACCATGCTCGGCACCAGCGCGGCCTGGGTGGCGGACGCCGCCGGCGCGTTGACGGTCCTGGCGGAACGCGACGTCGGGTTGATCCTGCTCGACATCAACTTGGAGGGCGAGTCCGGCTTCGCCGTCTGCCGGCGGCTGCGCCGCGACAGCGACATCCCGATCCTGTTCATCTCCGCGCGCGGCGGCGGCGACGATGACATCCTCCTGGCCCTGGGGGTTGGCGGCGACGACTACATCGCCAAGCCGTACTCCCTGGCCGTGCTGCACGCCAAGGTCCAGGCGGCGCTGCGCCGGTCCGGACGCGCGGGCGCCCCGCCGCCACCGCCGCAAGGGCCGCCCGCCCAATTCGAGTTCGGCAGGATCACAGTTCGCTTCGACCTGGGGCGGGCCTTCGGCCCGGACGGCCCGATCGGTCTGACAGACATCGAATACCGCCTCCTCGCACGCATGGCCGGCGAACCGGGACGGGTCATCCCCAAACGCCAACTGTTCGCCGCCGCCTGGGGGCACACCGGCGTCAGCGACGGCGCCCTCAACGTCCACATCCGCCGCCTGCGGGCGAAACTGGCGGCGGCCGCGCCCGGGCATGACGCCGCCATCAGCACGGCCTGGGGCAGCGGTTACGCGCTGGAGCCGACGGCGCTGGCGGAGGGCCCGTGACGACCCGCCGCCTGGCGCTGGCGCTGATCGCTTGCCTGGGCGCGTTGGTGGCGGTGACCTGGGCGGTTGTCCGCCCGGAGGCGCCAGAGGGACCGGATCTGCCAGCCTTGAACGATGTCGTCGCCCGCCTCGGCGAGGACCGCCAAGCACTCGGTCAGCCGGGTTACAGCCCGCCCAGTCTGTCCGGCGCGCCGCCCTACGCCGTCATCGGCGCCGATGGCAAGACGCTGGTGTCCACCGGCCCCGAGGCGCCCGCCAATCTGGCGGCGGCCTTGGCGGCCCGCGACACCGTCATCGACCTCATGGACGGCGACCGGGTTTGGGGCCGGGTCCTGTTCGCCACCGGCGCGGACGCCGCCCTGGCGGCCGAGGCCAGTCGCCTGCGTTGGGCGGTCACCGCCCTGGCGGCGGTCCTCGGGGCTGTCTTGTTGACGTTGCTCTGGCGGATCGACCGGCGCGTGCTGAGACCCTTCAGGCAGTTGGACGGTTTCGCCCGGCAGGTCGCCGCCGGCGACCTGGACGCGCCCCTGAGACGGGGCCGGGCCCAGGCTTTTGGGGCCTTCACGGAGGCCTTCGACTTGATGCGTCAGGAGCTGGCCGCCTCGCGGGAGCGCGAGCGCCAAGCCGACCGGGCGAAGAAGGAACTGGTGGCGTCGCTCGGCCACGACATGAAGACCCCGGTCGCATCGATCAAGGCGGTGGCGGAGGTGATGGCTGCGCGCAGCCGCGACCCGAAGACCGCCGCCCAGTTGACCACCATCACCGCCAAGGCCGACCAGATTGACGCCCTGGCCACCGACCTGCTCGAGGGCGCGCTGGCGGAACTGGAGTTGCTGCCGGTCAGCGCGGGCGAGGTCAGCTCGCGCGAACTGGCCCGGCTGGTGCGCGAGGCGGACCACCTGACCTGGGGCGACGGCATCGTGCTGCCGGACTGCCTGGTGCTGGCCGACCCGCTGCGGTGGGCGCAGACGGTTGGCAACATCATCGCCAACTCCTACAAATACGGCCGGGCGCCGCTGCGGGTGAGCGGCCGGATCGACGCCGACCGCCTCGAAGTCGTCATCGCCGACTCCGGGCCGGGCGTGCCGGCGGACGAGTTGGCGCTGGTCACCGGCAAGTTCTACCGCGGCGCCGCCGGTGGCGGGCGGGACGGCGCCGGCCTGGGGCTGTATCTGGCGCGGCACTTCATGGAGCGCATGGGCGGCCAGCTGACCTGCGCCAACGCCAACCCCGGCTTCGCGGTCAGCCTGCGCCTCCGGCTCGCGTGAGGGGCCGCGCGTAAGGATTGCGCCAGGATCGCGCAAGGGGTTGGCCGGGCGGCGTAAGCGGCGGCGGGCCAGGATTGGGACCATGAGCTTGACATCCGGGTCCGCGACCGCGCTGATCACAACCGAGAAACTGTCGAAGACGTTCTCGCGCCAGGGCGTCCAGCAGCATGTGCTGCGCAACCTCGACCTGGTCATAGGCGAGGGGGACTTCACGGTCATCATGGGCGCGTCCGGGGCCGGGAAGTCGACGCTGCTTTACGCCCTGTCCGGGATGGACAGCCCAACGCTGGGGGACGTGCGCTTCGGCGGGCGCTCGATCATTGGCCTGACGCAAAGCCAACTAGCCCGGTTCAGGCGGCGGGCCTGCGGCTTTGTGTTCCAGCAGATTCACCTGCTGGCGGCCCTGTCGCTGTTCGACAACGCCATGGCGGCGGGCTTGCTGGTCTCGGGCGACCGGGCGGCGGTGGCCCGCCGGGCCGAGGCGCTGTTCGAACAGGTCGGGATCGACCGCGCCACCCAAGCCAAGTTCCCCGCCCAGACCTCCGGCGGCGAGGCCCAAAGGGCGGCTGTGGTCCGGGCGCTGATGAACACCCCGCAGGTGCTGTTCGCGGACGAGCCGACCGGCGCCCTCGACCAGGCCTCCGGCGCGGCCGTGCTCGACGCCCTGACCGATGCGCACCGCGTCGGCCAGGCGGTGGTGCTGGTCACCCACGACCTCAAGTCGGCGCGGCGGGGCAACCGGGTCCTCTATTTGGCGGACGGGCAGATTTCGGGGGAGCTGGACTTGGGCGACTACCCGGGCCCCGCCGCCGCGCCAGCCGAGGCCGCCCGCGCCGAAGCCCTGCGCGGCTTCCTCGCCGACATGGGGTGGTGAGCGTGCGCACCGCCCTTCTGCTGGCCCGCGCCAGCCTGCGCCGCCGGCGCGGCCAGAGCGCGATCATGGTCGCGTTCATCGCGCTGACCGCCGCCGTGTTGACGTTAGGCCTGGTGGTGGCCCTGCGTTACAGCGCCTCCTACGACCAGGCGGCCATCCGAGCCAACGCCCCGCACCTCGCCATCGTTGAGCATGACGCGATCTATGCGCCCGCCCACCTGGCCATGATCGCCGACCGCCCGGACACCACCGCCTGCCAGGCGGAGGCGATCTTCGCGTCCGGCGTCAAGGTGGCCTTCGGCGAGGGCAACTTGACGATGTTCGCCATGTTCGCAGACACCTCGGCCGCCCGGGAAATGAACCTGCTGGAGGTCCGCCCCGGCGCCCAGGACTTGCACGATGCCGACGTCTACCTCCCGTACTACTTCAACGTCGCCGGGGGGTACCAGATAGGCGACAGTTTCAGCGCCTCCCGGGGGGAGGACCGGATCGACCTCACGGTGGCCGGCTTCACCGACGAGGTGATGTTCGGCTCGCCGAACTGGCAGTGGTACCGGCTGGTTGTTTCCGCCGAGACCTTGGCTGGGTTGATGGACCGGTTCCCGGACGGGCGCGCCACGTTGATCACCGCCCAATTCGCAGACAAAGACGCCGCCGCCCGGATCGCCGCCGACTACGCGTCCACGGTGCTGGAGGGCGACCAGGCCGCGATCGACGCGGTGGCGGCGGGCGCCGCCGGGCTGCAGGTGGTCGATCTGGATTCGATGCGCCAGAGCCGGGTGTTTTTCGCGGGCATTCTGGTGGCGATTCTGATGGCTTTCGCCATTGCCGTTGGGCTGGTGGCCCTGGTCATGGTCAGGTTCCGGATTGTGGCGGACATCGAGGATTCGATGGCTGACTTTGGCGCGCTCAAAGCCATGGGCTACACCTCGGGCCAGATCGCGGCCGGGACGCTGCTGGCCGTCGCAGCCGTGGCAGGGGCCGGGTCCGCTGTCGGGATTGTGATTGGGCACGCCGCCCTGCCCGCCTTGGCCGAGGCCCTGTCCGCCCAATC
>JAITJZ010000021.1 GCA_031278655.1 Bifidobacteriaceae bacterium
CCGCACCGCCATCAAACCGGTCGTCTTCTTCGACTGACCAACCACCCGTCGGCTGTGTCCTGACCTGCCCGCGGCCCCGGCCCCACCCGCTTGCCGGGCCGGGGCCGCGGCCCCGGGGCGGTGCTGGGGCTTGGCCGGACGGCATCGGGCGCTGGGGGTGCGGCATACTGTCTAGGTGCCGGTTTCACTGGGAATGCCTGAGGCGCCGCTGCGGCTGGCCGCCCGCCGCCCGTCGCGCCGGATCCAGGTCGGGGCCGTGGCGGTGGGGGGCGGCGCCCCGATCTCGGTCCAGTCGATGACCACGACCTTGACGGCCGACGCGGACGCGACGCTGCGGCAGATCGGTGAGCTGACCGCCGCCGGCTGCGACATTGTGCGGGTGGCGGTCCCGTCCCAGGACGACGCCGACGCGCTGGCGCTGATCGCCAAGCGCTCGACCATCCCGGTGATCGCTGACATCCACTTCCAACCGCGCTACGTCTTCGCCGCCATCGCCGCCGGCTGCGCGGCCGTGCGCGTCAACCCGGGCAACATCCGGCGCTTCGATGACCAGGTCGCCGCCATCGCCAAAGCCGCGGCCGAGGCCGGCGTGTCGCTGCGGATCGGCGTCAACGCCGGCTCGCTGGAGCCGTCCCTGCTGAAGAAGCACGGCAAGGCCACGCCGGAGGCGCTGGTCGAGTCGGCGGTCTGGGAGGCGTCTTTGTTCGAGGACGTCGGCTTCCGCGACTTCAAGATCTCGGTGAAACACCACGATCCGGTGGTCATGATCCAGGCCTACCGGCTGCTGGCGGAACGCGGCGACTGGCCGCTGCACTTGGGCGTGACGGAGGCCGGCCCGGCCTTCCAGGGCACCATTAAATCGGTGGCGGCCTTTGGGGCGCTGCTCGGCCAAGGCATAGGCGACACCATCAGGGTGTCGCTGTCCGCCCCGCCGGTCGAAGAAGTCAAGGTCGGCACGGCTCTGCTCCAGGCGCTTGGCCTGCGCAAACGCGAACTCGACATTGTCTCTTGCCCGTCTTGCGGGCGGGCGCAGGTCGATGTCGTGACGCTGGCCGAACAGGTCACAGAGGGGCTCAAAGACATCAAGGTGCCGTTGCGTGTGGCCGTCATGGGTTGCGTGGTCAACGGCCCGGGTGAGGCCCGTGAGGCGGATCTGGGCGTGGCCTCCGGCAACGGCAAGGGCCAGATTTTCATCAAGGGCGAAGTGGTCCAGACCGTGCCGGAGTCTGAGATCGTTGGCGTGTTGTTGGACCGGGCCCGGGCCATGGCGGCGGCCCAAGCCGCTGGCGTGGGCGCCGGCGCGCACGATGCCGTGGGTCCTGGCGCGGGCAGCGTCCAGGTCACCGTTGTGGGCGCCTGACCCCCGACCGGAGCGGTGCGCCCCAGCGCTTCGCCGGGGCGGCCCCGTCGGCACGGCATAGGATGGCGAAGATGACCGAGACGCGCGGGTTCCGGCTGGGTTTGCCCAGGGCCGCGCGGCCGCGCGCGCTGGACCGCTCGCTCTATCCGGCCGCCGTCGCCTTCTGCGAAGCCCGCGGCCCGGACGGCGTGATGGCCGGACACCGCCTGGGGCAGGCCCTGTCCATGCCCGTGATCAGCGGCGAGTTGTGGGTCATTGAGCAGCCGGGCGCCCGCCTGCCCGGCCAGCGCCTCGCCGCCGGGCATTTGCGGTCGCTGATGTGGCTGGGCGGCGGCCTGATGCTGGTGGGCGCGGACGCCGCCGACGCCAAGAGCTTCGCGCCCCTGGTCCGTCAGCGCGGCAACCGTTACGTGTCGCTGGTGGGCGATTCCGCCGCCGTCGCCGCGCTGTGGAGCGAATTGGCCCCGGCCTGGCCGCAGCCGCGGGCTTATCGCCAAGCCCAGCCGCTCATGGCCATCAGCGGCCCGGCCAGCGGCGAGCCCGACGGGTCCGTCCGCCCGGCGACGGCGGACATGCTGGACGCGCTGGTCCCGGCCTGCCGATCGATGTTCACGGAGGAACTGGGTTTCTCGCCGCCCGGGCCGGAGCTTGCCTACCGCGCGCATGTCGCCAGCCAGATCGAGCGCGGGGCGCTGTTGGCCCGCTGCGACCCTGCCACCGGCGAGGTCATTTTCAAAGCCGAGTTGGGGGCCGGTTGCGGCCAATGGGTGCAGGTCCAAGGCGTCTGGACCAACCCCGCCCACCGCGGTCACGGGATCGCCAAGGCGGCCATGGCCGCCGTCGTCGCGCACGCGCGCGCCCGCGGCTGGCGCGGCGTCTGCCTCTATGTGAACGATTTCAACGCCTCGGCCCTGGCCGTCTACCGGGCCGTCGGTTTCACCCAAGTCGGCACCTGGGCCACAGTCATGCTCTGATCCGCGCGCTGGCCCGCGCGGGTGATCGGTAAGGTTTAGGGCGTGCTGCGCATGTCGAAACTGTTTGTCAGAACTCTCCGCGAGGATCCCGCCGAGGCGGAGGTCGCGTCCCACAAACTGCTGGTGCGGGCGGGTTACATCCGCCGCCAGGCGCCTGGAATCTACGCCTGGCTGCCGCTGGGGCTGCGGGTTCTGGGCAAAGTCGAGGCCATAGTCCGCGAGGAGATGGATCGGATTGGCGGCCAGGAGGTTCGCTTCCCGGCGCTGCTGCCGGCCGAGCCTTACCAGGCGTCCGGGCGCTGGACGGATTACGGCCCGAACATGTTCCGGCTGGCGGACCGCAAGGAGGCCGAGATGCTCCTGGCCCCGACCCATGAGGAAGTCTTCACGTTGCTCGTCAAGGACATGTATTCGAGCTACAAGGACCTGCCCCTGGTGCTGTACCAAATCCAGACCAAGTACCGCGACGAGGCCAGGCCCCGCGCCGGGCTGCTGCGCGGGCGCGAGTTCGTCATGAAGGACGCCTACTCATTCGACGCCGATGACGCCGGGCTGGACCGCGCCTATGACGCCCAGCGCTCCGCCTACCAACGTATTTTCAAGCGCCTGGGCTTGGACACGGTGATCGTGGAGGCGATGAGCGGCGCCATGGGCGGTTCGCGGTCGGAGGAGTTCCTGCATCCCACGCCCGTGGGCGAGGACACCTATGTGCGCTCGCCGGGCGGCTACGCCGCCAATGTCGAGGCGGTGGACACGGTGGCGCCGCCGCCGCGCCCGCTGGCGGGTCTGCCGCCAGCCCATGTCGAGCCGACGCCTGGCACCACCACCATCGAGACCCTGGTGGAGGCGGCGAACCGCCTCCAGCCGCGCCCGGACGGCCGCCTCTGGACGGCCGCCGACACCCTCAAGAATGTGGTCTTGGCGTTGGTGCTTCCTGACGGCGTGCGGGAGTTGATGGTGTTGGGCGTCCCCGGCGACCGCGAGGTCGACATGACGCGCCTGGCCGCGGCCGTCTTCCCGGCCGAGGTCGAGCCGGCCGCCGACGAGGATTTCGCCCGCCACCCCGAATTGGTGCGCGGTTACATAGGGCCGCAGATTCTGGGCGCCAACGCCGCCGATCCGGACCGGGCCGTGCCGTATTTCTTGGACCCGCGCGTGGTGGCCGGGACGGCTTGGATCACCGGCGCCAACGCCGTCGACCGCCATGTCTTTGGCCTGGTGGCGGGCCGGGATTTCCTGGCGGCTGGCCAGGCGGCGGACCGCGGCCAAGCGCCGGGCCAGGCGGCGGATCGGGGCCAGGCGGCGGACCGCGGCCAAGTGCCGGGCGACCGCGCCCAAGGCGTCATCGACGCCGCCGAGGTCCGCGCCGGCGACCCGGCCCCGGACGGCTCCGGCCCGCTGGAACTGGCGCGCGGGATCGAACTGGGGCACATCTTCCAGTTGGGCCGCAAATACGCCGAAGCCCTCGGCCTGAAGGTGCTGGACCAGAACGGCAAGCTGGTCACAGTCACCATGGGTTCCTACGGGATTGGCGTCACCCGCGCCGTCGCCACCCTGGCTGAGAAACACCACGACGCCCGCGGCCTGGTCTGGCCGGTCCACGTCGCCCCCGCCCATGTCCATGTTGTCGCCACGGGCAAGGACCCGGGCATCTTCGAGGTCGCCGCCGCCATGGCGCAGGCGCTGGAGGAAGCCGGGCTGGAGGTCCTCTACGACGACCGGCCGAGGGAGTCGGCCGGGGTCAAGTTCGCCGACGCGGAGTTGCTGGGCGTGCCGCACATTCTTGTGGTCGGCCGGGGGTTGGCCGCGGGCGTGGTCGAGTTCCGCGACCGCGCCTCCGGCTCGTCGCAGGAACTGCCGCTCGCCGATGCCGTCGCCCATGTCGCCGCCACCGTCAACGCCGCGCTCCGGGCGGCTTCGGAGCTACTCGTGGAAGGGGAGGGCCGGTAGGGCCGCGCCCCAGGCGGCCGCTTCGACCAACTGCCAGCGAACCGCCAATTCGACCCCGGAGTTGACCGGCAGCGCGGCGTAATGGCTGGCCAGCGCCAATTCGGCGGCCGCCCAACGGGCGTGGACGGCGGCCGCGTCAGCGGGGCGTTCGCCCAGTTGATAGGCGGCCGCGCGGGGGTCGTCCCCGCCCGCCATGGTGGCGAGGGTCTGGCCGCGCTGGCGGTGGCGCGCGGCCGAGGCGATCAGGCGTTTCCGCTCCGGCCCCTCAGCCAATTGCGCCGCCAGGTACTCGCCGAGGAAGCCGGCCTGGTCCTCGGCCGCGGCCAGGTCGCTGAGCGCTGGCTGGTCGAGCGCGGCCAGGTCTTCGACCGGCGGCGGCTCGGCGTCATCGGGCAAAGTGCCGAAAATGATGGCTTCGTCGGCGCTGGCGGCGCGGGCGATGGCCGTCGCCACCTGGCTTGACGCGGCCAAACGCGCGGCCAGCGTCTGCGTCCGCCGGAGGTCGCGCTCGAGCGCGTCCGGGTCGCACCCGGCCTCGGCCCCAGGCGACTGCGAGGCGGTCGCCGCCACCGGCGCGGCGTCCCCGCCGCCAGCCGCGTCCGCGGCCGGCGAGGACTCGGCCACCGGGGCCGGGATCGCCGCCAGCCAGGCGGGCGCGTGCGCGGCCAACAACTCCAAACCGGCCGGGGCGTACCCGCTGGGAGGGGCGGCGGCGCAGGCGGCCGCCGCCGGGCCGAGGCCAGCCAAAGCGGCGCGGAGATTGTGGGCGTCATCGGCGCTGGACGGCGCCGCCACGTCGGCGGGCCCGGCGGCGGAGCAGCCGCCAAGGAGGGTCGCGGCCAGGGCGGCGGCGGGAAGAACGGAAGACTTCAGCATCACTTTGATCCTGCCACTTAGTAGACTCTTGGCCCAACACGGATGGCCGCCCGCGAGCGGCTGGCGACACAAGTGAAAACGACAAGTGAACAGGCCCGGCTGCGGGCCGCGTTGGGAGGCGGACCGGTGGACATCAACATGCGGGAATTGCGGTCATTGGAAACAGAGCGCGACGTGCCGCTCAGGTTCCTGATACCGGCGATCGAGCAGGCCATGAAATTGGCCTACGAGCGGACCCCCGGGGCGCAGGAGCATTCGCAGGTCAGGCTCGATCCGGAAACCGGGCATGTGACCGTCTGGGCGCAGGAGCGCGACGAGGATGGCGCGCTGATCCGCGAATGGGATGACACTCCGAAGGACTTCGGGCGGATCGCCGCCGCCACCGCCCGCCAAGTCATCTTGGCGCGCTTGCGCGACGCGGAGGACGCCCAAGTTGTCGGCGCTCTCCAGGCCCGCGAGAACGACGTGGTGACGGGCAGCGTGGTGCAGTCGCGCGACCCGCACGCGGTCCATGTCGACCTGGGCGGGGCCGAGGGCGTCCTGCCAGCCCATGAGCAGATTCCAGGCGAGGTTCTGAATCACGGCGACCGGGTCAAGGTGCTGGTGCAGGAGGTCCTGCGCGGGCCCAAAGGCCCGGCGATCACGCTCTCGCGTTCCCATCCCATGCTGGTCAAGCGTTTGTTCGCGTTGGAGGTCCCAGAGGTCGCGGACGGCCGCGTGCAGATCGCGTCAATCGCCCGCGAGGCTGGGCACCGCACCAAGATCGCGGTTCAGGCGAAGGAGCCGGGCCTCAACGCCAAGGGCGCGTGCATTGGCCCGATGGGCGGCCGCGTGCGAGCGGTGATGGCCGAACTGGGCCCGGAGAAGATCGACATCGTTGACTTTTCCGAGGACCCGGCCGTCTTCGTGGCGGCGGCGCTGTCCCCGGCGCGGGTGACTTCGGTCGAGATCGTGGATGAGAAGAACCGCACCGCCCGGGCGGTGGTGCCGGACTTCCAATTGTCGTTGGCGATTGGCCGTGAGGGCCAGAACGCGCGCTTGGCCGCCAAGCTGACCGGCTGGCGGATCGACATCCGCTCGGACGTGGCCAAGCCCGCCGCCTGAAACACGAAAAAGCGGGGCTGCGGGACCTTAGTCCTATTAGTCACTAGGTATTTCGGCTCAAATTGGCCTGATCGCGGACTTGACAAGCCGATAGCCTCATTTGAAGTCGGCTGACACTCGGCCTGCTCTCGCCCAAGAGACCGATTCACGAATGAGGTTAATGGCATGCCTTCATTTCCGCTGTTCCGCACCAATCAGCACGCGCATTCCGCAGTGACGCGGTTCCGCTGGACCAAACCCTTCGCCATGGTGGCGGCCGCCGCCGTGGCCCTGACCGGGGTGACGGTGCTCCAGTCGATCGGGTCCGGCAAGGGCGCCTGGGCCGAAGGCCCACAGGTGGACCCTGAGCGTTCGCAGGTGACGTTCGATCCGGCGCCGGATCCGAACAGCCCGCGGCCGACCGGCGACCAGGGCGGCTACGCCTTCACGTTGGTGGCGGTC
The DNA here is from genome assembly GCA_031278655.1 of Bifidobacteriaceae bacterium. GTDB lineage: Bacteria > Actinomycetota > Actinomycetes > Actinomycetales > WQXJ01 > JAIRTF01. The sequence goes on from JAITJZ010000021.1 coordinate 6,706, forward strand.
GGCCCGGACGGATTTGTGGCTTGGGGCGCGGCGTTGCGGCTGCGGATTGAGTCCCTTGACGGCAGCGAAGGCGCCATTGAGCTGTCGACCGGGGAAGAGCCTGCCGGCGAGGTCGTGTGCTTCACCGACGGCGAAGGCAAATGCGCGGGCTGGGTCCGGGCCGACCATCCAGGCGAATACCAGTTCTCGGCCGCCAGCGACGAGAGCCCGGACGAGCTGTTCGCCGTCCAGCCCCTCTACTTCGCCCAGACCCACCCGGAGCCCGGCCGCTCCCTGGCCACCATCACCAATGACGCCAAACAGCCCGCCAACCGCGGCGACCCGGGCCTGACCGAGGCGGACTGGGGCCGCCAAGTCATCACCGTCAAGCTGATCGAAGAAGGCGGCGCCGCGTTGACGGGCCAGGCGGACAAGCTGGCGGTGCGGGTCCGGGAGGACGACCCCTTCCGCGGCGACGGGCTTTACCTGACCGAATGGGAGGAATCGAAAGACAACCCGGGCCAGTACTCCCTCACCGTCCAATCGGCCAAGGCCGGGGGCCGCCGCCTGGAAGTGGTCTGGGCCGACGCCGAGAGTCAATTGGAGTTCACCCTTTTCAGCAACCAAGAAACCGGCGAGACCGCCCTGGTCGCAGCCTTCGTCTACCCGCCCGTCAGCCCGGACTCCTCCTATCTGGAGGTCACCACCACGGACGCCCAAGGCCAGCCGCTGAACCTGAGAGTCGGCGAGAGCTACCAGGCCAAGGTCGTGGTCTGGGACTCCGCCATGTCCAACCTCATCCCGAATCAGACGGTGGCCCTGGCGGCCACCGGCGCCTGCCGCCTGAACGCGGGTCTGACCAGCGCCAACCTCCGCAGCGACGGCGACGGCGAAGTCGCCTTCACCGTCCTGGGCGTCGACGCCGGCGCCTGCTCCCTGAGCGCGCTGATCGACGACCAGGACGTTTACGGCTCGCCCAACCCCAACCTGACTTGGCGGGCGGTCGGCGACGTGGGGACGGCATCGGCGGCCAAGTCGTTCGTCGCCATCCGAGCGCTCGGCCCCGACCCGTACGCCGACCACGACGCGCCGGGGCTGGACCCGGCCACCTGGGGCGCCCACGTTTTGACGGTCACTTTGTTGGACGATGCCGACCAGCCGGTCGCGGACGGGGCGGCGGGGTTGTCCGCGGTCGCCGACCCGAGCGACCCCCTGGGCGGCGCGCGGCTTTACTTCGGCAACGGCGGGGTCTTCCAGTGCGTCGACGCGCTGGTGGACGGCGCCTGCGCGGGCGGCGTCTACGAGCTTGAGGTCTATGCCGGCACCGGCGGCCAGCGCCGGCTGACGGTCGGTTACGCCGCCGGCGCCGAGGGCCCCTTCCAACTCAAGGACCAGGAGTTCGGCCTCTACACGGTGGTCAACGCCTACTTCCAGCCGCTTGCGGCCGACAGGGACTGGAGCACCGTCATGGTCAGCCCCTCGTCCCCGGCCGAGGACCCAGACAACCGGTTCGACCAGCCGAACGGCGTGCCGACTGCTTTGCGGGCCGGCGAATCCTATGAGGTCACCGCCACCATGTGGGACAGCGGGCGGGTCAACCGCGTCAGGGATTGGAACACCATTTTCCGACTTGAGCTTGAGGGCAGTGGCTGCGAAGCCGAGTTCCCCGGACAATCGCGGTATCTGGAAGGTTATGCGATTTACGGCGACGGCCGTGTCCAGGTCGAGGTCACCAGCCAGGTGGCCACGACTTGCCAACTGGTGTCTGCCTCCGGCGAGTTGCCGGGTCTGCCCAAGACCCTGACTTGGACCGACCCGCCGCTCGACACCACCAGCCCAGCCACCTACTACACCGTCTCCAGCGGCGCGCTCGTGGCCAACTATGACGAGGGCTTCATCGAGGTCCAACTCCACGACGCCGACGGCCGGGCGCTGACCGCGGCCGAGGATTCGATCAAAGCCACCGCGCCGGCCGGATCGGGAATCGAGATCGATTCCTTCGGCGCCTATGACGAAGAAGGCGCCTACCTCGCCTTCTTCACCGGGGCGAAGGCCGGCGATTTCGAAATCACCGTGACGGTGGGCGGCCAGGCGCTCAGTTTGCTGCGACCAGGCGGCAACGCCACCGCCCACTTTGTCGACGAGTCGTCATACCAGCAGCCGGCCGAATGGATCGCCTATGTCTCCCAGGAGTCGGACCAGCCGGCCAACCATGACGCCCCCGGTTCGCTGCGCCCCGATTGGGGCTTCCAGGAGATCCGCGTGGACCTTAGGGACGCCGAGGGCGTGCCGGTCACCGACGCGGCCGCCAGTCTGACCGCCCAGGCCGCCGCCAGCGACCCGTTCGGCGGGGCCGGGCTCTATTTCGCCGAACAGGGCCGCTTCGGCTGCGAGGAAGACGAAGTCGATGGCGCCTGCCTGAGCGGGTTGTATGGGCTGGACGTCTTCTCGTCGAAGGCCGGAACCCGCCAGTTGGTCGTGACCTACAAGACCCCGGCCGGCGCGGTGGTGACCCTGTCCAACAACGAGCAGTACGGTGGCTCCCCGGTGCTGCGGGCGCCGTTCAGCTACCCGCCGGTCTCGGCCGCCGACTCGACCATGGTCATCCGTCCCTCGACGCCGCAGGACGACCCGGACGACCCTTCGGATGAGCCCGATGGCGTCCCGGACCCGCTGCCGGCGGACGGCAGCGCCGTCTACGATGTCATCATCACCACCTGGGACGCCGGGCGCAACAACCGCGTGCCGGATGTCTACGTGGACCTGATGGCATGGTCCAAATCGGACCCCGCCGACGGCTACTCGCCTTGCGAGGGACTTTTTGTGGGAACGCCTGAGAACATTCATTACATAGGCGCGACCCGCACCGACCAGAACGGCCGCGGCCACGCCACCGTCATGGTCGCGCCCCAGAATATCTTTGCGTCCGTCCAGGAATGCCAGCTTCGGGCTCGCGTGGAGGTTGAGGAATCGTACGGCGGCATGGCAGACC
>JAITJZ010000129.1 GCA_031278655.1 Bifidobacteriaceae bacterium
CGATTTGCGTCTCGGTCACCGGGACGCCGCCGATGGTCTCTTGGTCACCCACCCGGCTAGTGTATTACGAAAATCTGCTGCCAGTCCACCGCCAGCGCGCGACCACACGCAGCCCCGGAATCAACGATCTAGACGCCCTGTGGCGCCCCCGGCGGGTTGACGGCGGCGGGTCGGCGGGCGAGTGGGCCGGGCACGGGCCTGGCACGGGCCTGGCCAGGGCCGAGATCGGCGCCGCGACCCCGGCCAAGCAACCCGCCACGGCGCCGCTGCCCGATGCCGCCCACCCGGCTGGGGCGGACGGCATCGGGCAAGGGGGAGGCGCGGCCGGCAAAGCGGGCGCCGGCCCCTCCAAAAACCGAGCTAGGCCTTGGCGGCCGCCAGGCGCTCGCGCAGCGCCGCCAACTGGCCGGTCAGCGCGGCGGGGAGGCGCTCGCCGAACTGCGCGAAGTACTCCTCGGTCAGGTCGGCCTCGGCCAGCCAGGCGTCCGGGTCGATGGCGAACAGCTGCTCCAAGGTGCCCTCGGGCAGGTCCAAGCCGTCGACGTCGAACTCGCCCGGCAGCGGCAGCTGGCCGATCGGCGTCTTGAGGGAGCCCGTGTCGCCCAGCACCCGGGCCACGGCCCAAGCCAGGACGCGCGAGTTCTCCCCGAAACCGGGCCACAGGAACTTCCCGGCGGCGTCCTTGCGGAACCAGTTGACCTGGAAGATGCGCGGCGCCTTGTCGCCCAGCAACTGCCCCATGCGCAGCCAGTGAGCCCAGTAGTCGCCCATGTTGTAGCCGCAGAACGGCAGCATGGCGAAGGGATCGCGGCGCAGCGCGCCGACGGCGCCCTCAGCGGCGGCGGTCTGCTCAGAGGACACAGTGGCGCCGATGAAGACCCCGTGCTCCCAGTTCAGCGACTCATTGACGACCGGCACGTTGGTGGCTCGCCGCCCGCCGAACAAGATGATGTCGACCGGCACGCCCTTCGGGTCGTTGAACTCCGGCGCGATGATGGGGCACTGTTCGGCTGGCGCCGTGAAGCGCGAATTCGGATGCGAGGACGGCGTCTCCGAGGCGGGCGTCCAATCGTTGCCGCGCCAGTCGATCAGGTGCGCCGGGGGCTCGTCCGTCATGCCCTCCCACCAGATGTCGCCGTCGTCCGTCAGGGCCACGTTGGTGAAGATGGTGTTCTCCGTCATCGACAACATGGCGTTCTTGTTGGTCTTCATCGACGTGCCGGGGGCCACGCCGAAGAAGCCGGACTCCGGGTTGATGGCGTAGAGGCGCCCGTCCGGGCCAGGACGCATCCAGGCGATGTCGTCGCCAACGGTCTCGACCTTCCAGCCGGGGATGGTCGGCACCAGCATGGCCAGGTTGGTCTTGCCGCAGGCGGACGGGAACGCGGCGGTCACCACGGAGGTCTTGCCCGCGGGGCTGGTCAGCTTCAGGATCAGCATGTGCTCCGCCATCCAGTCCTCGTCATGGGCCATGACCGAGGCGATGCGCAGCGCGTAGCACTTCTTGCCGAGCAAGGCGTTGCCGCCGTAACCCGAGCCGTAGGACCAGATCTCGCGGGTCTCCGGGAAATGGGTGATGTATTTCTCGTCGTTGCAGGGCCAGGCCACGTCCGGGCGGGCGTTGCCGTCCGCGTCCACCAGCGGGTAGCCCACCGAGTGAACGGCCGGCACGAAGTCCACGTCCTCGGTGATGAGGTCGAGGGCCTGGCGGCCCATGCGCGTCATGATCTTCATGTTGATGACCACGTAGGGCGAGTCGGTGATCTCAATGCCCAGCTTGGAGATGTTGCCGCCCAGCGGCCCCATCGAGAACGGCACCACATACATGGTCCGCCCACGCATGGCGCCGGCGAAGACGCGGTCAAGGATCTCCCGCATCTCGCCCGGGGCCATCCAGTTGTTGGTCGGGCCGGCGTCGATCTCCTTCTGCGAGCAGATGAAGGTCCGCGACTCGACCCGGGCCACGTCGCTCGGCTCCGAGCGGGCCAGGAAGGAGTTGGGACGCTTGGCGGGGTTGAGGCGGATGAGGGTGCCGGAGGCGACCATCTCATCGGTCAGACGCTTCCATTCCTCCTCGGAGCCGTCCGCCCAGACGATCGCGCTCGGCTGGGTCTTGGTGGCGACTTCGGACACCCACCGGATCAGCTTGGCGTTCTTGGTCGGAGCCGTCGCCGCGATCCCGGCGAACGATGTGTCAGCAATGGTCATTCCCTTTGAAACCTTCCATCGGTCAGTCGTTTTCCCCACAGGTGCACCAGACACCGAGGGAGGCGTCAGGGCGGGCGTCCGGGCATTCCCGGCGGCCGCGCCCCGCGACCGTTCAGCCATCCGCCGATGCCGTCTGGCGGCTTCCAGCGGGGGCCTTCCGGTCCGCACCGCCCACTAGCCTATGCGGAAATCGTCTGGGACCTGGCCGCGCGGGGCGGCGCCGCCCGTGGGGCGGCCGCGCCGCCGAGGGGTTGTCCGGCTCGGCCTGCCTCGCCCAAACGTTCGACGGGCGGCATCGGGCGGCGTGGCCGTCAATAGCAGTCGGCGCGGGGCCGCCCAAACTGGCTCTAGGTAATCTCTACATTTTTGTGGACAATTGAGGGTGAAGAACCAAAAGTTTGTCCGCCGGTAACCTGGCGTTCACCTTCGCCCTCAGGAGTCGGAATGCTCCGATTGACACAGCTGTCGATGCGGAATCGCGCCGTCGTGGCGCTAGTGTCGCTCGCCATCGTGGCGGGCGGGATGTTCGCGGTCACTTGGCTGCGCCAGGAGATGATCCCATCGGTCGAGATGCCGATGGCTTTGGTCACGGTCACCAACGAGGGCGTCGCCGCCGAGTTGATGGAGCAGCAGGTCGCCGAGCACATCGAGGGCGCCATCGAATCGGTGCCGGGCGTCGACTCGGTGTTGACGACATCGGTCAACTCAAACCTGTACGCCGCCGCCGAATTCCGTTACGGCACCAACATCGACACCGCCAACGAGAAGCTGTCCACGGCCATGAGCCGGGTGGCGCGGTTGCTCCCGGACGAGGTCGACGTCAGGGTCATGACCGGTTCGATGGCGGACCTGCCGGTCGTCAACCTGGCGCTGCGCGGAGGCGACCGGACGGCGCTTTATCACATGGTCACAGACGTGCTCGAGCCGCGGCTGGGCCGGTTGGAGGACGTGCGCACGGTCACGGTCAGCGGCATCACCGCGGACGAGGTCGTGATCGAGCCCCGCGCCGAGGACCTGGCGGCCAACGGCCTGACGATGGCGAAGATCGCGGCCCTCCTGCGGGACAACGGCGTCGCCTTGCCGGGCGGCGAGATCACGCAGGAAGACCTGACGCTGTCCGTCCAGAGCGGGCGCCGGCTGGCGACCGTCGACGAGTTGATGGCGTTGCCGCTGGTGTTGGGGCCCGATGGCGAGGCCGTGACAGTCGGCGATGTCGCCGACGTGACCGAAGGGCCGGGCGAGGCGTCGTCCTATTCTCGGCTCGACGGCGAGACCGCCGTCTCGCTGTCGGTGACGAAGACACCGACAGGGAACACGGTCGATGTCTCGCACGCGGTCCATGAGACGCTTGACGATCTGCGTGAAGCCTTCGAGGCTGAGGGCATTTCCGCCGGGATCGTGTTCGACCAGGCGCCGTTCATCGAAAGCTCGATCAAAGGGCTGGTGGAGGAGGGCGCGCTGGGGCTCGGCTTCGCCATCTTGGTGATCTGGCTGTTCCTGATGTCGGTCCGGGCCACACTGGTGTCAGCCGTGTCGATTCCGCTGTCGCTGCTGATGGCGTTCATCGGTCTGGCCGTCAGCGGCCAGACCCTGAACATCTTGACCTTGGCAGCCATCACCATGGCGATCGGGCGGGTGGTCGATGACTCGATCGTTGTGATCGAGAACATCAAACGCCACCTGTCTTACGGCGAGGAGAAGAAACGGGCGATCATCGGGGCGGTCGGCGAAGTGGCCGGCGCCGTCGCCTCATCCACCTTCTGCACGGTCGCGGTCTTCCTGCCGCTGGCGTTCATCGGCGGGATGGTGGGCGAGTTGTTCCGGCCCTTCGGCCCGACTGTGGCCATCGCGCTGGGCGCCTCGCTGCTGGTGGCGCTGACCATAGTGCCGGTGCTGGCTTACTGGTTCGTCCAGGCGCCGGTCTCGATCGACGCCGAGGACCAGGCCTATCAGCGGGCGGAGTCGGAGAAGCGGGAACGCCGCGGTTTCTTGCAACGCCTTTACCTGCCGACGCTGCGGTCGGCGTTGCGCCATCCGTGGCTGGTGACGGCGGCGGCGGTGGCGGTGCTGGGCGGCACGGCGCTGCTGGTTCCGCGCTTGGAGACGAACTTCCTGGGCGACATCGGCGGCAGCACCGTGACGGTGGAGCAAACCTTCTTCGCCGGGACCTCGCTCGAGGCCGAGGACCGCCAGGCGCGCGACACCGAGGAGGCCATCGCCGAGGTCGATGGCGTCGGCTCGGTGATGGTGCGGGTCACCGCCGGCGGGGTGCGCATGATCAGTTTCACCGCCGAGCCGGTGGCCACCTATTACGTGACGGTGGACGAGTCCGCGGACACGGCGCGGGTGGTCGAAGGCGTGCGCGCGGCGGTGACGGAATCCTCCGGTGAGTTGGTGGCGCAGACGTCGGTCAGCTCGTCCGAGTCCTCGATGCTGATCTCGACATCGGTCGACCTGCTGGTGCGGGCCGCCAATTCGGAAACCCTGGCCGATGCCGCCGCCCAAGTCGAGCGGGCGGCCCGCGATTTGCCCGGCGCGGTGGACGTGGTCAACAACTTGGCGGACGAGCAGCCCAGGGTGGCGGTGACGGTGGACCGCGACGAGGTCTTGAGCCTGGGCTTGACGGAGACCGAGGTCGAGCAGCTGATCTTGGGTTTGATGGTGCCGACTGAGATTGGCCAACTGGTGACCGAGGACCAGGGCGAGGTCCCGGTCTTCCTGTCGCTGGGCGACCCGGCCGCCGATGTCGAAGAACTGCGTTCCCTGCCGTTGATGTCCACCCCGACCGGCGATGTGACGGTCGATGATGTGGCGACGGTCGAAGTCGGCGCCGTCGCCGTGACCCTGTCGCGCCTGGACGGGGAGCGTTCCGCCACCATCTCGGTGACGCCGGCCAGCGACGACCTCGGTCTGTTGGTCGGAGACCTGAGCGGCGCGATCGACCGGCTCGACCTGCCGGTCGGCGTCACCGTCGAGGTTGGCGGGGTGGCGGCGGACATGGACCAGGCCTTCGGCGATCTGGCCTGGGCCCTGGTGATCGCCGTTCTGCTGGTGTTCATCCTGGTGGTGGGGACTTTCGGCTCGCTGCTCCAGCCTTTCATTCTGTTGATATCGATTCCGTTCGCGGCCACCGGGGCGTTGTTGACACTGGTGGCGACGGGCACGCCCCTGGGGGTGGCGGCGTTCATCGGGCTGCTGTTGCTGGTCGGGATAGTGGTCGCCAACGCGATCGTTTTGATCGACCTGATCAATCAGTACCGGCGGGCCGGCAAGCCCCTGGACGAGGCCATCGAGGAGGGGGCCCGCAAACGCCTGCGGCCGATCCTGATGACGGCCGCGGCCACGGTCTTCGCTTTGATCCCGATGGCGTTGGGGGTGACCGGCGGGGGCGGCTCGTTCATCTCGCAGCCGCTCGCCCTGGTGGTGATAGGCGGCTTGGCGACCTCGACCATGCTGACGTTGATCGTGGTGCCGGTGTTGTACCGCTTTGAGGCTCGCGCGCATGACCGGCGCGAGGCGCGCCGGGAGGCGCGCTTGGACCGGCGGCGGGCGGAACGCGAGCAGGCCCGGCGCGAGCGGGTGGAGGCGGCGCGCGCGGATGAGGCGGCACGGGCCGATGAGGCGGCACGCGCGGATGAGGCGGCGCGGGCCGATGGCGCGGCGGCAGCTGGGGAAGCCGAGGCAGCGGAAGAAGCCGAGGCCGCGGAGGAAGCCGAGGCAGCGGGCGAGGCGCCGACTGCCACGGCGCTGGCCGGGACTGAGCCGGCGGCGGCTGAAACACCGGCGTCTAAGGCGCCCGAACCCGAACCCGAGCCGAGCGCGGAGCCGCTGGTGGTGCTGGGGGCCGAGGCGACGGCATCGGACACGGCGGCGGCCCAGCGGGAGGCCGCGCCGACCCCGCCCGCGCGGGCGAGCGGGACCCGCCCGGCGGCGCCGGACGAAGCCCGGGCGGCCAGCGCCGACTGGGACGAATGGGACGACATCTACGAGCGGCTCGGCCTGGTCAGGCCGGCGCCCTGGCGGCCGCTGGTCCGAATGCCCCGCGCCCCCATCCGCGGCGACGCGCTGACGGAGCGGTGGGCCGGGTCAGGAGCGGGCGGGGATCAGCGGGTGGCGCTGGATGATGGCGTCACGGCCTGGGCCAACACCGATGACTGAGATCCTGGCGCCAGCGAGTTCCTCGACCGACTTGACATAAGACTGCGCGTTCGGCGGCAGGTCTGAGAAGGCGCGGGCGCTGGAGATGTCCTGATCCCAGCCGGGCAGGTACTCGTAGACCGGGCGGGCGTGATGAATGTCGGTTTGCGAGGCGGGCAGGTCGCGGCGGATCGAGCCGCCCACGTCATAGGCCACGCACACCGGGACCTTGTCCCAGCCGGTCAGCACGTCGAGCTTGGTCAAGACGAAGTCGGTGACGCCGTTGATCCGGGCCGTGTACCTGGCCACCGGCGCGTCGAACCAGCCGCAGCGCCGGGGGCGGCCGGTGGTGACCCCATACTCCTGGCCGATCTCCCGCAAACGCTCGCCGTCGGCATCGTCCAACTCCGTCACAAACGGGCCCGCGCCGACGCGCGTCGAATACGCCTTGACGACGGCCACCACCCGCTCGATCCGCCCCGGCCCCACGCCGCTGCCCGTGCAGGCGCCTCCGGCGGTCGCGTTTGAGCTGGTCACGAAGGGATAGGTGCCGTGGTCCACGTCCAGCATGGTGGCCTGGCCGCCCTCGAACAGGACCGTCGCGCCCTTGTCCAGGGCGGTGTTCAGCACCAAGGCGGTGTCCGCCACCATGGGGCGCAGGCGCTCGGCGTAGGCCTCGAGTTCGTCCACGACCTCATCGACTGAGACCGCGCGGCGGTTGTAGACCTTGACCAGCAGGTGATTCTTCTGCATCAGGGCGCCTTCGACCTTTTGGCGGAGGATCGGCGGGTCGAACAAATCCTGGACGCGGATGCCGACGCGGGTCATTTTGTCGGCGTAGGTCGGGCCGATCCCGCGCCCGGTGGTGCCGATCTGGCGTTTGCCCAGGAACCGTTCGGTGACCTTGTCGATGGTGCGGTTGTAGCTCGGGATCAGGTGCGCGTTCGATGAGATCAGCAGCCGCGAGGTGTCGATGCCGCGCGTCTGGAGGGCGGCGATCTCCTGGAACAGGACTTCCAGGTCCACCACCACGCCGTTGCCGATCACCGGGGTGACGCCGGGGGTCAGAATCCCGGAGGGCAGCAGGTGCAGCGCGTAGGTCTGCCCGCCGATCACAACGGTGTGCCCGGCGTTGTTGCCGCCGTTGAACTTGACCACATAGTCCACCTGGGGTCCGAGCAGGTCGGTGGCCTTGCCCTTGCCCTCGTCGCCCCATTGCGCGCCGACCAGCACAATTCCTGGCATGACGGTTCCTCCATCCTCGCAGTTGGGCCGGGCGCCGGCCCTGTTAGAGGCTACCGGACGCCCCGGGGTTTTTCGCTCGCCCGGCGTCAGGCGCCGTGTCAGGCCCAGCGTCAGGCGCCGTGTCAGGCCCGGCGTCAGGGGCCGTGTCAGGCCCGGCGTCAGGGGCCGTCTCAGGTCCGGCGTCAAGGGCCGTCTCAGGTCCGGCCGTCAGCCGCCGCCGATGCCGTCTGCCCGGTTGGCGGCAGCGGGTTTCGTTTCGCGGTTGGCGGGTGGTGGCACAATGCTGGGGTGACGAATCAGGCCGGCGGCGCCGCTGCCGCGAAGACTTGGGCTGTGCGCGGCGC
>JAITJZ010000106.1 GCA_031278655.1 Bifidobacteriaceae bacterium
AAGTCCCCGCCCACCGGGTGACACAGTGGACGAGCAGTGGGCTGCTTGACGACGCCAAACACCAGGCCGCAGCCGTTCCTGGGTTGACGGGCAGGCCCTACGCCTTAGGCGGCGAGGGCGAAGCCGGTGCGGTTAGATTTCGCACTTATTGTTCACGTGGAGCGTTTACGAGATAACCACGTCTCCTCGGCCCGCTTCTCCTGAATCAACGATCCCCGTCGAAACCGATCAGCCCCTCTATTTAGTTCTCGACCCACCTTAACACCGCCGTCAACCCGATTGTTCCCCGGCGGCGGCCAGGTCCCAGCCCGGCCGCGGCCACCGCCGATGCCGTGCCCAGCCTCCCAGCCCCGCCTCCCAGTCCCGGCGGCGGCCAGCCGGGGGTCATACCAGGGCAGGACAGACGCCGTCAGCCCCAGGCAATAGCCTGGCAGTGGCGTCGCGCTGGCGTTGATTTGGTCCACTACGACTAGGGAACCCGAGGGCACCGACATGATCAAGAAACTGCATCTGACCACCGGCCTGGTCCTGGCGGCGGGGCTGGCTCTGACCGGCTGCGACAGCGGCAGCGACGTGGCCACGCTCGACGGCAAGGGTGGCGGCGGCGCAGCCGCGATGACGGCCGAGGAGGAGCAGGCCGCCAACGCCAAGAAACTCTCCGCCTGCCTGGAGGACGCCGGCATCCCGATCGACACCTGGGACCAAGAAGACGGCCAAGTCTGGGTCGACATCGCCAGCGAAGAAGCCTACGCCGCCAATTGGGGCCCCGAGTGGGGCAGCAATTGGTACGCCGGCAACAGCGCCGAAACCGAGGCCGCCATGGAGGCCGCGCTGGCGGCGCTGGCGCCGCTGGTCGAACCGTACGACAAAAGCGCGGCGGAAGGCTTGGCCGGCACGGGCGACGCCTTGAGCACGCCGGCGGTGGCCGGATCGTCAGATGAGTACGTCGAGACGCCGCGGTACCTGATCATTGGGCAGGTGGACCACACCGAGGACTTCGTCAAGTGCCTCGACGAATCGGGTTACACCCAGCCCGTCTGGAAGCAGGACCCGGCCGAGGAGCTGAAGTACAAGCAAGCGACGGCCAAAGTCACCGCCGAGTGGGCCGCCTGCGCCCGCGACAACGGCTACCCGAACGTCAAGGATCCCGATCCGCCGGTGGCCGACGAATGGAGCACCCAGCCGACGGCGGTCCTGCCCGCAGACATCACCACGGACCAGCTGCGCGCCCTGTTGGCCGTCTGCCCCAACTTCGACGCCGAGAAGCAGAAGGCCTACGACGAGGCGGTGGCGGCCATGGACGAGAACGCCAGCGAGGAGGATTGGGAGAAGCTGTACGAGGAATTCGACATCAACGAACCCGCCATCGGCTTCGACCTTCCCGGCCTGGACGGGCAAGGCTGGGAAGGCATCGAGGAGCTAGACGAGGCCACCCTGGCGCGCTACGACGAGCTGTCCCAGATCCTCTACGAACAGGCGAACGCGTACTGGGAATCGCAAGAAGGCGCCGTCGGCGCGATTACGGTCGGCTGACCATGCGCGCGGGCGAACATCCAGGCAGCAACAGACAAGGCGGCAAGAAGTGACCAAGAAGGGCTGGATCGCGCTGGGCGTGGCGGCGGCGGTGGCGGCGGGAACTACCGCCGGCGCCGTCTGGTGGGGGGCCCGCAGCGCGGCCGATGACGACGTCAAACAAGCCGAGCGGCGCACCGCGCCGGTCGAACGGACCTCGCTCGCGGCCGGCCTTGAGTTGCGCGGCACGCTGGCTTACGGCGACCCGCAGGAGTTGGCCGGGGCGCAGGGGATTGTCACCAAAGTGCCGGAGGCGGGTTCGATTCACAAGGTCGGCGAATCGCTCTTGGAGATCGAGGGCAACCCGGTCTTCCTGCTCCAAGGCGCCATCCCGCTGTGGCGGGACCTCAGCGCCGGCATGTCCGGGATCGACGTGGACACGCTGCGCCAGGCGCTGACCAGCCTCGGCTATTCGGCCGGGGACACGGCGGCGGCCACGCCCTATGACGCGGCTTTGGCCGGCGCGATCGACCAGTTGTACGCCGCCGGTGGTTATCCCGCGCCTTCGACCAGGCCCGATGCCGTCAAGTCGCGCGAGGAGGCCCGGCAGGAGTTGGCCGCCGCCGAGGAAGGCGCCGCCGCCGCCCGCCAGGCGTTGAAGCAGGCCCAGCAGGGCCCGTCCGGACAGGAGAGGACCGCCGCCAACGAGGCGGTGGCCGGGGCCAAACGGGCGCTGACCAAAGCCCAGCGTTGCTCGGACACGGATCGCGCCGACCAGTACGGCACCGGCGGCGAATGCGACGTCGACGCCGCCCAGGGCGCCGTCAACACCGCCAACGCGGCGCTGGCGGATGTCACCAAGACCGCCGACGTCTCGGCCGAGCGAGCCGCCGTCACCGCCGCCGAGGCGTCCTTGGCCGCCGCCCAGACCAAGGCCGCCCAGGCGGCCCTCAGCGCCGTCGGCCCGAAGGACCTGCTGATAGTGCCGACCGCGGAGATGCGCGTCGACCAGGTGAAGGCGAAAGTCGGCCAGAGCGCCGAGGGCGCCGTCGTCAGTTACACCGACACCACCATCTTCGCCCTGGTCGACCTCAGCGACGCGCAGAAGAAGCTGGTCGTCTCCGGCTCCGAAGTCGAGGTCGCGCTCCCGGACGGGACGGTCCTGGCCGGGGTTGTCAGCGACGTGACCGCCTCCCGCCAGGACCCGCAGACCTACGAGACCATCCCGGCGCGCGCCCGCATTGAGATTGGGGATCAGGCCACCTTGGCGCAGGCCGGCCTATCCGGCGTCACCATCTCCATCATTCAAGACGAGGCCGATGACGCCTTGGTCGTCCCGGTGACCGCCCTGCTGGCGCTGTCGGAAGGCGGTTACGCCGTCGAACTCGAGAGCGGCGCCTTGATCGGCGTCGAGGTCGGGCTGATCCAGGACACCCGCGCCCAAGTCACCCCGACCACCGGCGAGCTGGCAGAAGGCGACCTGGTGGTGATCGCGTGACCATGACGCACCTGGCCCTGCGCCAGGTCTCCAAGGTTTACCCGACCAATCCGCCGCTGCACGCCCTCAGGGAGGTCGACCTCGACATCGAGCGCGGCGAGCTGGTGGCCGTGGTGGGGCCGTCCGGCTCCGGCAAGACCACCCTGCTGTCGCTGATGGGGCTGCTGGACACGCCAACCTCCGGCGAGGTCTGGATCGACGGGATCGAAGCCTCGGGCCTGTCCGAGTCGGAGCGCTCACGCGCCCGCTCTGACCTGATCGGCTTCGTCTTCCAGCAGTTCTATCTGCTGGGATCGTTGACAGCGCGCGAGAACGTCGCCACCGGCATGCTCTATCAAGGTTTGGCCCCGGCCGAGCGCCGCGCCCGCGCCGACGCCGCCCTCGAACGCGTCGGCCTGGCCGCCCGCGCCAGCCACCGGCCCGGCGAGCTGTCCGGCGGCGAGCAGCAGCGGGTGGCCATCGCCAGGGCGATCGCCGGCGACCCGGCGGTGGTCTTCGCCGACGAGCCGACCGGCGCGTTGGACCAGGCCTCCGGCCGGTTGGTGCTGGACTGCCTGCGCGCCGCCAACCAGACCGGCGCCACGGTGGTGGTCATCACCCATGACCTCGGCCTGGCGGAAATGTTCGACCGCCAAATCCACGTCCTCGACGGCGAGGTCAGCGGATGAGGGAGCGAGGGCTCCGCCGCGCCAGGCGCGCCGCCCAAGACCTCGGGGTGGACACCATCACTCCAGACGCCCAGGCGACCGAGGCTCTGCCGGTGGTGAAAACCCCAAAGCGCGCGCGCGGCATCGGGCGCAAACGGCGCCGCCGGCTGCGTCCCGGCGACGTGCTGGCGACGGCCACGCTGGGACCGCGCACCCGGCTGGTGCGGGCGGCGCTCTCGGCCGTCGGGATCGCCATCGGGATCGCGGCGCTGGTGGCGCTGCAAGGCATCCCGGCCTCGCAGCAAGCCGAATTCCGGGCCGAGCTGGACCGCCAGGGCGCCAACCTGATCGTCATCTACCCCGGCCACGAATCCGCCGACTACAACTCCCCGACCATCCCGCTGCCGGACACGGCCCCGGCCATGATCGCCCGGATCGGTCCGGTCGAGTCCCTGCTGGCGCGGCGCGACCTGGAGAACGTGGCCGTCTACCGCACCGACGCCATCCCCTTGGGGCAGTCCGGCTCGATCGGCGCCGCCATCGCCGACGGCGACCCGGTCGGAACCCTCAACGTCGAGATGACCGAGGGGCGCTGGTTCGACCAGGCCACCCGGGCGCTGCCGACCGCGGTGCTGGGACAGGGCGCGGCCGAACGCCTGGGCGTGGGCGTGGGCGCCCGCGTCTGGATCGACAACCGCTGGTGGGCAGTGATCGGCGTGCTCGGCCGCCTCGAACTGGCCCCGGAGATGGACGCCACCGCCTTCCTGGCCCCGGACTACGCCACCCAGTTCTACCCCGACCAACCGATCGCCTCGATCTACGTCTCCGCCGCCCACGGCAAAGCTGACGCGGTGCGGCGGGTCATGGCCGCCACCGTCAACCCCGCCAACCCGCGCGGGGCGGAGATCACCAGCCTCTCGGATTACTACGGCGCCGGCGCCATGATCGATCAGATGTTCCAGACCCTGTCCCTGGGGCTTGGCGCCTTGGCGTTGCTGATCGGCGGGATCGGGATCGCCAACACCATGGTGGTGGCGGTCATGGAGCGGCGCGGCGAAGTCGGTTTGCGCCGCGCCATGGGAGCGCGCACCGGCCAGATCGCGCTCCAATTCGTCTTGGAGGCGGCCTTCATCGGCCTGGCCGGAGGCATCATGGGCGTGGCCCTGGGGGCCTGGGCGACCTATCTCTACACGGCTCTGGGGCACATGGCGTTCGCACTGCCCTGGTGGGTGGTCGCCGCCGGGCCGGTGATCTCGGTCGTGATCGGCGCCCTGGCCGGGCTCTACCCCTCGCTCAAGGCGGCCCGGCTGTCGCCGACTGTCGCCCTGCGCGCGATCTGAAGCTGGGCTAGCCGGCCCGGCGCTTCTTGACGGCTTTGCGCTCAAGGTTGGCGGCGACATCGGGCACGTAGTGGTTCTCGACATCCCGGGGCGGGCGGTGAGAATCCTGGCGCGGCGGGCGCTCGGGGATGGCCAGCGGCTCCGGCTCCAAATGCTCGTAGGGCACCGATGACAGCAGGTGGGCGATCACGTTGACGCGCGAGCGCTTTTTGTCCTCGGACTCGACCGTGTACCAGGGCGACGCGATGGTGTCCGTGGCCAGGAACATGTCGTCCTTGGCCCGCGAGTATTCCTCCCAGCGGGTGATCGCGGCCATGTCCATGGGACTCAGCTTCCAGCGCCGGAGCGGGTCGTCCCAGCGGTCGCGGAAGCGCCGCTCCTGCTCCACGTCGCTGACCGAGAACCAGTATTTGCGCAGCATGATTCCGTCCTGGATGAGCAAGTCCTCGAACACCGGCACCTGGCGCAGGAACAGTTTGTACTGCTCCTGGCTGGCGAAGCCCATGACCCGCTCGACACCGGCGCGGTTGTACCAGGAGCGGTCGAAGATGGTGATCTCGCCGGCCGAGGGCAGGTGCGCCACATAACGCTGGAAATACCACTGGCCCTGCTCGCGCGGGGTCGGCTTGGGCAACGCCGCGACATGGCAGTAGCGCGGGTTGAGGTACTGGGTGATGCGGGCGATGGCGCTGCCCTTGCCGGCCGCGTCGCGGCCCTCGCAGATCACCACCAGCCGCTTCCCCTCGCGCCGGATCCATTCCTGCATCGTCACCAGCTCGGATTGGAGGCGGTAAAGCTCCTTCTCATAGGCCTCGGTGGACAGTTTGGCGGGCCTTTGGGGGTGAGGCTGGTGGTTCGGGATTGGCGGGGTCAGGGTCATGGCTCAAGGGTAGTGCCGGCCAACCCCGCGCTCCGATTGTGCTGACACGCGGCGGGATGACCGGCGCGGCGGCGGGATGACCGGCGCGGCGGCGGGCCGGTGCTACATTGGTCCAGCCGGACGCTCCAACACCTGAGCCGGCGCGCAATTGTCGTCGATTTGATTAAGGTGCTCCGTGGGCCTGACCGCCACTTTCATCCACAAAGTCACCCGTTGGCCGTTTCTTCGCCAGGTGCTGCTGTACGGCGTCTTCGGCTGCGCGGCCGCCGGGCTGGACTTCGTCATCTTCCTGGTCCTGCGCCAGCACACCGGCATGGGCCTGGTCTGGGCGAACATCATCAGCGTGAACGTCGGCATCGCCTTCAGCTTCCTTTGCAACGCCTTCTTCAACTTCCGGCGCACCAACGTGCTGGGGCGCCGGGCGCTGATCTTCTTGGGCGTCGGCTGGTCCGGGCTGGCGCTGTCGAGCCTGATCTTGGCCGTCGGCGTGGACGCCATGGGCCTGCCCGAGCTGTGGGTCAAGGCCGGCTCGATCGTGGTGGTGGCCGCGTATCAGTTCACGGTCAACAAGTTGGTCACCTTCCGCATTTGGTCGGCCGCGGCCGCCTCGCCCGATGCCGTCTCGCCGCCCGATGCCGTCTCGCCGCCCACGCTCGCCAGCGGGCCGACGGACCCCTCCAGCCAGCCCGACAGAAAGGCGGTCTAACCATGGCCAGCGAAGTCCTTTACGCGGTCATCCCGGCCTACAACGAGTCCGAGAACATCGAGGCCCTGGTCGACGAATGGGCGCCCGTCATCCGGGAGACCGGGCCGGAGGCGCGCCTGGTCGTGATCGACGACGGCTCCAAGGACAACACCTTCGAGTTGCTCCAAGCCCTGAAGGAGCGCCACGGCGACGTGCTCGAGCCGCTGACCAAGCCCAACGGCGGCCACGGCGCGACCCTGCTGCACGGCTACCGCCACGCCCTCGACCAGGGCGCGGACTACGTCTTCCAGACCGACTCCGACCGCCAGACCTTGCCCAGCGAGTTTCCGCAGTTCTGGGAGGCCCGCTCCGAGGCTGACGCGATCATCGGCTGGCGCTCCGCCCGCCAGGACGGCTTCTCCCGGCTGGTGGTGACCAAGGTTCTGAAGCTGGTGGTGCGGGCGTCCTTCAAGGTCTCGGCGGTGGACGCCAACTGCCCCTTCCGTTTGATCGCGGCCGAGCCGCTGCGCCAGGCGCTTGCCGCCATCCCGCCTGATCACAACCTGGCCAATGTCCTGCTGACCGTGGCCCTGATCCGCCAGGGGCGGCGCCTGCGCTGGATCCAGGTCACCTTCAGGCCCCGCCAAGGCGGTGTCAACTCGATCAACATCCCCAAGATCTTTGGGATCGGCCGGCGAGCGTTGCGCGACTTTCGGGACCTGGCGCGATCGGCCAAGAACTGATCACCGCTGTCAGCGAACACGCCCGGCGCCGCCATGCGGGTCAACAACTCTTTATCACCCCGGTCCCCCGCCGTTCTGGGCCGTCACAGCCCATTTCGCTATCGGCTGATTTGGTTTTGACAGGCGCATTGGAACAATGTGTCGAACATCACAGGCCGCCAAGCCTTGTCAAATCGGTGCGAGTGTGTGAATCTATGTGGCAGAAGTCATCAATCGCGTATGTCATGCAATCAGCAGTTCAAGCCCTAAGGAGTTCAAATGGATTGGCGCCATGCCGCCGCCTGCCTGGATGAAGACCCAGAGCTTTTCTTCCCCATCGGCAACACCGGGCCGGCGTTGCTTCAAATTGAGGAGGCCAAGGCCGTTTGCGCGCGCTGCGACGTGGCCCCTTCCTGCCTCGAGTGGGCAATTAACAACAACCAAGACTCCGGTGTTTGGGGAGGGTTGTCAGAAGACGAACGGCGTTCTCTCAAACGCCGCAATGCCAGGGCGCGGCGAGCCGCCTGAACTGGTTATTCGCGTGATGTGGAACGGTCTGGACAAGGATCTTGAGGCTGGCGCGGCCATTTGCCTAAAGTGGCGCAGTCGCTGGCCGGGCCTTTCCAAGACGCCCTGACCGCGCCAGCGGCGGTCAGCTTCGCCGCTTCTGATCTGGACTCATGTAAAGGGCCGTCGCCAAGGCGACGGCCCTTTTTGCGGGCCTAGCTGGCACCGTTCCGGCACCCGGAAGGAGTTCGGGCGCATGGTCACGCCTAATGATTTTCGCGGTCGGCGAAAGCTAATTGTGACGCCCGTCACCATTACCGGTTTTGCGTAGATTTGCTGTCACGATCGCTTTAGTCCCGCCGCCGGCGCGCGGTTGCCAGTCGATTGATCCGCGCAATTCGCCGGTGGCGAAAGTGCGCACGATCTGCGTGCCCAGTCCCTCATGGGCGGCGCCGCTGGGCATTCCCACGCCATTGTCCGCGATGGTGACGGTCAGGGCGTCGCCGTCGCGTTTGGCTTTGATCCAAACGGTGCCGCCGCCGGCCGGGGCCAGCCCGTGCTCGACAGCGTTGGTGACCAGTTCCGTCAGAACGATCGCCAGGGCGGTGGCGTCATCGCCCGGCACATCGCCGAAGCTGCCCTCTTGGACGGTGTGGACCGGAATGCCGGTGGAGGCCGCGTCGGCGGCCAAGCGCAGGGTGCGCCCGAAGACCGAGTCGAAGTCGACGCTCTGGGCGATCGATTGCGACAGCGTCTCGTGGACGGTGGCGATGGTCGAGACGCGCCTGATGGCGTCCCCCAGCGCTGTCTTGACCTCCGGGTTGGCCGATCGCCTGGCCTGCATGCGCAGCAAGGCCGAGACCTCTTGGAGGTTGTTCTTGACCCGGTGGTGAATCTCCCTGATGGTGGCGTCCTTCGTCATCAATTCGATTTCGGAGCGCCGCAGGTCGGTGACGTCGCGGCAGAGCACCAGCGCGCCGGTGCGGGCGCCGCGATTGGTCAGCGGGATCGATCGCAGCACCATGGCCACCCCGCCGAGGTCTATCTCCGACACCCACGGCGCCCGGCCCATGGCCACCACCGGCAAGGTCTCATCGACGTGGCCGGAGCCGTGCAAGCGTTCGGCCAGAACCTCCACCAGGAGCGCGCCGGACAGGTCACTGATCACCCCGGCGTGGTGGAAGGCGGAGAGCGCGTTCGGGGACGCGAACAGCACCTGGCCCTGCGTGTTGAGGCGGATGATGCCGTCGCCCACCCGAGGCATGTGCCGCGCCGACCCGGTCGGCGCCGAGGCGGGCGGGAACTCGCCGCGGCTGATCATCCCCACCAGCTCATCCGCCATCTCGATGTAGTTCGTCTCCAGGCGCGACGGGTTGCGCAGCACGCCGATGTTGCCGTGGCGCGTCGCCACCGCCACCGCCCGGCCCTTGCGCACCACCGGGATGACTTCCTCGCGCACGCCGAAGGCGCCGTGCCACCGCGGATCGTTGTGCCGGTGGATCACGCCGCTGGTCATGACCTGCGCGAAGTCGGCCCGCTGGCCCGCCCCCGCCAGCGTGCCAACAACGTCTTGGTGGTAGATGGTGGCCCCGGTGCCGGGACGGCTGAGGGCCGCCGCCACGAAAGACCCGGCCGTGGTCGGCAACCAGGCGACCAGGTCCGCGAAACCGAGGTCCGCCACCACCTGCCATTCGGCGGTCAACCGCCGAATCCAATCCAGGTCCTCGCGGCTGAGTTCGGACATGCGCTCAGCGATGGAAGCAAATGAAGGCACCGACAAGATATTAGTCTTGGGGCATGCGTTTCGCGGCCCGCTACGACTACCCGGTCCCCCCAGCCCGCGTGGCCGCGCTCCTGGCCGACCGCGCCCACCTGCTCAAGGCCGCCGAGGCGGCCGGCGCCGAGTCAAGCCAGGTCGATGTCTCCCCCAAGCCGGATGACGGCCTCCTGGTCACCGTCCGCTCGACTATCCCCACCGCCGACCTCCCAGCCGCCCTGCGCGGGTTCCTGCCACAGGGTTTGGAACTGCGCCAGGCGGTCGTCTGGGAAGCCCCGGCCGCGGACGGCTCGCGCCGCGCCACAATGGCCGGCGAGGTCCCGGGCGCCGGTGTCAACCTGGCGGGCTCGGTCCGCCTGAGCCCCACTGCCGCCGGCTGCCGCCTGCAATTCGCCGGGGACGTCAAGGCCCAACTGCCGCTGCTCGGCCGGGCCGTGGAGGACGCCGCCGTCCCGGCCATCGTCAAGATCCTGGACGCCCAGCACCAGGTCACCCTCGACCGGCTGGATGGTTGATTCGGCGCGGGTCAGCTCGCGGGTCAGAGCGTGGCCACTCAGAGAACGACCAGCAGATCGACCACAAAGATGAGGGTCGAGCCGCCGGGGATGGTGTCGTTGCCCTCATCGCCGTAGCCCATGTCCGGCGGGATCACCAGCAGCACCTGGCTGCCGGCCTTGACCCCGGTCAGCCCCTCGGTCCAACCGGCCACGACCTGCTGAAGGCCGAATTGGGACGGCTCGCCCCGGTCCCATGAGCTGTCGAACTGGGTCCCGTCCCAGAGCCAGCCGGTGTAATTGGCGATCACAGTGTCGGTCGCCTCGGCCGCCTCGCCGTCGCCCTCGATCAGCACCCGTTGGACCAGTTCGGCCGGCGGATCGACCCCCTTCGGGACGGTGATCGAGGGTTTGCCGGAGGCGTCCAGGGTGACAGTCGGCAAGGACGGGTCGTCCAGCGGCTTGGCGGCGCCCTCGGCGCGCTCCGGCACCGTCTCGGCTCCGGTGATGCTCAAAGCCAGCAGGTAGACCGTCGGGGTGTCGCTCGAGCCGTCGTCAGCCTGCCAAGCGACGATGACGTCGGCGCCGACTTTCTGCCCGGCCACGCCGTAGTCGAAGATGCTGGCGGACGTTGCCGCCGCCGCCGCCAAGAAGACGTACGGCTCGCCGGAGACGTAGGTCGAGTCGATCACGCTGCCGTCCTCGCCCAGGTAGGCCACGTAGTTGACGGTCACCTTCTGGCCGTCTTCGATTTCCGCGCCCTCGCCGGGCTTTGCCACCCGGACGGCGATGTCCTGGTCAAGCTCGAAAGGCTGGTCGAACTCCAGCGCAGGCGTCTCGCCAGACACCCATTCAACCTGCTCAAGGCCATCGGCAGAAGGCGAGGACGCAGCCGGTGAAGACGGCGGCGGCGAGGACGGCGAGCTGCCAGCCAGGGCCGAGCATGACGCCACGCCGCCCGCCAGGGCCAGCGCGGCCAGGACTGCCAGGGGCTTTTGCAGCGTGGGCATAGGGGCTTCCTCGTTCCATGAAGGTGATCGCAGACCTGGCCACCTTACCCCACCGAGTTGAGACCGACTCCCAGCACGTCATCGGCCACTTCGGCGGCCCAACTGGCGACGGCGTCCCAATCCCGGTAATCCCCCGGCGCCACCCCGCTCATCCGCATCAGCGCCCGCTCCCTGGTCGACAGGCCGGCGTCACGCAGGCGACCGCCGAACAGGCGGGTCTTGCGGGCGCCCGTTTGGCGGGCCAGGCGGCGCGCGTCGTGCGGCAGCGGCGCCTCGGCCAACGACGAGGCGTCCAGCGGTCCCGAGGCGAACAAGTAAACCGGGCGGCCGGACAACTGGTCGCCCCAGCGGTAGCCGAGCGCCATCATCGACGGCAGCATTTTGTTGGCGTAAATCCCGCTGCCGAGCACCACCGCGTCAAAACCGGCCAGCGACGTCACCTTGCCGGACGGCAGGAGGGTGGTCGATATGCCGCGCTCATCTAGCACCGCCGCGATGGCGCGGGCCAACTCAAGCGTCGAGCCGTGTTTGGACGACACCGCGATTAGGGCTTTCATGCTGGTCCGGCCTTTGGGGGATTAACGATCAGCTTGGTTCGACCCTAGTGGGTCCAAGGCCCCTCTTCCAAAGACCACGTCCCGCCGCGCCGCCGCCACCAGCGAAAACCACTCATTTTGTGACGAAGATCACATTTGCCCGGCTCTTGCGGCGCTGCGGCGCCGACAAGACGCCCGGCCGGTGACATAACCCCGCGCAAGTTTGCGCCCGGGTCAATGTGTGCGGGGTTATGTCACGGCGCGGGCGCCTCGGCGGCCGAACCAGCCACCGGCGCGGCGCCCGCGCCTCGCACCCGGGCATGTAAGCCCGGTCAAGTTGCGCGCGGGCGAAAGTGACCGGGGTTAGCTGCGGGGTCGGCGCGCACAGCCCGCCCGGCCGTGGTAACCTCTGGCGGCCCGCATTCCCGCGGAGACGAGGAAGGCCGCCGACCAGTGATCGAGTTAGAAGACCTGCGCAAGGAGTTCCGGACCAAGTCCGGCAGCGTCATGGCGCTCGACGGCATCACTTTGACGGTGCCCGATGCCGCCGTTCACGGGATCGTTGGGCCGTCCGGCGCCGGGAAGTCGACTTTGATCCGCTGTTTGACTCTGCTCGAGCGGCCCACATCCGGGGCCGTCAAGATCGATGGCGAGAATCTGGCGGCCCTGCCTGAGAAGCAGTTGCGCCGCCAGCGCCACCGCATCGGCATGGTCTTCCAGCACGTCAACCTGTTCGACTCGCGCACGGCCGGAGCCAATGTGGCCTATCCGCTGACGGTCAGCGGCATGCCCAAGGCCAAGGCCCGCGCCCGCGCCCTGGAGCTGTTGGAACTGGTCGGCCTGGCGGACCGCGCCGAGTCCTATCCGGCGCAGCTGTCCGGCGGCCAGCAACAACGGGTCGGGATCGCCCGGGCGCTGGCCGGGGAGCCGTCGGTGCTGCTCTGCGACGAGCCGTCCTCGGCCCTCGACTGGGCCACCACCCGCCAGGTGCTCGAGGTCATCAAAAAAGTCAACCAGGCGCTCGGGCTGACGGTGTTGATCATCACGCATGAGATGGCGGTGGTGCGCCAGGTCTGCGACTCGGTGTCGCTGCTGGCGCGCGGACGGATCACCCAATCGGGGCCGATCCGCCAAGTCGTCACCGACTACGGCTCGGCGCTGTCGCGCGAACTGATCCCGCTGGCGGTGACGCCGGTGGGCCAGGCCCGCGCCCAGTTGGAGGTCTCATTCTCATCGGCCGACTTCTCGATCCGCGAAGTCCTGAAGCTCCTGGCCGACCTCGGCGGCGACACCGCCATCGAGGCCGGCACCCTCGAAACCCTGGCCGGACTGAGAGTCGGCCGTTTTCAACTGGTGGTCGCCGCCGAAGCCCGGGAGCACGTCATCGGACATCTGCGCGCGGCCGGGCTGCACGTCGCGGAACCGGGGGCGGAACCGGAAGCGCGACCGGGGGCGCGACCGGAAGCGCGACCGGGGGCGGAACCGGAGGCGGCCAAATGACCGCGGCGGCGCTGGCGGCGGGCATCGACCGTGGCGTCTTCTTCGCCAACACCGACTTCACCGACCGGATTTGGGGGGCGCTGGGCGGAACGCTGGGCCAGGTGGCCATCTCCTGCCTGGTAGGCGTGCTGGTGGGGCTGCCGCTGGGCCTGGGGGTGTGGCTGACGGCGCCGCAGGGGCTGACCGCCAACCGCCTGGCGCACCGGGCGCTCAACGCCGTCGTGGACCTGGGGCGGGCCATCCCGTTCATCGTCTTGATGCTGCTGCTGATCGGCTTCACCCGCTGGCTGGTCGGCTCGACGGTCGGCTGGCAGGGCGGCGTGCCGGCGCTGGCGGTCGGCTGCATCCCCTTCTACGCCCGCCTGGCGGAGAACGCCGTCCGCCAAGTCCCGCTCGGCAAGATCGAGGCCGCCCAGATGGCCGGCGCCTCGCGCTGGCAGATCACCTGGGGGGTGGCCGTGCGCGAATCCCTGCCCGGCCTGGTGGCGGCCGCCACCGTCACCTTCATCACGCTGATCGGCTACTCCATGATCACCGGCACCATCGGCGCCGGCGGCCTGGGGGACCTTGTTTACAACTGGGGTTACACCCGCAACATGCCAGATATCTTCGTCATGGTGGTTGTGATCGTGCTGATCCTAGTCGAAGGCGTTCAGCTGCTAGGCGACTGGCTGGCGCGCAGGCTCGATCACAGCCGCTGAACCACACCCGCCGGCCGGCCAGCGGCCGGCCCAATCACATAACTATAGAGAAAGCGAAAACCTTATGAAGAAGACAGCCCTCGCGCTCGCCCTCACCGCCGCCACTGGCCTGCTGGTCAGCGGTTGCGGCTCCGACACGCTGAAGATCGGCGCCAGCCCGGTCCCGCACGCCGAAATCCTGAACTTCGTCAAGGACAACCTGGCGGCGGACGCCGGGCTGGACTTCGAGGTCGTCGAATACCAGGATTACGTGCTGCCGAACAAGGCTCTGGCGGAAGGCGACCTCGACGCCAACTACTTCCAACACGAGCCCTATCTGCTCTCCCAGGAGGATGAGTTCGGTTACGACTTCCACGCCCTCGCCGGCGTCCACATCGAGCCGCTGGGCGTCTACAGCGCCAGCCACGCCTCCTTTGACGAGTTGGCGGACGGCGCCAAGATCGGCGTCTCGAACGACCCGGCCAATCAGGCCCGCGGCCTGAGGCTGCTGGAGGCGGCCGGGGCCATCAAGTTGAAGGACACCGGCGGCGACCCGACCATCTCCGACCTCGCCGAGGACTCGCCGCACCAGGTCGAATTGATCCAGGTCGAGCCGAAGCTGCTGGCCGTCAACCTGCCGGACTTCGACTTCGCCGTCATCAACGGCAATTACGCCATCGACGCCGGTCTGTCCCCGTCCGCTGACGCCATCTTCCTCGAATCCGGCGAGGACAATCCCTACACCAACTTCCTCGTCACCACGACGGCGGACAAGGATGACGAGCGCTTGAAGAAGCTCGGCGAGTTGCTGCGCAGCCCCGAGGTCAAGGAGTTCATCGAGAGCCGATGGAGCGACGGTTCGGTGATCGCGGCGTTCTGAACGCGGCCGGTGTGGGATGATGACGAACGAATCTTTTGCCTAAGCGTTCTAGCGATGGAGTTGAAGTGCGTTCAGTTGTCAAAGCCTCGGCAGTGGTGGCGGTGGTGGCCCTGGTCACGGCGGGTTGCTCGGGCAGCCCCGACGATTCGTCCTCGCCCGCCCCGCTGACCGAGGTCGGCGTCACCGTCAAGGCCTCCGAGTTGCCGACCCTGACGGGCGCGTTCGGCGAGCAGCCGACCATCGCCTTCCCGCTTCGGCCCGGCCAGTCTTCGCCCTCGCCCACCCCAGAGGCGACGGACGAAGCCCTCGAGTTGGAGGTCGAGGGTTCGGAGGTCGTAGAGACGGTCGAGGACACGGGGACCGCCGATGACGCCGAGACGGTCGAGGACACGGGGACCGCCGATGACGCCGAGACGGTCGAGGACACGGAGACCGCCGATGACGCGGAGACGGTCGAGGACACGGAGACCGCCGATGACGCGGAGACCGCCGATGACGTCTCGCCCTCGCCCAGCGCCACTCCCGAGTCCCCCTACATCACGCCCCCGACATCGCTCCAGGCCCAGGTCCAGGAGGGCATGGAGGGCGAAGGCGAGCCGGTCAAGGCCGGGGACCTGGTCAGCATCGACCTGGTGCTGTGGGAATGGGGCGAGACCGAGCCGAACGCCAGCTTCAACACCTTCGCCTCCGGTCAGCCGGTGGTGCTGCCGCTGAGGACCGACAACTCCTATGTGCTGGGGTTGGCGCGGGTGATAGTGGGGCACAAGATCGGCAGCCGCGTGCTCGGCGTCATCCCGCCCTCCGAGGGGCAGCTGGCGACCTACCTTGGCATTGACGAGGGCACCACCCTTGTCGCCGCCATCGACCTGCGGGAGCGTTTCTCGAAGGACGCCCAGGCGCAGGCGGACGCCAAGCCGACCGGGGCCGCCACCGGCCCCAAGATCGACGGCGCCCTGGGCGGGCCGGCCACAGTCACAATCCCGGCCGACGTGGCCGAGCCGACCGAGATCTCAACCACCGTGATCGCCACCGGCACCGGCCCGGTCCTGGAGGACGGCCAGCAAGTCCTGGTCCACTACTCGGCGACCGATTGGGCGGGCAAGACCGACGGGGACACCTGGGCCGAAGGCCGAGGCCCGGTGGCGGTGACGCTGAGCGCCGACCCTTATGGCGACGGCTCGACCTTGACCGCCTTCAGCGGCTTGGTCGGTCTGACAGTCGGCTCGCGCGTCCTGATCATCACGCCCGGCCAGGAGGGTTCCTACCTGGCCGAGGCGATCGTCTTGGACATCGTGGCGATCGTTGAGGGCAACGCCGCCGATGACGCCGAGGACACCGATGACGCCGCCGATGACGCCGATGACGCCGATGACGCCGATGACGCCGATGACGCCGCCGGGTCTGAGGCCAGCCCAGACGCCGGCTGAACGGGCGGGCGGCCGCGACCCAATAGAATCGAGGCCGTCACCACTCCCCACCGGCCCATGGGAGGCAGCCGCGCATGAATGAGTTCACCGTCGTCACGGTGCTGCTCGCGGCCGTGCTGGTGGCGGCCCTCGCCAGGCGGGTGGGATGGAACTCGCCGCTGGTCATCCTCGGCGTCGGCTTGGCGGCCTCTTTCCTGCCCGGGCTGGTGCGGGTGGAGGTCCCCTCGGAGTTGATACTCGGCATCGTGCTGCCGCCTTTGCTTTACTCGGCGGCGCTGTCAAGTTCGTATCAGGACTTCCGCGCCGCCATCCAGCCGATCGCGCGGCTGGGCGTTGGGCTGGTGATCGTCACCACCCTGGCCGTGGGGCTGGCCGCCTGGTGGCTCGATCCGGTGCTGTCGCTGCCGGCCGCGATCCTGCTGGGGGCCGTCGTGGCCCCGCCAGACGCCGTCGCCGCCAGCGCCGTGGGGCGCCGCCTCGGGCTGCCGCGCCGGGTGATGACGCTGCTCGGCGGCGAATCCCTGATCAACGACGCCACCTCGCTGACCCTCTACCGCCTGACCCTGGCCTCCATCTACGCCACCGCCTCGCTGGCGCAAGGGCTGGTCGTGTTCGCGCTGGCGACACTGGTCGGGGTGTCGGTCGGGATCGGGTTGGCCTACCTGGCCCAGGTGGCGCGCTCGGGGCTGCGCGACCCAACCGTGGACACGGTCATCGGGCTGATGCTGCCCTTCGTGGCCTACTGGATCGCCGAGGAATACCAGGGTTCGGGGGTCCTGGCGGTGGTCGCGGCCGGGTTCTTCATCGGCCAAGCGGCGCCGCGGACAACCGTGGCCACCCGCCTGCACGAGGAACCGATCTGGGCCTCGGTCGACCTGATGCTGGAATCCTTCACCTTCGCCCTGATCGGGCTGCAACTGCGCTGGGTGATCGAGGACGTCAACAAGTCGGATCAGTCCTTGGGCGCCGCCATCTGGCTGTCGCTGGCCGTCTTGGCGGTCACCTTGGCGGTCCGCCCGGTCTACATCTACGCCACCGAACTGCTGGTGCGGGCCAAATGGATGCGGCGGCGGCGCGGGGCGCCGCCGTACAAGCCGCTGACCGGGCGCGAACTGCTGGTGACCTCGTGGGCGGGCATGCGCGGCGTGGTCACCCTGGCGGCGGCCGCCGCCATCCCGATCTGGGCCGACGACGGCGCCCCCTTCGCCGAGCGCGCCACCATCCAATTGGCCGCCTACACAGTCGCCATCGGCACCCTGCTGATCCAAGGCTTGACACTGCCGACCCTGATCAAGGCGCTGAAGATCACCAGCGACGACGAGCGCGAGGAAGACGACGCCTCCGAGGCGCGGGTCCGCCTGCTGGCGACGCGGGCGGCCGCGGCCGTGGTCCGCGGCCAAGTGGACGCCTGGTCCGGGGTGATGGACCGGCCAGAGGCCGAGCGCATCGCCACCTGGGCCACCCAGGGCCTGTTGGCGCGCGAGACCGCCGCCGCCACCCTGATGCACCCAGAGGCCGGTGTCACCGACGCCGATCTGCTGGACCTGCCCGGCGCCGCCCCGCCGGCGGTCATCGCCGAGGCCCGCCAGGTCCTAGGCGGGGACGGCGAAGTCAGCCGCGAAGACATGCGCGAGCGGGCCGCCCGCCTGACCGCCCGGATCGCGGAATTGCGGACGCAGATGGTGCGCGCGCAGCGCGCCGTGGTGGTGGCCGAGCGCAACGCCGGGCGCCTCAATGAGACCGTCATGCGGCGCATCATGCGCGAACTGGACCTCGAGGAGGAGGCCATGGAGGCGAGCTGGGCCAACCGGCTCTGACCGGCCCTGACCGGCTGTGACCGGCCCTGGCCGGCTTTGGCCGGCTGGGTCAGCGTTCCCAGGACTCGCGCTGCATGATGTCCTTGACCTCGCCGACGAGCTCCTCGAGCACATCCTCCATGAACACCACGCCGCCCGGCACAGCCACCAAATGCGATCCGGTCAACTGCATGGTGGCCAGCACGTCCTCGACCTCGTCGCCGGCCTCGGCCCGGACCAGGGGGCGAATCCGGCCCGGCGGCACCGGCGCCGAGCGCCGGTCCGCGCCGGTCAGGTCGAGCACGTCCTGGACATGCAGATAGCCGGCCAACGAGCCGTCCGCCTGGCGGACCGGAAAACGCGAGAAACCGGTCTTGGCGACGCGATTCTCCAACTCCCCCGGCGTGACGGTCTCATCGACCGTCACCAAGTCGCCGAGCGGCACCATCACATCGCGGGCCTGCTTGGTCGAAAACTCCAGGGACCCCGAAACCAGCCCCTCGTCATCGGGCAAAACCCCGACCTGCGTCGAGTGGTGGACTATGGCCGCCAACTCCACGGCCGTGAAAGCCGACGCGACCTCGGCCTTCGGCTTCACCCGCAGAGCCTTCAGGGCGACGTGGGAGGCGGCGCGCAAGGCCACCGTCACCGGCGTCGCCACCCAAGCCAGGACCACCAGGACCGGCGTCATGGCCAAGGCGGCGCGGTCGGGGGCGGCCAACGCCAAGTTCTTCGGCACCATCTCGCCCAGGACAACGTGCAGGTAAACCACCGCCACCAGGGCGACGGCCGCCGCGACGGCGTGGGCGCTGGCGCCCGGCAGCCCCAGGGCATGCACCGGCCCGGTCAGCGCCTGGGCCAGGGCGCTCTCGGCCACGGCCCCCAACGATGTCGACGCCACCGTCACCCCCAATTGGAGCGTGGCCAGCATCGACGGCATGTGCTCGAGGGCGTGGATGACCATCCGCGCGGCCAGCGACCCGGCCTCCGCCCGAGGCTCGATCTGCGAGCGCCGCACCGACATGATGGCGAACTCGGCGCCCACGAAGAAGGCGTTGGCGACCAGCAGCCCCAGCGCCGCCAACCACATCACGGCCGCGCCCCCCACACCCTCAGGGCGACCACGCGCCTGGCGTCCATGGTCTCCACGCGCAGCCTGGCGCCGCCAACGTCAACGCTGTCGCCGGGGCGCGGCAACCGTCCCAGCCGAGCCATGACCAGGCCGCCCAGGGTCTCATAGGCCGGGTCTTCAGGCAGTCCGATGCCGCTCATCTGGGCCAGCTCGTCGGGCCGCAGTTGGGCGGACAGGCGCCAGGAGCCGTCCGCCATGCGCCTGGGGGCGGGGCGGGTGCGGTCATGCTCGTCGCGGACGTCGCCGACTATTTCCTCGACCACGTCCTCCAACGTGACCACGCCGCTGGTGCCGCCGTATTCGTCGACCACCACCGCCATCTGGGCGCCGGCCTCGCGCAGTTGGACCAGCACCGGGCCCAGCTGGGCGGTTTCGGGCACCTCGACGATCGGTGTCATCAGGGCGGTGACGCCAACTTTGGGACGGCGGGCGTGCGGCACCGCGATCGCCCGGCGCAGCGCCACCACCCCGATGATGTTGTCCCGCGACCCATCCGTCACCGGCAGGCGCGAATGCCCGGTGGCCCGCACCAGTTCGATCACGTCCTCGGCGGTGGCGTCCCGAGGCGCCACCGCCAATTGCGTCCGGTCCGTCATGGCGTCCACCGCCCGCAGTCGCGTCAAGGCCAAGGTCCTGGTCAGGCGGTCGGCCAAGTCCTGATCCAGCATGCCGTGCTCGGCCGAGCGGCGCACCACCGAGCCGAGTTCGGCGGCCGAGCGGGCCGAGGAGACCTCCTCGACCGGGGTGATCCTGAGCGCCCGCAGCACCGCCGTCGAAGACCCGTGCAGCAACCAGATGACCGGCCTCATCAGGCGCGTGAACCCGAGCAGGAAGGGCACCACCCAGCGGGCCACGCCCAACGGCTCGGCCATCGCCAGGTTCTTCGGGATCAGCTCCCCGAACAGCATCGACATGACATTGACGAAGACCACCGCCAGGGCCGCGGCCAAAGCCGTCCCGGCGCCGGCGGCCAGCGCCGTCCCCTGGCCCAGCCAGTTGGCGAACAGCCTGGTGGCGGCCGGTTGGGCGGTGTAGCCGAGCAGGATCGTGGTCAAGGTGATGCCGACCTGGGAGGCGGACAGGTAGAGCGAGGTCGAGGCCAGCGCCCTTCTCAGCGGGCCCAGGCGTTCCGGTCGGGGCGCGGCGTCCAGGACCGCCGAGTCGACCGCCACCAGCGCGAACTCCGCGGCCACGAACACCGCCGTGCCGAGCGTCAGGGCGACGCCCAGCCCGATCATGGCGAAGTCGAAAACCATCGCCTCTAACTTTATGGGCCCCGGGCGCCGGGCGGCGCCACCGCCGGGCGGCGCCTCCGTCGCCCTGCCTGCGGACGGCGAGCTTGGCGGGCGGGCGGGCGGCGCCACACGGCATCGGCGGCGGTCGCTCGGCGGGCGGACGGCGCTCGGCTGGCGGGTAGTGCGCCGGCGCCAGGGGGCCGTGGAAGACTTGAAGCATGAGCGCGCCGCTGATCCTGATAGTCGAAGACGAGCCAACCATCGCCAGCGCCATCGGACGGCGGTTGCTGGCCGAGGGCTACCGGGCGCAAGCCGTCGGCGACGGTTTGGCGGCCGTCAACGCCGCCGCCGCCTTGCAACCGGACCTGATCTTGCTGGACGTGATGCTCCCGGGGATCGACGGGCTCGAGGTCTGCCGGCGCGTCCAAGCCGACCGGCCGGTGCCGGTGCTGATGCTGACGGCCCGCGACGACGAGACCGACAAGCTGATCGGCCTGGGCGTTGGCGCCGACGACTACATGACCAAGCCGTTCTCGATGCGGGAATTGGTGGCCCGCATCAAAGCGCTGCTGCGACGGGTCGAGCGAGCCAAGCAACTGGGCGCGCCGAGCTTCGACGCCGCCCCCATCCAAGCCGGTGACCTGCTGATCGACCGGGCCTCGCGGCGCGTGACGCGGGCGGGAGAGGAAGTCCACCTGACCCCGACCGAATTCGACCTGCTGGCCTTCCTGGCGGAATCCCCCCGCACCGTCCTGACCCGCGAGAAGTTGCTGGAGCACGTCTGGGACTGGGTCGACGCCTCCGGCACCCGCACCGTCGACTCCCACATCAAAGCCGTCCGCCGCAAACTGGGGTCGGATTTGATCCGCACCGTGCACGGCGTTGGCTACGCCTTCGAACCGTGCGAAGAAGACCCCGGCGATGACTAAGGCGGCGAAGCGGCCGCTGCCCAACGTCACCCGGCCGCTCGACCCCTTCGGCTCGATCAAGATCAAGATCGGCGTGCTCGTGACCAGCGCCGTGACAGCGGCGGTGGTGATGACCTGGCTGGGGCTGAAACACGAGATGGGGCCGACCCGGACCATGCCGTTGGCGGTGGTGACCGGGCTGGTGGTGACCCAGGTCTTGGCCCACGGCATGACCAGCCCGCTACGCGAGATGACGGAGGCCGCACAGGCTATGGCCAAGGGCGACTATTCGACCAAGGTCTCGGTCTCCTCGCGCGACGAGGTCGGCGAATTGGCCCGCGCTTTCACCTTGATGGCGAAGGACTTGGCCCAGACCGACGCCCTGCGCCGGGAGATGATCGCCAACGTCTCGCATGAGTTGCGCACGCCGGTGGCGGCTTTGCAGGCCGAGTTGGAGAACATGGTCGATGGCGTCACCGCGCCCGATCTCGCCACCCTCGACTTGCTTTTGACCCAGACCAAGCGTTTGAGTCGCCTGGTCACGGACATGTTGGACCTGTCACGCCTGGACGCGGACGCGATGGAGCTGGACCCAGCCGAGGTTGAGGTCGAGGCATTTTTGGACGATGCCGTGGCGGCGGCCAGGTTGGTCGCCTCCTCCGCCGGGAAGCAGTTGGCGTTCGCCGTCGAAGTGGTCCCGCGCACGCTGCGCATGACCGTGGACCCCGAGCGCCTGCACCAGGTGGCCGCCAACCTGCTCTCGAACGCCGTCCGCCACTCCCCCGACGGCGGCATCATCACCATCACCGCCACCACCTCTGGCAAATGGATTCAACTCGATTTCAAGGACCAGGGTCCGGGGATCGCGCCCGAGGACCGCGAACGCATTTTTGAGCGCTTCGAGCGCGGCAAGATGGCCGGCGCCTCCAGCGCCGCCTCGACCGGCGGCACCGGCCTGGGCTTGGCGATCGCCCGCTGGGCTGTCCGCCTGCACGCGGGTTCGCTGGTGGTGGTCGATTCCGACTCGGGCGCTGACTTCCGGGTCCGCCTGCCCCGTTCGCTGGGCGCTGGCCGGGGCTCCGACAGGGGCTCCGACAGGGGCGCGGGGCGCGGATGGGAGGGCCCGGCGGCGGACTCGGCCGCGCCCGGGCGCGGCCCGCGGGGCCGGGCCAGCCGGCCGGACGATGGCTGAACGCCCGACCACCGACCGGCCAGAGCCGGTCGGCCGGAGTCGGCAGGGAGCGCTCAGCGCGATGTTCGGCCTGGTGGCGGTGCTGTCGCTGGCGGCTTTCTGGGGCATTGGGGCGCTGCGCGGCGACCCGACGGACGCCAGCTCACCGGCGGGCGAGCCGGGCACGAGCCTGCCCGGGGAAACTCCCGGGACTGGGACGACGGCATCGGCGGGGCTGACCGCCGACCCGGCGAGCGTGGCCGAGGCCCTGGCGGCCATCGACGCCTTGCCGCCGCCGCCGAGCGAGGCGGCGCCGGCCTACGAGCGCGCGGCCTTCCTGCCGGGCGGGTGGGCGGACCTCGACGGCGACGGCTGCCACACCCGCGACGAAATCCTCCAGCGCGACCTCGAAGCGGTCACATTCTTGGCCAGCGACCCCGGCTGCGCCGTCGCCGGCGGCCGCCTGGCCGACCCGTACACCGGCGCGATCATTGAGTTCGACCGGGCTGAATCCACCCAAACGGTCCAAATCGACCACATCGTGTCGCTGGCCGAGGCCTGGCGCGCGGGAGCTTGGGCGTGGACCAAGGACCAACGCCAGGCGTTCGCCAACGACCCGGCCGAATTGCTGGCCGTGGCCGGGGCGGCCAACCAGGCCAAAGGCGACTCCGGGCCGGCCGAATGGCTGCCGGAGGTTGGCCGCTGCGGCTACGGCGCGGCCTACGCCGCGCTGGCCGGGCGCTACCAACTGGCCATCCCCAGCGCCGACCGGCGGGCGCTGACCGCCCTGCTGGCCGAATGCCGGGGCTGAGCGGCGCCCGGGGCGGCGCCCCCGAGAGGATTCGAACCTCCGGCCAGCTGCTTAGAAGGCAGTTGCTCTATCCACTGAGCTACGGGGGCCGGGCGTCCCCAGCCTACGCCAACGGGCGTTGTAGGCTGGCCCGATGAGTGTTCCAGAGACCGGCGTGGCCGACCCGATCATTTGGGTCGACTGCGAGATGACCGGACTTGACCTGGCCAAAGACGCCCTCATCGAGATCGCCGTGGTGGTGACCGACTCGGCGCTCAACCCGCTCGCGGATGGGATCGACCTGATCGTCAAACCGCCGGCCGCGGCGCTCGACCAGATGTGCGACTTCGTGCGCGAGATGCACACCGCCTCCGGCCTGCTCGCCCAATTGCCCGATGGCGTGACCCTGGCCCAGGCGCAGGCCAAGGTCATGGCTTATGTCACGGCCCATGTGCCCCAGGCCGCCAAGGCGCCGCTGGCCGGCAACTCGGTCAGCACTGATCGCGGGTTCATCGACCGCGACCTGCCCGCCCTGGGGGCGCATTTGCACTACCGGAACATTGATGTCTCCTCCATCAAGGAACTCGCGCGCCGGTGGTACCCCCGGCTCTATTTCGCCGCGCCCGAGAAACTCGGCGGCCACCGGGCCCTGGCCGACATCCAGGATTCGATCGACGAACTGCGCTACTACCGCGCCACCATGTTCGTCCCCGACCCCGGCCCCGATTCCGACACCGCCCGGGCCGCCGCCCTCGCCGTCCAGGAGAACGCCGCGCGCCCGGCACCGCCCGCGCGCTGATGGGCGCCTGCGTGCTGGCTGACCGCGTGCTGGCTGACCGCGTGCTGGCTGACTGCGGGCTGGGGCCTGGCGTTGGGCTGGGGCTTGGGCGCTGGCTGACTGCGTGCTGCGGGCTGGGGCTTGGCGTTGGGCTGGGGCTTGGGCCACGGCATCGGGCAAAGGCTTTGCCAGGCGACGACGCGGCGCCGGGCAGGCCACCGCCCGATTAGGGTAGGATTCTGCGCGTCCTCGCCGCCGCCGCCGGCGCGGCATGGTGGCTGTAGCTCAGTTGGTAGAGCACCTGGTTGTGGTCCAGGGGGTCGCGGGTTCGAGTCCCGTCAGCCACCCCTTTTCGGTCATGTGAGAACGTGTGACCAGTTGAACCGGGGTCAGGATCGGCCCGGTTTCGTCCGAGTTGGCTGGATCGATGTGCGCTTTGGCGCGTTCGATGGTGTCCGGGTCGAAGAAGTGCCGGTAGGGGTCCTGGAGGTCGGCGCGCACACCCAGGCCGTCTTCGCCTTCCGGGGCTGGGATGAGTTCGTCGATAAACAGTTTGCGGAAGAAGCACTGGTTGAACAGGCGGCGCACCGCGCCGTTGGAGCGCCGGTACAACTCGAACGGGTTCGCGGTCAAACCAAGGTAGTCGTCCAAGTTGCGCCGGTAGTCGGCGTAGTCGCGGGAGCACAGTTCGATCTGCTGGTTGACTTCTTCGAGGCGGACCTGGAGCGGGTCTTGTTTGCGGCCCAGCGCCTCGCGGCTGATCTGCTTGCCCAGATAGGCGTCTATCAGGGCGTCTTGGGCGTCTTCGAGCCTCTTCTTCTCCGCCACCAAGGCGGCGAGGTCGTCCTTGGCTGTCGTCATCATCTGGTCGAACTCGGCGTTCA
>JAITJZ010000095.1 GCA_031278655.1 Bifidobacteriaceae bacterium
GTACGCGATCAAGACCCACGAGCCGTTGAAGGCCGAGAACGAGGCTTTCCGGGACGCCGTGCTTGGCTTGGGCGGGGACGCCATATCGCTCGAAGACGGCTACAAAACCCTGCTGGCGGCTGAGGCCGCGTTGGAATCGGCCGCGAAAGGCGAGACGGTGCGCCTGTGAGCCGCTTCGGCGACTTGCCCGATGCCGTCCGGCCCGGTCGCGTCAGCGCCGCCGCTGCCGCTCCGGGCCGGGTTGGGCCTTGGGGCCGCGTTGAGGCTTTCTTCCGCCGCCGGGGCGGCGGGCTGCTCTACTGGGTGGTGGTCTGCGCGCTGTTCTGGATCAGCTGGAAGCGCGTTGTCGAAACGACCAAGATCGCCTCGCCGGACTCGATTCACTACTACGGTCAAGCGCTGGTGTTCTCCGGTGTTTCGCGCCCAGAGGCCTTTCGCCAGTCCACCGCCCTGTTCGACGGCTGGGGCTGGCCGGGCCTGGTCAAATCGGTCGAAGAACTGCTGGACTGGGACTTGGTCCGCCCCCGGGTCGCCTTCCCGCTGCTGGCCAGCCCGCTGGTGGGGGCTTGGGACTGGGCCGGGATGGTGGCGCTGGCGCTGGCGCTGGGCGCGGCTTTCTACGCTGTGACGGCGGCGGCGCTGTTGCGCCGGCACGGCTTGGTCCCCGCCCTGGGCGCGGTTCTGGCCGTCTTCGGCTGCCAGGCCTGGTTTTTCTTCGCCGTGACGCCATTGACGGAGGGCTTGAGCGCGCTGCTGTTGGCGCTGGCGCTGGGCTGCGCCTGGGCTTACCGGCGCGCCGCGCCCAGCCGGGCCGGGGCAGCTGGAGGGGGCGGGCCGGACCGGCCGGGGCGTTTTGGCAGCCGGCTGCCGCGCTGGCTTTGGCTGCTGGGCGCCGGCCTGCTGATGCTGGTGTTCGCCTTCAGCCGCCAGGCCCAACTGGTCCCGGCCGGCGCCCTGTTGGCGGCCTGGGCGGGCGAGTGGATTCGATCCGGCCGGCCTCGCAATTCGTGGTCGGCCCCGGCCGCCGTCATTGTCGGGGTCTCGGCCGCGACCCAGGTCTACCAGCTGATCGTCTATCCCTTGGCGGAGTTGGACCAGTTTCGTTTGCGCCAAAGCGGCGAGACCACCTGGGAGGCGCTGCTGGCGCTGCCGAGGCGTTTCCTGGGCGTCACAGCCTTCGACATCAAGTACTCCCTGGGCAAGGACCCGGGCCTGGTCTTCGCAATGGTCCTGCTGGTGGCGGCGGTGATTGTGGCCTGGCGCCGGGTCGAGGTCCAGATGGCGCTGGGCGCGGCCCTGGCCGGTCTGGTCTACCACGCCGTCAACGGGTCGGACCACCTCGAGTTCCGCTACCTCGAGCCCGGCTTCTTCGTCTACGCCTTGGCGGTCGGCGCGCTGCTGGCCCATCTGGCCGCCCAGCACCCGTCCCCGGGCGCGATCCGCGCCGCCGCTTGAACTGGCTGGGCGCGGCGGGCGGCCAGGTCAGGCGCGGCCGGCCAACCGGCGCAACTGCGCCCAGCGGCGGCGCAAGCCCCAGCGGGTGACCAGCCACATCGCCTCGCGCACAATTGAGCCGGTCATTTTGGAGACGCCTTCGGCCCGCTCCGGGAAGGTGATCGGGAGCTCGACGATGCGCGCTCCGGCTTGGCGGGCGGCCATCGTCATATTGACCTGGAAGCCGTAGCCGTGGGCCTCGATCTGGTCGAGGTCGATTCGCCGCAGCAGGTCCGCCCGGTAGACCCGGAAACCAGCCGTGGCGTCTTTCACTCT
Source organism: Bifidobacteriaceae bacterium (assembly GCA_031278655.1). GTDB lineage: Bacteria > Actinomycetota > Actinomycetes > Actinomycetales > WQXJ01 > JAIRTF01. The sequence continues at coordinate 1,771 of JAITJZ010000095.1, forward strand.
CAGCCCCAGCATCAAGGAGACATAGAGGTTGCCGCCGCGCGACAAGACCTGGCGCCGCAGCGGCCAGCCCACCACCCGCCCGCCCGGCACCCAGCGCGAGCCGATGACCAGCCGGACGGCATCGTCCCCGCGGCCGGGAACAGCGCCGGGCCGGGCGTCCTGGCGGCCGCCTGCCGCCTGGCCGGGGCCGTCCAGGGCGGCCAGCAGCGCCGGCAGCCGCTCCGGTTGGTGCGAGCCGTCCGCGTCCATCTCCACAATCGGGTCGAAACCTCGCTCCAAAGCCCATCTGAAGCCGTCCCGGTAGGCCCGCCCCAGGCCGTCCTTGCGGGGGCGGTGCAGGACGTGGACTTGCGCCTCCGCCTCGGCCGCTTGATCGGCCCAGGCCCCGGTGCCGTCTGGGCTGGCGTCATCCACCACCAGGATGTCAGCCTGCGGGACCGCCCGGCGCAGGCGCTCGACCACGGCGGGCAGGCTGGCGCGCTCGTTGTAGGTGGGGATGACCACCAGCGGCGCACCGCCCACCGTGCCTCCTTGATATCGCGTGCTAAGGCGGCCGCCCAGCCGACCCGGGCGACGCTACCGGCACGTTAGCAGATGGCCCTGATGGCGGCCCCGGCGCGCTGCCCGCGAGCGGATGGCCGGGCAGGGGGACTGGTCTGGTAATGTCGGCCCGTGTATCGGGGCTTGAAGGTGGGCGTTGTGGTGCCGGCCTACCGCGAGGAGGCGCATGTCGGGACGGTGATCCAGACCATGCCCGAGTTGGTGGACCACATCGTCGTGGTCGATGACGCCAGCCCCGACGGCACCCGCCAAGCCGCGCTCGAGGCGGCCGACGAGCGCACCGAGGTCATCACCCTGGAGTCCAACCAAGGGGTAGGCGGCGCGGTCGTGCGAGGGCACCAGCGCGTCATCGAGCTTGGCGCCGACGTCTCAGTGGTGATGGCGGGCGACGGCCAGATGGACCCCGACCACCTGCCAGACCTGCTCGCCCCGATCGCTGACGACGGCTACGGCTTCACCAAGGCCAACCGCTTCTATTCCTCGACCTCGTTCGAGGGGATGCCGCGGCACCGAGTTTTCGGCAACGTCGTGCTGACCTTTCTGACCAAGGCCGCCTCCGGCTACTGGAACATGGTCGACCCGCAAAATGGCTACACCGCCTGCACCACCGAGGCCCTGCGCCGCCTCCCGCTAGACAGCCTGCACAAGCGCTACGACTTTGAGAACGATCTCCTGATCTGGCTCAACATCGCCGACGTGCGCGCTCGCGATGTCAACATTCCGGCGGTTTACGGCAGCGAGACCTCGACCATGCGCCTGAGCCGCGTCGCGCCCCGCATCCTGGCCACTTTGATCGGCGGCAGCTGGCGGCGGATGTGGCGCAAGTACGTCCTGTGGAGCTTCTCGCCGATCGCCCTGCTGGCCTTCGCCGGGCTGCTGCTGACGCTGTTCGGCGTCACTGTCGGCGTCTGGGCGACGGCCTGGTCGCTCATCAACGGCGTCTCGGCCTCGACCGGGACCTGGCTGCTGGGGGTGGCGCCCACCATTGTGGGCATTCAGTTCATGGTTCAAGGTTTGGTCTTGGACATTCAAGCCACGCCGAAATAGCCCGATGCCGTCCGCTCGCCCACCAGCCAACGCCGCCCCGCGGCGGGCTGGCGTTTTCGCCGCAGTCCGCCGCCTGGCCGCCTTCGCGCTGGTCGGCGCGGCCAGCGCGGTGGTGGACATGGGCCTGTTCCTGCTCCTGGAGAGGGCCGGCTTGGTGCCTTGGGCGGCCAGCGCGACCAGTTTTCTGGCTGCTTTCGCCGTCAACTACCGAGGCAACCGCGATCTGGTCTTCAAAGCCGGCGCGGTGCCCGGCGCGCTGCGCCGCTACGTCGCCCTGGTGGCCTTCAACTGGGTCGCCTCGACCGGGTTGGTGGCCGCCTTGGCGGCGCTCGGGGCGCCCGGGTGGGCCGCCAAAGCGACCGCCATGCTGGCTGTGGCGGCTTTCAACTACGCCGCCCTGCGGGCGTGGGTCTTCCGCCCCTCCGGCCGCCCCGCCTGACCCGGCTGATCACTGTTGGTCCGATGATTCGACCATGTCCTCCTGTCCTGGCCCCGTGATGCCCTGGCGGGCGGCCGCCCGGACCACCGCCACGGTCAGGGCGACCGCGACAGCCGCCGTCCCGCCCACGGCCCCGGCCGCCCCCAGCCCGGTCAAGGCCAGCCACGGCGCGCCGGCCAGGCCAACGGCGGTCGCCAACAGGCTGGGCCAGCCGTCGAGTGAGCGTTCGGCCCAGGCTCGCAGCGCCCACAGGCAGGCGATGAACGCCAGCACCGGCAGGGCCACCAGGCAGCCCACCGCGACCTCGCCAACGTGCAGGTGGTTGCGGTGCGAGATCTTCAGCGCCAACTCCAGCCCAGCCGCCAGCACCGCCAGGGCGGCGAAAATCGCGACGTGGCCGTAACCCCAGGGGAAGGCCAGGTCGCGCCGGGCGGCCAGGCGCTCCGCCATCGGGGAGAGGAAATACAGCCACCAGAGCGCGAACAGCAGCACCAAACTGGCTCCCGAGACCCCGGCCAGGCCCGGCGTCAGCCCAGTCGAGTCCAGTTCCACCTGCACGCCCGCCACCGCCACCGCCACCAACTCGCCCAGCAGGATGAGAGTGAAAAGGCTGTAGCGCTCAGCCACATGGTGCGGTTGCCAGGCGGTCTGCTTGCGGTCCTCAGCCCAAGCTGGCACGGCCAACTCCAGACCGGCCAGCAGCGCGAAAGACAACCCTGTCCAGACCAGGTCGCGCGGCAGCGCCAGCCGGGCCAGCCACAGCGCCTGGACCGTGGCGATGCCGATGGCGTAGCGCCTGGCCGTGGTGCGCCGCTCGCGGTCGCCTCGCCCGGCCCGAATCCATTGGGCCACCGCCGAGGCCCGCATGACCACATAACCGAGCGTCCCGGCCGTCCAATCCAGGTCCTCAAAGGCCCGGGTCACCCCCGCCGCGATGATCAGCACGCCGGCGATCTGGGTCATGACCGCCAGGCGGTAAGGGCCGTCATCGACGTCGTAGGCGGAGGCGAACCAGGAGAAGTTCATCCAGGCCCACCAAATGGCGAAGAAGACCATCGCGAACGACGCCAAGGAGCGCCAAAACTGGCCTTGCCCAACGCCATCGGCCAACTCGTCGACGGCCGCGCCGATGGCGACCACAAAGACGAGGTCGAACAGCAACTCCAACGGTGTCGAAGTGCGGCCCGCCTCGTGGACCGGGCGCGGGCGCATCGGCCGCCTCCAGACGAAGCGGGGCCTGATTCCGGCGTGCTCGGACATGTTTCCAAGCTAATCACACCGCTCCGACACCGATCCGCCCCCGCCCCCCAGGCCGGATGCCGGGCGCGCCGGCGGGGGGCGGAGGCGGGGTCAAAAGCGGATTGTCATGCGCTGGAGTGGTTAATTTTGTACCAGGCGCGCGTTTCTACCTAGGCTGAACGCCGTTTTCGGGCGGATCGCAGAGCGGAACAGTAGCATTTGACGCGAACGGTCGGTTCCAGCTGGCCCACTCACATTCCGGGAAATCCTATGCGGTCGACAACGAGCTTTGTCAGGCGGGCGGCTCTCGCCCTCGTAGCCCTTGTCCTGCTGCCCGGAGCAGCGCTGGCCTTGTCAGCACCATCGCGCGCTGTGGTCGGCTGCTCGTTGCAGGCGATGATCGACTCCGGCGGCCTGGTGGCGGTGCCGGCCGGTTGCGTCGAAGAAGGCGAGATCGTTGTCCAAGGCGCTGTCGAGCTTGGCGGCGGCCCCTTCACCGTCAAGGACAGGATCACCGTCCAGGCCGGCGGCGAGTTGAAGTTCGCCGATGCCGCCCAATCCGAGGCGGACGTCTTTGTCGAGTCGGGCGCCGCTTTCGAGGCCGTCGGCTCGGACATCGCCTTCGGCGGCCAACTCTGGGTGCTGTCGGGCGGCTCGGCCCGGATCGAGGGCTCCGGCGGCGCCGGGGTGGTGGTGGACCGGCTGATCAACCAGGGCACCACGCGGGTGGCCGGGCTGGTCCAGGTCGGCAATCAGAGCCAGGGCATCTATAGCTGGCTGACGGCGGCCTCATCGCTCAGGCTGGGCCGTTTGAGCGAGGGATCGACCTTGTGGTTCTACCAGCCCACTGCGGCCCAGGCCGTCGCGCTGGCGACCGAAGGCGACTTGGGCGTCGCCCCGGCTGAGGCCGTCTTCTGCGACAACGGCGGCTGCGCGGCCACGCTGGCGGCCACCAGCAGCGGCGTCACCTGGCTAATTCTGACCCCGGGGGGCGTTAGCACAGTCGAGCCTCGGCCCACGCCAACCCCCAGCCCAACTCAGAGCCAGCAGCCCACCCCGACCCGGGTTGACTTGCAGACGCTGATCGCCAACGCGCCCAGCGGCAGCACGCTCACCGTCCCACCTGGCACAGTCATCGACAGCCTGGTCAGCGTGTTGAACCGGGACGGTCGCGCGACTTCCGTGACCTTGACCGGCGGTCCTGTCCTAAGAGGCTACGGCGGGCCGCTGATCAAAGTGCCGGAGGGTTCCAGTCTGACCCTGCGCGGGATTGTGATCGACGGCGCGGGGTCCTTCACCGGCGCGGTCCAGCCGGGGGCGGCGGCTGTGACAGTGGCGGCGGGGGCCTCCCTGGCCCTTGACAACGACGCTGTGATCAAGGACAACCCGTCGCACGGCATCGTCAACGCGGGCGAATTGCTGCTCACCGGCAGCGGCTCGGGCGTGACCGGCTGCTCGCTAGAGGTGACCAGCGATTCGGCGCGGACCGGCTCAATCGGCGGCGCGGGCGTCTGGAACCAGGCTGGCGGCACCTTCTTCATGGGCGGCGGCCGGATCGCGGACAACACGGTGACGGCGGCTGAGGGTCTGACGGCCTTCGGCGGCGGCGTCCTGAACGGCGGCGTGATGCGCGTCTACGGCGGTTCGATCACCGGCAACGCGGTCGACGGCGACGGCGGCGGCATCGCTGTGGTGCGCCAGGCCGGCGCAGAGCCAAATGTCGGCGGGCGGCTGGACTTCGGCGGCTACGCCGGACAGGTGGCCTCCGCCGTCGCCTCCGTGCCGGAGTTGACAGCCAACCTGGCCCGCCGAGGCGGCGGCATCGTCGTGGTAGACAAGGCCGAATGGGGCGGCAGCCCGACGCCTTCGCCTCAGGACGAGGTGCCGGAGACGGTGCCTTCGGCGGTTTTGGACCAGGGCCGGATCGCCGGCAACGGCGCCACCGAAGGCGGTCGCGGCGTGGCGGCCTACGGCGGGGCGGCGCTGGAGTTGTCCGGCCCGCTGATGATTGAGGCGCCCGCCCAGGCGAAGGCGCTGGGCTCGCTTGGCGTGGCCGTGCACGACGCCTACTTCTTAGTCTCGGGCGATGTGCTCTTGGCCTATGGGGCTGGCATCGGCTTGCTGGACGAGGCCTGGCCAGTTTACCTGGCAGACGGCTTCACAGGCTCCGGCCAGCTGGTGATTGAGCACGTCACCGGCCTGAACGCGGGCGAGACCGCATCGCCGATCAAGTGGCGGGGGGACAGTGCCGGGGTCTCGACGGTGGCGCTTGACGCGATCCAGTTCGCCGTGCCAGGCCTGGCGGTGTCCTTGTCGCTCAGCCCAGACGGCGAGATCCTGGCCACGGCCGTGGCCGAGAGGACGGCGCAGCCGTCCCCCACGCCCACCCAGCCATCGCCGCAGCCAAGCCAGCCGTCCCCGACGCCCTCGCCCACGCCGACGCCAGCACCGACTGCGACATCCACGCCCACCCCGGCGCCGACCGCCAGCCAGCCGTCCGCCACGGCCTCAGCCTCAGGCCGGTCGGACGGCGCTGAGACGGCGCCAGCCGAGACCTCCGCCGCCGCCTCGCCGTCTGCCAGCGCCACGCCCAGCCCCTCGCGCTCGGCCAGCAAGAGCCCCAGCCCCTCGCCCAGCCAGTCGCCAAGCGAGGAAGAAACTGTGATAACCGCGCCGGAGCCCCCGGCCGGCGCCTCGATGCGGATGCTCGGCTTCAGCTTGATGGCGGTGGGCGTGTTTGGCCTGGCTGTGCTGGGCATTTACATCATGCGCCGCAGCGGCTTCTTCGCCGCCTGACCGCCGCCTTAAAAAGAAAGGCCCTCCCGCTGCCACGCCCGCGCCCGGCGAAGTGAAGCACCGAAGCGGCAGCTTGGGAGGATCTGCTTGAGCCCCCAACCTAACAGCCCAATGTGATCCAGGTCACGTATTCAGCCTTCGCGGATGGCGAAATCAGCCAAAGCTGAGTAGAAATGCGCCCGCCGCAGGGTTTCCGCCGCTTCGCCCGCTCGCGCCGGGGCGGCCAAGCCAGCGGGCGGCCGACGCCAGGGGCGCCGGGAGGCGACCGGACGGCATCGGGCAGGTGACTTGGACGGTGCCGTCCGCAAAAGCGGCGGGGGAACGCCTAGCGGGGGTGGGCAGAAGTACCCACAAGGTAGCGATACCTAATCGGACGCCGCGCGTTTTCGCTGGTCAAAAGCTTGGAAATGGCTGAAGAAAATGCTCTTGGCTGAACCTGCACAATTTGTCAGGTTCAGCTTCTCCAACCCTGCTAATGTCTTGCTATCTGAGTTGCGCCAACCACCCCAGATTTCAATGGCAAGGCGATTACCAGCAAGAAGGGCGGCCAACATGGCTGTGCGATGCGTTATCCCGCCGTCGCGGGCGCCGCGCGGAATCTCGCGCGCGCAAGCCGGCGCCGCTATTGGCCTCGCTTTGCCCTGCCTCGACCCGGCCGCCGCCGGCCCGGCCCGGAGGTAAAGCGCGTGCTGCAAGTCGGGGACGTCGTCGACGGGAAATATGTCCTGGTCGAGCGAATCGGATCGGGCGGAATGTCAGTCGTCTGGCAGGCCCGCAATATCCGCTCCAACAAGATCTGGGCCATCAAAGAAGTCCTGCGGGTTGGCCTTGAGAACGACCGCGTGGCGGAGATGGCCCTGCTGGCGGAGATCGAAACCCTCAAGCAATTGCGGCATGAGAACATCGTGGCGATCAGCGACGTGCTGGAGACGCCGGACTCATTGCTGATTCTGATGGACTTCGTCGAGGGGCGCCCCCTGGGCGAGGCGCGGACGGAGAACTTGCAGGCGGCTGAGGACATACCGCTGATCGACGGAGCCTTCAGCCAAAGCGACGTCATCCGCTGGGCCGAGCAGCTGGCCGGGGTGTTCGCCTACCTGCACAGCCAAAACCCGCCCATCGTCTACCGCGACCTGAAGCCGTCCAACGTCATGTTGAAACCGAATGGCGACGTGGTTGTGATCGACTTCGGGACGGCCCGGCGCTACGCCGGCGGCCAGTTGCAGTCGATTTCCGGGATGGGCGGGACCGTCGCCTTGGGCACCTACGGCTACGCCGCGCCGGAGGTGCTGATGGGGGACGTCAACACCGACCGGGCCGACCCCAGGTCTGACATCTACTCCCTCGGCGTGACGCTGTACCACCTGGTGACGGGCCACAATCCGAGCCAGCCGCCGTATGAGATCTATCCCATCCGGCAGCTCAATCCGGCTCTGTCCGGCGGCCTGGAAAAGATCATCGCGCGCTGCACCCAGGCCAACCCGGCGGACCGCTACCAAAGCTGCGAGCATCTGCTCTACGACTTGACGAACTACGAGGAGGTCGATGACGGCTTCCGCAAGGGCCTGCGCCGGCGGGTGGCGGCCTTCACGGCGACGGCGGTCTTGGCGGTGCTGCTGGCCGGCGCCGGGGTGGTTTGCTCGGCGGCGGCCTCAGCCGCCCGGACGGCCGATTACGAGCAGGTTTTGACCGAGGCGCGCAGCCGGACTGGCGGCACGGAAGCGCAGATCGGGGAGTATCTGCGGGCCATCGAGCTCAAGCCGGAGGAGACCGGCGCCTATTTGGAGTTGATCGAGTCGATGCGCGGCGACGCCGACGAGTTCAGCTCTTCTGACAACACCGTCTGGAGCGACCTCATGGCCACCCGCCGCAAACAGTTGGAGCAGACGGCCGGCTGGCCGGAGTTGTCCAATGCCGTTGGCCTGACCTACGCCTTCTTCTACCAGGGGGCCGATGGCGACGCCCTGGCCGCAGAGGCGTTCCGGTCGGTGGTCGATTCGGGGACGACAGAGGCGGATTTCTACCCCCAGGCTGAGCGCTTCAATCAGGTCTTTGGCTTCCGGGCCAAGGCTGGCCAGAAGCTGGGCCAGGTTGACTATGGCGAGTATTGGGACGCCCTTGAGCAGATGGTGGACTCGGTCGACCGCGCCAGCGCCCAAAGCGACGTGGCCTCCTTTGGGGCGCTCTTGCTGCCGGCCAAGGTCATCGCGGGCTACCCGGACCGGTTCATCACGGCCGGGGTCGGCGCCTCGCAGTTGAACAACCTGCTGGATCAGATCGAGGACAAGTCGAGCGGCTTGGTCTGCTTGCCTGGCGCGGTCGATGTGGCGGTTGAGGAGGAGTGCAACGAGATCCCTCAGGCCTTGGAGGACGCCCGGGCGTCGGTCGCGCGGCACAGCGGGGCGGAGGCGCGGACGTGAGCCACGAGACGCTGTCCTTGATGTCAACCATCGCTTTCGCGGCGGCCGGCGCGGCTGTGGCGGGCGCGGTGGCGTTGTTCTTCGCGCTGCGGGTGGGCGAGGCGGTCAGCGTCTTGACTGGCCGCGCGCGCGCCCGCGGCATCGCGGAGTTGCGGGCCGGCCGGGGCATTGGCCGCCGGGGGACCAACTCCGAGAGCGGCCGCCGGGGGCGCGGGACCGGCCGCCAGGGGTCCGGCACGCGCGGTCGGCTTGGCCGTGCGCCGCGTCCCGTCCCAGTTCAGGCGGTGGCCGGTTTGGGTTCTCCCGCGGCCAGCCCGATGCCGTCCGCCAGCGTTGTGCATTCCCCGCTGGCTGGGTCTACGGGCACCACCGCGATGGCTGAGCCGGTGCCCGCCGTTGCGCCGGCGCCGTGGGACCCGACCGCCACGCCGACCGGCACCACGATCATGGCGGAGGCTGAGCCCGCCGCAGTTGGGCCGACTGGGACGACGTTGATGGCTGAGGGCGGTTCGGGCGCTGTGGTTGCCGGGGGCGTTGGGGTTGGGCCGACTGGGACGACGTTGATGGCTGGGCCGGGCTCGGGTCCTGTGGGCGGGGACCCGAGCGCTGGCCAGGCGCCAGGCCTGCCTGGTGGCGCGGAGGCGCCTGGCGGGCCGGTCTACCCGGCGCCGCTGGGCTGGGGTCCAGGCGAAACGCCGACAGGCGCCAGCCAGATAGACGGTTTCGGCTCCGGCGAGCTTGGCGCGGGCGCTGCGGCGCCGCCGGCCCGGTTTGAGCAGCCGGAGTGGGCCGGCCCAGCCGCCGGGCCAACCGGCACCACAATCATGGGCGAGGTGGCGTCCGGCCCACTTGGGCCGTGGGCGGCGGCTGCGCCGCCAGGGGGGGATTCAGTTCAGTTTGACGGCGCTGAGGAGCCGTCGGAAGTAGAGCCAACCGAGGGAACGCAAGTGGTTACCCGGTTCCGGTTTTCGTCTGCGAAGGAGTCATTGTGAAAACAGCAAGGCGTTGGATGATCTTAGGGCTGGCCGCAGTTCTCGGCGTGACCATAGCCCCCACCTCCGACACCCCCCAGGCCACAGCGGACCCGGGCGACGGCACCCCGGTGACGGTCACGCTCAAAATCGTCGGCACCGACGACGCGCCGATCACGGACACGAGTCCGGCATTGCCGGAGGTCTGGATTGTGGACAAGACCGCCCCTCCGGGTGGCCCAGACTATAGCGTGCAGTTGGCGGTGGCGTTCACGACTGATCTGGCGCTGCTCCCGAATGGGGCGTGGGAGGCCACCGGCACTGTCAACGGGTTCGACGGCGACCCCGACGATTGGGGGTACACGATCTCGGACTTGGACGGCTACGTCGATGTGTCGGAGGGCAGCGTCTCAGGTTGGAGCGGCGGCGTGCTTGCGGTCAGATCGGAAGAGCACACGTCTGAACTCCAGTCACCCAGTTGAATCGCGGTTTGCGTTTTAGCGATGTTAAAGTGGGGG
>JAITJZ010000136.1 GCA_031278655.1 Bifidobacteriaceae bacterium
ACACCATCGACCGTAGTACCCGTGACTGTGAGCGCCCTGGAACCAGGGGCCTACCGCCAAACAACCCCGGGACGAGCCCCGCACGCGGCGGCCGCTCACACCAGCAGGCCGGCCCGCCGGCGCCCAACCAGGCCACATCTCGCCTGCCGAGAAGCCACCGAGTCGGTCGGCTCTCAGCCCCAGACGTCCGCGCCCAGGGCTGCCATCTCCTCGGCCGTCAACACGTCATCGGCGGCCTGAATCGAATCCAGGATCGACGCCGGCCGCGACGTGCCCGGGATGACTATGACGTGGTCGCCCAGGGCCAGTTCCCAGGCCAGCGCCAGGCGCTGCACCGAGATGCCCCTGGCGGCGGCGATCTTGTGGAAGGCCGGGAAGCGTTCGGCGCCGCCCGGCTGGGCCAAGCCGCCGGCCGAGTGGTACGGGATGAAGGCCAGGCCCAACTCGCCCGCCAGCCTCAGCACCTCATCGCTGGCGCGATAGGCCGGCGAGAAATGGTTCTCGACCGCGACCAGCGCGTCGCCCAGGATCTCATGGGCGATCCGCAACTGCTCGACGTTGACATTCGACACGCCCGCCGTCTTGATGGTCCCCGCCTGGTGCAGCTCCTTGAGCGCCAGCACCGAGTCGGCGTAGGGAACGTTCAGGTCGGGCCGGTGATAGTAGTAGAGGTCGATGGCGTCCACGCCCAGGTCCCGCAAGGACCATTCGGCGACCAGTTTGAGGTGCGCCGGGTTGCCGTTCTGGCTCCAACGGCCGGGCCGGTCCTCGGCGGCGCGCAGGTGGCCGCCCTTGGTGGCCACCACCACCTTGGTCGAATCCCCGCCCGGCCAGGTCGCCAGCGCCTCGGCGATCAACCGGTGGTTGTGGGCCTCCGGCTCTCCTGGGATGCGGTAGCCGTAGGCCGTGTCGATGTGGTTGGCGCCGGCGTCCAGCGCCGCATGGATCGTGGCGATCGCGTCCTGCCTGGACGGCCGGCCCTCGATCGACAGCCGCATCGCCCCCACGGACACCGCGCTGACATTGTGAGGACCGAGTTTGCGAGTCTTCATGGGGCACTTCTCCAAATCTGAATCGGATGAACCAACGGCCACGCCCAATGCTACTCGCGGGCGCCCCCGGCCCCCGCGCCGCCCTCACAGGCCCGCCGGGCCGCGGCAAATCCACGGAATCAACCACCCCAGGCGCGACAGCAAAGCGAAGGGCCGGGCAGGCGCGCGACCTGCCCGGCCCTTCGCCGAACCTATGCGCCCTGTCAGAGCGTTGAACAACGCTCTGACAGGGCGTCCGACAGCGCCTGTCTGCCGCGTTTCCGCTGGCGAGAGCTTCGCTCCCGCCTGCGTCAACACGGGCGGACGGTGTTGTTCAACACCGCCCTAATCGCCAGACGGCATCGGGCAAACTCCGAAAACCTACTTGATGATCTTGGTGACCCGGCCGGAGCCAACGGTGCGGCCACCCTCGCGGATGGCGAAACCGAGGCCCTCCTCCATGGCGATCGGTTGGATCAACTGCACGGTCATCTCGGTGTTGTCGCCGGGCATGACCATCTCCGTGCCCTCAGGCAGGGTGATGACGCCGGTGACATCGGTGGTGCGGAAGTAGAACTGCGGCCGGTAGTTCGAATAGAACGGGTTGTGCCGCCCGCCCTCGTCCTTGTTCAGCACGTAAACCTGAGCCTCGAAATCGGTGTGCGGCGTGATGGTGCCGGGCTTGGCCACAACCTGACCGCGCTCGACCTCCTCGCGCTTGATGCCGCGCAGCAGCAGACCGCAGTTCTCACCGGCCCAAGCCTCATCCATCGACTTGTGGAACATCTCGATGCCGGTGACAATGGTCTCCTGCGTTGGGCGCAGGCCCAAGATCTCAACCTTGGAGTTGATCGGCAGCTTGCCGCGATCAACCTTGCCGGTCACAACCGTGCCGCGGCCGGTGATCGTGAAGACATCCTCGATCGGCATCAGGAACGGCTTGTCCATGTCGCGGACGGGATCGGGGATGTAGTCATCGACCGCGTCCATCAGCTCCTTGACGGCCTTCGACCACTCCGGGTCGCCCTCCAGCGCCTTCAGCGCCGAAACGCGCACCACCGGGGCGTTGTCGCCGTCGAAACCCTGGGCGCTGAGCAGCTCGCGGACCTCAAGCTCGACCAGCTCGAGGATCTCCTCGTCCTCGACCATGTCCGACTTGTTGAGGGCCACCAGCAGCGACGGGACGCCGACCTGGCGGGCCAGCAGGACGTGCTCGCGGGTCTGGGCCATGGGGCCGTCATCCGCGCCCACAACCAGGATGGCGCCGTCCATCTGCGCGGCGCCGGTGATCATGTTCTTGATGTAGTCGGCGTGACCCGGCGCGTCGACGTGAGCATAGTGACGCTTCGCGGTCTCGTATTCGACATGCGCGATGTTGATCGTGATGCCGCGTTGCTTCTCCTCCGGCGCCTTGTCGATCTCATCGAACGGGGTGAACGGGTTCAGCTCCGGGAATTCGTCATGCAGCACCCGGGTGATGGCCGCGGTCAAGGTCGTCTTGCCGTGGTCAACGTGTCCGATGGTGCCGATGTTCACGTGCGGCTTAGTCCGCTCGAACTTAGCCTTAGCCACTGGGTCCCTCCTAAGGACTTGGGTAGTTGTACCTGACGGCCCGCCTCAACAAGAGGGTGGCCCGCGGGTATCCTACGGGTCGTATTGCCTTCTTATTCTGTACTACTTTTGGGTGACCCCTAGCCACTCACTCGCCGCGGGTCTTCTTGATGATCTCCTCAGCAACGCTTCGGGGAACTTCAGCATAGCTATCGAACTGCATCGTGTAGACCGCCCGCCCCTGAGTCTTGGAGCGGAGGTCGCCGACATAGCCGAACATGGTGGACAGCGGCACGTGGGCGCGCACCACCTTGACGCCGGAGGCGTCCTCCATCAATTGAATTTGGCCGCGCCGGGAGTTCAGGTCGCCGATGACGTCCCCCATGTACTGCTCGGGGGTCCGCACCTCGACGTCCATGATCGGTTCCAACAGGGCCGGGTCGGCCCGTTTGGCGCCCTCGCGGAACACCATCGAACCGGCGATCTTGAAAGCCATCTCCGAGGAGTCGACCTCATGGTATTGGCCGTCCAACAGGGTCGCCTTGACGCCCACCACCGGGTAGCCGGCCAGGGGGCCGGAACTCATGGCGTCAGCGATGCCCGCCTCGACGGACGGGATGTATTCGCGCGGCACGCGCCCGCCCACAACCTTGTTCTCAAACTCGAAGGTGGCCTCGCCGTCCAGCGGCAGCGGCTCGAACGCGACCTGCACCTTGGCGTACTGCCCGGAGCCGCCGGTCTGCTTCTTGTGCGTGTACTCGACCTTGGGCACCTTGCGCCGGATCGTCTCGCGGTAGGCCACCTGCGGCTTGCCGATGTTCGCCTCGACCTTGAACTCCCGCCGCATCCGGTCCACCAACACGTCCAGATGCAGTTCGCCCATGCCGGCGATGATCGTCTGGCCGGTGTCCGCGTTCTGCGAGACCCGGAAGGTCGGGTCCTCCTCCGCCAGCTTCTGAATGGCGATGGACAGCTTCTCTTGGTCAGACTTCGAGTTGGGCTCGATCGCCACCTGGATGACCGGCTCCGGGAAAGTCATCGACTCCAGGATGATCGGGTGGGTCGGGTCTGACAGGGTGTCGCCGGTGGTGGTGTCCTTCAAGCCGATGACCGCGTAGATGTGCCCGGCGGTGATGTCCGGCACCGGGTTCTCCTTGTTGGAGTGCATCTGGAAAAGCTTGCCGATCCGCTCCTTGCGGCCCTTGGTCGAGTTCATGACCTGGGCGCCGGAGGCGACGTGCCCGGAGTAAACCCGCACATAGGTCAGTTTGCCGTAGAACGGGTGGGCCACCACCTTGAAGGCCAGGGCCGCGAACGGCTCCTTGGCCGAGGGCTGGCGGACCAGTTCGACCAGCTCATTCTTGGGGTCGAAGCCTGTCACCGGCGGCACCTCGAGCGGGGACGGCAAGTAGTCGATGACCGCGTCGAGCATCGGCTGGACGCCCTTGTTCTTGAACGCCGAGCCGCAGAAGATCGGGAAAATGTCGCCCGCCACGGTCATCTTGCGGATGCCCGCCTTCAGTTCCGGGATCGACAGTTCGCCGGTCTCGAGGTACTTCTCCAGCAACTCGTCGGTGGCCTCCGCCACCGTCTCCACCAACTGAGCGCGGTAACGCTCGGCGTCCGCCACCAAGTCCTCCGGGATCGCCTCGACCTTGTAATCCTCGCCCTTCTGGACCTCACCGGCCCAGGTCAAGGCCCGCATCTCAAGCAGGTCGACAACTCCCCTGAAACTGTTCTCGGCGCCGATCGGCAACTGCATGACCAGCGGTTTCGCACCCAGGCGGTCAACAATGGTGCCCACGGTGTAGAAGAAGTCAGCGCCGATCTTGTCCATCTTGTTGACGAAGCAAATCCTCGGCACGGAGTATTTGTCGGCTTGGCGCCAGACCGTCTCCGATTGCGGCTCAACACCTTCTTTGCCGTCGAAGACGGCCACGGCGCCGTCCAGCACCCTCAGCGAGCGCTCGACCTCGACCGTGAAATCGACGTGACCGGGCGTGTCGATGATGTTGATCTGGTGGTCTTTCCAGAAACAGGTGGTGGCGGCCGACGTGATGGTGATGCCTCGCTCCTGCTCCTGAGCCATCCAGTCCATAGTCGAGGCGCCATCATGGGTCTCGCCGATCTTGTAGTTGATCCCCGTGTAGAACAAAATGCGTTCCGTCACGGTCGTCTTGCCGGCGTCGATGTGCGCCATGATGCCGATGTTGCGGACCTGTTTGAGGTCAGTCAGCACGTCGAGTGCCACGGGATGTCCTTACTCTCTCTGCTCGTCACTTGGTCATCGCCATCCGGGCGGGCGCTGGGGGCGCCGCGCGGCATCGGGCCAGCTCAATGGCCGCTACCAGCGGTAGTGGGCGAAGGCGCGGTTCGCCTCGGCCATCTTGTGCGTGTCTTCGCGCCGCTTGACCGCGGCGCCCAAACCGTTCGAGGCGTCGATGATCTCGTTCATCAACCGCAATGTCATGGTCTTCTCGCGGCGCGCCCGCGAGTACCCCACCAGCCAGCGCAGCGACAGCGTGGTCGCGCGGGCGGGCTTGACCTCGACCGGGACCTGGTAGGTGGCGCCGCCAACCCGGCGCGATTTGACCTCCAGCGACGGCCTGATGTTGTCCAACGCCCGTTTCAGCAGCGTCACCGCGTCGCTCTCGGTCTTCTCGGCCGCGCCGCTGAGCGCGCCATAGACAATCGACTGGGCGATCGTTTTCTTGCCGTCCAGCAGCACCTTGTTGACCAGTTGCGTCACCAGCGGGCTGTTGTAGACGGGGTCTTGCACCAGGGGCCGCCTGGGGGCGGGTCCTTTCCGAGGCATCAGTTCTTCTCCTTCTTCGCCCCGTAACGCGACCGCGCCTGCTGGCGCCCGCGCACGCCTTGGGTGTCCAGCGCGCCCCGGACGATCTTGTAGCGCACGCCCGGCAGGTCGCGCACGCGCCCGCCGCGCACCAGCACGATCGAGTGTTCCTGGAGGTTATGCCCCACGCCCGGGATGTACGCCGTCACTTCGACGCCGTTGGACAGCCGCACGCGCGCCACCTTCCGCAAGGCCGAGTTCGGCTTCTTCGGCGTGGTGGTGTAGACGCGGGTGCAAACGCCGCGGCGCTGCGGGGACCCCTTGAGCGCGGGCGTCTTGGACTTCCCCGCCTTGGGGGTCCGCCCTTTGCGGACCAACTGCTGAATAGTGGGCACTAGGACTCCATATAGGTATTGTTCGGAAGTGGTTGGAGGGCGCGTCGACACGACACGATGACCCGCCAAGGCGGGCACACGAGGAAATAGGCTACCTTGCCGACCGACCCAGCGTCAAAGCGAGCCATCAGGACCCAGCCCGCCTGGGCTTTCCCCAACCGCAACGCCGCCGATGCCGTCTGGCCCGCCACCAGCCCCCCGCCCAGTCCCGCAGGTGGCGAGTTGCCAGCCCCGCCACCCCGCCCCCCGCGCCCGGGCGACCCCGGCCCCCGCCCCCGGGCAACTCAAGCCCGGGCCACCGCCAATTCTGACACCAGGACCGCCGGGGCCGTGACATAACCCCGCACACATTGACCCCCGCGCAAACTTGCGCGGGGTTATGTCACCAGCCCACCAGCAC
>JAITJZ010000093.1 GCA_031278655.1 Bifidobacteriaceae bacterium
GCCGGATCTTGCACAGAAAGTCGCCCTCGTTTCGCCAGGGCGCACAAAACCGCTGCCTCGTTTTGCCAAGCGCCCAAAAGCCCCGCCCGGACCACGCCCAAGCGGCCATCGCGGCGGGCCCAGGACCAGGCCCCGACCCAGGCGCCCGGCGCGGCGGCGGGAACTCCAGGCGCGGCGCCCGGAACTCTAGGCCCGGCGGGCCTGGCGCTCGCGGAAGCAGAGGGCCGCGGCCAGGCCGATCAGCGCCAACACGATTGGCCCGCGGAAGACATTCGACAGGCCGGTGTTGGCCACGGCCGTGAACAGGCCATTGCCGAAGGCAGAGGCGAGAGTGCCGACGAAGCTCGTCACCGCGATGCCGGTGGCGACCCGGTCGGGGCGCAAGGCGACCATTGGATAGGTGAACGGCAGCACCTGGGCGCAGGCTTGCGCCAGGCCGGCCACGGCCGTGGCCGCCAGGATGAACCAGACGGCCGTGCCGGCGCCGAAGGCGAAAACCATCCCGGAGGCGGCGACCAGGGCGAAGCCCCAGCCCAGGACCGACCCGCGGTATTGGCCGCGGGCGGCGAGGCGCCGCCCCACCATGCTCGCCCCGACCGCCCCCACCACCAGCGAAGGCGTGTTCAAGAACCCGGCCGCCGCCGGGGACAGGTCCAAAATGGACTCGGCGAAGGCGGGCAAGAAGTTGAACGCGGCGGACACCGCGCAGAACGCCCCCATCAGCGCCAGCACCGCCATGAAGGACCGGTGGCGCAGAACGTAGGCGGGGAAGATCGGGTCAGCCGCCCGGCGCTCGGCCCTGACCAGCAGCGCCGCGCAGACGGCCGCGGCGCCGATGAGCGCGGCCGTCCCCGGAGAAACCCAAGGCAGAGCCGAGCCGCCCCAAGCCAGCAAGACCGACAGCGGGATCAACACGCCGGCCAGCGCGGCCACGCCGCCCCCGTCGATCGGCGCTGAAGTTGTCGGGGCCAGGCGCGGGATCGCCACGAAGACCAGTCCCCAGGCCCCGGCCAGCAGCGGCAGAGCCGCCCAGAAGACCCAGCGCCAAGTCCAGTTGTCCGCCAGCAGTCCCGCCGCCGGGGCGGCGACCAGCAGCGCCACCAACCCGACCGACTGCAGGTAAGCCGTCCGCCGGGTGGCGTCATCGGCCGGGAAAAGGTCCGCTATCAGGGCGAACGAGTTCCCTTCGAACAACCCCCAGGTGAGCCCGGCCAGCGCCCGCCCGGCCATGAAGGCCAAGCCGCTGGGGGCCAGCCCGCACGCCAGGGTGGCCACCAGATAGCCGGCCAGCGCCGCCAGGAACAGCGGCCGCCGCCCGATCCGTCCCCCGAGCTTCGCCGCCAGCGGCAGCACCAGGCACCGCGTCAGGCTCTCGACCATGAACGTGGGGCCAAGCAGGTGCTCCGTCCCGAACTCGCTCATGGCGCTGGCCGTGTACACCCCCGCCCCGCCAATCAAGAACAGGGTGGCGAAGCCGGAGACCGCCAGCCCGGCGAAGGCCAGGTTCGGCCGCCGCGCGGCCCCCGCCCAGACTTCCTCGCGCGGGCCCTTCGCCATCCAGCTCACCCCCTGACGGGTTGATGGCCCCTGCCGGGCTGACGGCCCCGCCGACCCGGCAAGGACGTCAAACTATCCCGTAAAGCCGGTCCCCGGCGTCCCCCAGCCCGGGCACTATGTAGCCCTTGGCGTTCAGGCGCTGGTCGACGGCGGCTGTCACAATCTTGATGCCGGCGTGCCCGCCGAAGGCGGCTTCGACGGCCGCCAGGCCCTCCGGCGCGCACAGAATGCAAATGGCGGTGACGTCTTTGGCGCCGCGCTCAAACAGGTAAGCGATCGATGCGACCAGGGTCCCGCCGGTGGCGAGCATCGGGTCGAGCACAAAGCACTGACGGCCGGAAAGGTTGTCCGGCAAACGGTTGGCGTAGGTGATGGCTTGGAGGGTTTCCTCGTCGCGTTGCAGGCCCAAGAACCCGACCTCGGCGGTCGGCAGCAGCCGCGACATGCCGTCGAGCATTCCCAGCCCGGCCCGCAGGATCGGCACCACGATGGGCCGGGGGCGCGACAATTCCACGCCCACAATCGGGGCCACGGGCGTGTCAATGGTGTGGTTGTGGACCGCGATCTCGCGCGTGGCCTCATAGGCCAACAGGGTCACCAGTTCCGCCACCAGCGCCCGGAAAGTCGGCGAGTCGGTGTTCTTGTCACGCAAGACGGTCAGTTTGTGGTCGATCAGTGGGTGATCGGCGATGTGCACCTGCATTGTTCCAACCTACCCCGGCCCGGCAGCGAGGGCGCCGCCGCGACGGGCACAATGGTGGGGTGCCAGCCGCCAACGTTTGGGAGACGCCGATGCGTCAGGCCTTGTCTTTGGCCGCCGATGCCGCGCGCGCAAGCGGCGATGTCCCCGTCGGCGCCGTCGTGGTCGCCCCAGGCGGCAAGGTGATCGGCGCTGGGGCGAACGCCCGCGAACGCGACCACGACCCGACGGCGCACGCCGAGATCGCGGCGCTGCGAGCGGCATCGGCGGCCTTGGGAACTTGGCGGCTGGAAGACGCGACCTTGGTGGTGACCCTCGAACCCTGCGCCATGTGCGCCGGGGCCGCCGTCGCGGCGCGCGTCGGCCGCGTGGTCTTCGGCGCCTGGGACGGCAAGGCCGGCGCCTGCGGCTCGGTCTGGGACCTGCCGCGTGACCGCGCCGCGCTCCACCATCCCGAGGTGATTGGCGGCGTCCTGGCGGCTGAGGCGGCGTCTTTGCTGGCTGACTTCTTCGCCGGAAGGCGGGGCTGACCGGCTCGGCCTGGTACTCTTTGCGGCGGTGGCGTGTCCGAGCGGCCTAAGGAGCACGCCTCGAAAGCGTGTGTGGGGGTGACTCCACCGCGGGTTCAAATCCCGCCGCCACCGCTCTTTGGCCGAGGCGTCCACCAAGGGGGCGCCGCCCTGGATGATTGCGTTCTGAGTGATTGCGCTTAATCAGATGAATTGGGCGGCCCTCGCTGTGGTAAATTCATCGGGATCGGGGTGCGCGGCCCCGCGCTCCCTGGAGACCATCTTCGCCCCCCCAAGGAGAGTCATGCGAGCAACGCGGACCGCGTCGGCTAAACGCCGAATCAAGATTGTGACCAGTTCAATTGGGGCGTTCGCCCTGGCGGTCGGGATGACCTTCGCCGCCGGCCCCGCCGCCCTCAGCGCCCCCGCCGCCCTGGGCCCGCTGCCGCGGCTGGCCAATGGGGCGGTGGACTTCAGCGGCTGGGATCTGGTCGCGTCGCCCATAGCTGGTGACCTGCTGGCCGAGGACCAGTTCCAACGCAATGGGATCGACTACAAGGTCGAGATCGACGTGCCTTCCAACTGGGGGGCGCCCCTGTTCGCCAACACGATCACCGACGTCGCGGCCGACGAGTCCCACACTTACAGTTTCTCGGGCGGAAACGCGTGGACAAGCGACTACTACCTGACTTACGCCGGGGTTCGGTCCGAAGCATGGCCGAGTTCCCGGAGCTATTTCACCACCACCCTGCAGGGCGCCCCGGCGGTCGGGACCCAGTTCGACTTGAAGCCGTCCGCGGACGTCACGCTTCGGGTCACGGACGTGGTGCGCGTGGCGGGCGATGGCCGGATAGCCCACGACACCACCGTCACCAACATCGGCACAGCCACGACTCCGGCCTTCGGCTTCGCCGTCACACTCGACACCGAACTCGACACCAACGACAACATCAAGTTGACCAAGAGCACCACCAACGCCCTCCACATGGAGAACAGCAGCTTCCGCCTCTATCTGGCGCTGACCAACGGTGACAGCCTCTTGGCCGGTGACTGGCAGAAAGTGGGCGACCTCGACGGCTGGGTCAACGTCAACGATTTCACCGCCGGGCAGACGGTCCTTGAAGGCGTCGACTCCTGCGCCCAGTTCGGATTGGTCAACCGGACGCTGGCGCCGGGCGTGTCCGCCAACCTGTCCTATCAGGAACGCGTCCTCGGCGCCCAGGAAATCCAACTCGCCAAAGTCCAAGTCAAGCTGGTCGATGACGACCTCGCCGGGGCCGACGTCCAACCCCGGGCCGGGAACCCGACCACGCTGGAGGGCGAGCCGCTGACGGATGTGGGGTTCACCCAGGCGGACGCCGAGGCGCTGACGCCCACCGGTTATGCGATCGACTCGATCGACAACGTTGTCCTGTTCGATGACGACAACTCCGCCACCCAGGAGATCGTGGTCCACCTGACCCACATCCACGACATCGGGCAAACCACCTTCACGCGCACCATCAACTACACCGGCGCGGGCGATCTGAACCCGGCGCCAGTGGTGCAATCCCAGACCTATGTCTGGGACAAAGACCAGGCCACCGGCGTGACGACCTACACGAACGGCACCGGTTACGCGGCCGTCACCTCCCCGACCAATGTCACCGGCTACTGGCCGTTGACGGCCGTGGTCCCAGCGGTGGCCGCCAACGCGGCCCCGTCCACGACCGCCACCAACACCACTGTGACCGTCCAATACGTCACCGACCAGCCCCAGGTCATCTTGGCCTCCGAGCACGGGCCGGAAGGCGGTTCGACCACCGTTGGCGCGCACCAGTCCTACGACCCGCGCGGCAACGGCGAGTTGAGCTTCGCCTGGGACCTCGACAATGACGGCGAGTTCGATGACGCCACCGGCCTGCAGACGCCCATGGATCTGCCGCTGACCGGCGCTTACACCATCAAGGTTGAGGCCACCGACGCGCTCGGGCGGACGGCGGTCGGGTCCTTCGCTGTCCAGGCGCACAACGTGGTGCCGGTGGTCGACATCGGCAAGGACATCGCCATCGGCGCCGATGGCGCGCTCAAACTCGAGGGCAGCTTCACCGACCCGGGCGCGGACACCTGGACCGGCACCGTCTCCTATGGTGACGGCACCCCGGCCAAGGCGCTAACCTTGGACGGCAAGAACTTCAAACTCGACTATCGCTACGCCAAGGCCGGCGTCTACACGGTGACCGTCAGCATCACCGACGTTGTCGGCGCCGAAACCGGCCAGGCCACCATCCAGGTGACCGTGCCGCAAGGCCTTGGCGATACGGGTCCGCAAGACCTCGAAGGTGTCTTGACGATTGGTGGGTTGCTCACCGTCATGGGCGTGGCGTTGATGCTATGGTCCCGCCGTCGCCAAGCGAAGCTGCGCTGACAGGGGGCTGTCACCGCAGCGCGCCGTCAGTCGGTCGTCCTAAGGCGACCGGCTGGCGGCGTTTTCATGCCCGGCCTTTCATGCCCGGCCCCGCGGCCAGCTTGCCCGATGCCGCCCGGGCGACCAGACGGCGCCGGCGGCGGTCAGGGGGCCGTGTGGGGTTTGGCGCAACCGGCCGACGCGCCCTTCGGGATCACCGCGATGACGCAAACCTGCTGGTTGAGGCCGTCGGTGACCTCGACATCCAGCAGCGGGACGTGGCCTAGGTTGGAGACCGTGTAGGTGAACCAAATCGCCAGGCCGGAAGTGATGGGGCTGCCCGGGTCGATCAGCCGGCCGGTGGCGATGACCGAATCGTGGATCAGGCCCTGATCCGGCTCGGGGCCTGGGTCGGCCTGTTGCCAGGCCCGGACCTGCAGGTTCAGCTTCGGCTGGCGGCAAAGGCCGAACGACGGCAGCGGCAGCGTCCGGGAGTACTGCGACGACTCGACCTGAGATTGTCCAGAGGCGGGCTCGCCTTGGGTTTGGACGCGCACATAACCCGCGTCCGAGGGCGGGAACTCCGGGACGGCGACGGTTCTGGCGCCATTCGCGCCCGGGGTCACGCCGCTGACCGAACCGAGGTAGACCTCCGCGGTCTGACCAACCGTGTAATAGAAGTCGATGGTCACAGGATCATTCGGGAGACCGTAGCCCTGCTTGGCCGCCGGCTTGGAGACATCGACCTGGAATTCGCAGCCGGAGGTGACCCTTGTCGCCACCGGGTACCAGGTCAGGATCCGGCGGTTGGCGGTGTCGTCGTCATTCAGCACCATGAGGGTGTGGCCGCTGGACCAGCCCCAGGTTTCCTCATTCTCGGTGGGCGAGGCGCTGGCGGTGGCGGTCCCGAAGGTGTTGCGCCTGACAGTCACGGCGCCGGTGTCGACCAATGCCACGGTCGCCCTGGCGTAGCCGTCGAAGTGGTTGTCCTCGATGTAAAGGTTCGACGCCTGGGTCGAGTTGGCGCTGGAGACGTCGCCCTCCCAGCCGATCGCCACGGCCTGCCCGCCGGCCGCCGCGCCGGAGTTGTCGAAGGTGTTCCCGCGCACATAGTTCTTGCCCGTCAGCTGCCTCTGATTGGGCAGCAAGACGGTCGCGTACTCCTGATCATTGGCACCGGTCAGGATGTTGGTGAAAGTGTTGTCGCGGATGTCGATGTCCGAGCATTCCAGGGCCTCGTACAAGTCAATGGCCCGGCGCCGGTCGGTGCTCTTGAGGGGGAAGTTCCGGAACTCCGAGCCCTCGACCACCATGCCTTGCACCTTGATCTTGGAGACCACGATCCCGCTGGAGGAACAGCCGCTGCCGTCGCTGCTGGAGCAGTCCGGTTTGCTGACAGGGGCGGGCGCGTTGTCGATTGTGACGTTGGAGAATCTGAGGTCGCTGACGACGTCTTCGCTGTCCTTGGTTGATTTCCTGACGACGATGGCGCCGAAGCGCTCCGAGCCGTCGTACAGGCGGGAGACCGTGAAGTTGCTGATGGAGACCCCGTCCGCCCCGGGCCGGATGAAGGCTAGGCGCTCGCCCCGCCAGTTGTCAGTTTGGATCAGGCTGCCGCCGTCGAGTGAGGACCCGTCAGAGCCCGGGCCGAAGATGATCGCCGTCTCACCCGAGTAGACATTCTTGAAGTTGCGCAGTTTGACGTTCTCCGCCTCGATCCAGAAGGCGGCGGCGCCGTCATTGGACGCCGGCACCACGCTCAGGCGTTCGTCCAGATCGATCGTGACCGTGCGGGTGACATAGAAGTAGGCGCCGCTGTCCACCCCGGTCGGGTGGACGTCAGTCATCCACAGGTCCTTCTTGTCCGGCATGGAGATGGTGCCCTTGAAGTCTTTGGCCACCCCGATGAAGACTTCCGCGTCCTGGGATTTGGTGGCGTTGGATTCCTGGATGGCGGCCAGCAGGGAACAGTTGTTGGTGCCGGGGGCGGTGGTGCAGACGCCGTCGCCGGGCGAGCTGTCCGGGCCGCCGGCCTCGGCCGTGTTGATCAGATAGGTCAGCACCTGGGCGGCCTCGGCGCTGGCGTCCCAGGCGCCGGGCCCAGCCGCCAGAATTGTTCCCGCAGCCGTGACCAGGGCGAGCGCCGAGGCCAAGGGCCTGGGTCGGGGGGCGTCGGCGCCCAGGCGCGCATGCCGGCCGACGCTATACCCCATGCACGGAATAACGGTTTCGCCCTCGGCAATATTCCCCGGCAGGCGACTGAATCGCCCTCAAATTGTGGGTTCGCCTCCGGAGGCGGTCAACGCCAGACCTGGGACAGGGCCGCGCGCAGCGCCGCCGGCGGCGCCAACTCCAGGCCGCCGCGCAGCGCCAGATTGCGCAGCCGCTGCCCGCGCGTCACGAATCCCGCCTCCCGGAAGGCGCGCTGCAGGGCGAATTCGGCCCGCAGGGTCTTGGCCCCGCCCCGGCGGCGCCAGCCGCCGTCCGAGACGCGGTAGTCCACCAGCGGCTGCGGCAGATTGGCCACCTTGGCCCCGCCCGCCAGCAACCGCACCCACAGGTCGTAATCCTCCAGGTGGTGAAAATCGCGGTAGCCGCCCGCCGCCAACACCCGCGAGCGGCGCATCACCACGGTTGGGTGCGCGAACGGGTTCATCAGTTTGGCGACGCGGCGGATTTCCGCCTCGGTCAGCGGGTAGCGCCGCACGCGGCCTGGGCTGACGCCGCCCGCGTCAGCGGTGAACTCGCGCATGGCGCTGCCGACCAGGTCGAACTGGCCCGATTCGACCAGCGGCGTCATCAGCCGGAAGCGCGCGGGCGCCGAGACGTCATCGGCGTCCTGGCGGGCCACCACGTCGAAACGGCAGGCGTCGAGCCCGGCGTTGAGGGCGCCGCCCAGGCCCCGCCCCGCCGCCAGCGTCACCAGCGTGACCTCGGGCCGCCGGGCCGTCGCGCCCAACCAGTCCGCCAGCGCCGGGCCCACCGGGCCGTCGCGCACCACCACCACCTGCGCCGGGGCGAGTTCTTGGGCGGCGGTGACGGAGCGGAAGGCGGCTTCGACTTGGTCCGGCCGGTCGCCCCAGTAGACCGGCAACAAGACAGAGAACGCGCCCGATGCCGTGCCACCGGTCCCAGCCCCGGTTCCGGTCCCAGCCCCGGCGCGGGCCGGCGGCTGACGCCCGGCCGTGTCCACGGCATCGGCGCTGGTCATGGGCGCGCCGCCCGGGCGTCGACCGCCGCCACCTCGGCCGTCAAGCGGCCCTCGCCGGCCAGGACCTCGGCGTTGGGGCGCGGGCGCGAGCCGAACCCGTCCACCAGGCCGCGCAGGCCGGCCCGGATCAGGCGCCACTTTTGGCGCGAGCGCGCCACGGCGCCGAACCAGCCCAAGACCGTGTAAGTCGAATAGATCATGGCGTCCAGCGGCCCGAAGGCCGGCGATTTGACGAAGGCCCAAATCTTGTTGCGGACCTCGTAATAGAAGCGGTCGCCCGGGTCTGAGAGCGCGGCCGCGAAGGCCTTGGTGTGATGGACTGTGACCGAGGCGGCCACGGCGATTCCCCGGCCCCGGCGCAGCAGGCGCGCGGAATACTCCAGGTCATCGTTCCAGATGAAGTAGTCGGCCAAGGGCAGGCGGTGGCGCCAGGCCGTGTGCGCGTCGATCAGCATGGACACGAACGAACCGGTGCGCACGGGCACGCCTCCGGCGCGCCGCGCCTGGCGGCGACGCCTCGGCGAGGACCACAGGCGGCGCCGGGCGGAGTTCATGGGATGGTCGCGCCCATCCGTCCAGACCACCCGCGAGCTGGCCAGTGCCAGCTTGCCGGGGTAGGCGAGCCAGGCGCGCTCGAGTTCGGCCAGGGCCGTCGCGGTCGGGGCGGTGTCGTCATCCATCAGCCAGATGGCCCCCGGCGCCATGGTCATCAGCGCGTGGGCGAGTCCGGCGCTGAAGCCACCGGCGCCGCCGGTGTTGCGGCTCAGCCTGACGACCTCTGTCACGGCCGGATGCGCCGCCGCCGCCTCCGGCGAACCGTCCTCAGAGGCGTTGTCCACCACCAGCACCGCGTCGACCGGCCGGGTCTGGGCGGCCAGCGCGTCCAGTGTGCCGACCAGCAGTTCGCGCCGGTTGTGGGCCACCACCACGGCCACCACGCGCATCGGCCCGGCGGTCATGCGTCCACCTCCGCCTCAGCCTGCGCGTCAGCCTCAGCCTGCGCGTCCGCCTCAGCCTGCGCGTCCGCCTCAGCCAGGGCGATCATGCGGCCGCAGGCCTCGATGAACGCCTTCGTCGCCGCCCCCGGGCGGGTGTCGCCCAGGTAGTACTCGGTCAGCGCCGCCCTGGCCTCCCGGGCCGGGTCGCGTTCGGCCAGGTCCGCCAGGAAGTCCCCGACCCGCCCGATCTCCGCCTCGCCCAGCCGTGGCGTCAGCTCCAGCAACCGGGTGGGCGCTGCCACCGCCCGCTGGTTCGGCGGCGCCGTGATGGTCAGCGGCCGCCCGCTCACCAGGAAGTCGATCGCCAACGATGACACGTCTGTGACCAGCATGTCCGCCTGGGCCAGGTCGGCGGCGGCGGGGCCGCCGCGTGAGACCCGGTGGCCCGCCGCCGGGTCGGCCTTGGCCGCCGCCGTCACCACCCGCCGGACTTCCGCGTCGGCGTCGGCGAAGGCCGCCAGCCGGGTGCCGGTCAGCGGGTGCGCCCTGTAGATCAGCCGGAAGCGCCGGTCGGCCGTCAGCGCCTCGGCGATCCGCCGCCCGAATTCGGCCAGCGACGAATAGCCGGCCGAGTCGGTGCCGCCCTCCCAGGTCGGCGCGTAGAGCACGGTCCGCCGCCCGCCCGCGCCCGATGCCGCCGCCCCGGCCCCAGCGCCCCGCCCGGTCCCAGCGCCCGGCCCAGGCGCGGCGGTCCCGGCGGTCCCGGCGGCGGCATCGGCCCTGGCGTCATCGGCCCTGGTCCCAGCGCCCCGCTGGGGGCCGACTTGCGCGCCGACTTGGGGACGGCCGATGATGACGCAGCGCGCCCGGGCGTCGAACCGGGGCAGATGCGCCTCCAGCCGGTCGATGGCCGCCTGCCCGGCCACGAACGTGAAATCGTAGGCCTTCGTCTGCCCGGACACCGACACCACTTTGTCCGAATCGCCGTGCATGATCGAGACGTGGACCAACCGCGTGAAAGCCAGGAGCGAGAAATTGGCGGCGTTGTGGTTCACATAAAGCGCCAAGCGGACCGGGCTGCGCGCCAATATCGAATCGATCGTCGAATAATGCGAGATGGTGTGCGCCGGCAGGCGCGCCTCGCGCCGGATCGCCTTGACCGCCCGCGAATCCGTGCCGATGATGACCAACCGGTGAACTTTGTGCAGCGCCCGCAGCGCGTCATACCAGGGACGCAGTTGATACAGGCCGTTGACCGTGTCCGCGAAGTAGACAATGACCTGGGCCTGAGGCGGGCGGCGGGCCAATTCGGCCTCGTCGCCGCGCCCGTCCGGGATTGACTTGGGCAGCAGCCCCGAGGCCCGCACGGCCGCCAGCGCCAGTTTGAAGGCCCGCGCTTTGACGGCCCCCGGGGCGGCTCGCAGACGGGCGCTAAACATATTTGGCCGCCTCCTTCGCAAAACGCGCGGCGTATTCCGCTCGCGGTATGTCCCCGAGATAGTAATGCTTGAGCTGGCGGCGGTCCGCCGCCAGCGGGTCGCCGCCCCAGATCGCGTCCAGCGCCGCCGCCAACGTGTGCTCCGAGGCGCCTTCGGCGCCCCGGGTGTCGCCGCCGCCTGCGCCCTGGGTGTCGGCCGCGCCCCCGGCGCCGCCAGCGCCGCCGGGCCGCTCCCACACCAACCGCGTGAGCGTCGAATAGTCGACCACATAGGCGCCGCGCGCCACCGGGAACTCGGCCGCGAACTCATCCGGCGGCGTGGTCACCGCCATCATGATGAACGGCTTCTCGGAATAGAGGTAGTCGTTCACCACCGAGGAGACGTCGGAAATCATCAGATCGGAGCGGTTGAAACAATCGATCAGAGACCATTCCGATTCGGCGGCGGCCCCAAAAACATGCTCCCGCCCGGTCGCGGCCGCGTCCTTGGCCAGCATCGCCACCACTTCGTCGCGGGCGGCGGCGGTGCGGTAGTACTTGTCCCAGTAGGGATGCGGCCGGAAGATGACGGCGCAACCGCGCTCCAGCAGCGCGCGCACAATCTCCGGCCCGCGCCGGAGCGACGTGTAATCGGAATCCTTGGTGTTGCCGCACCAAGTCGGCGCGTAGAGGGCCATTGGCGCCGCCAACTCGGCCACCGCTGCGCGCGCCGGCGCCACGTCCGCCACCTGCGGGCGGCCGACTATCACAAAGAACCCCGGCGCCGTCGCCAGCCCAGCCGCCGCGAAGCGGTCGATGGCCGCCTGACCAGCCACGAAGTCCTTGTCATAAGCCCGGAAGACCGGCGAATAGCTGGCGATCTTGTCCGAGTCGCCGTGGTTCAACTGGATGTGGTTCAGATGCGGATAACGCAGCATGTGGTCGTTCAAGATGGCGGTGTTGACGTAGAAGACGGTCTTCAGGGACGGGCTGAGGGCGTCTTCGACGCCGTCCAAGCCGACCCGATGCAACACCGGCACATCAAAGGCGCTGGTGACCTCATGGAAGTTCTCGCGCGTGCGCGTGATGATGAAGAACGGCCGGCCGAGCCCGCGCAATTGGTCCATCCACATGGTCAACTGGTGGATCGACCCGGGCGCGGCATGCCAATGGACCGCGAAAGCCGGGCGCATGGCCTCCCACAGCTTCGGCAGGCGGGCGTTGAAACGCAACCGGCTGACGGCGAAGACCGCCACGTCGATCATCACCACCAGGTTGAGGGCCGCCACCGCCAGCGCCAAGGCGAACTGCGCCCCAGGCGCCGCGTCGCCAGCCACCACCAAGGCCAGCGCGGCCGCCAAGTTGGTCCAGAAGATCAAGTCCGGGTCCAGATGGATCGCCCTCGGTTTGACCCCAGGGAAGCCGGAGGCGTACGGGAAAGCCTGATCGGCGAAGGCGCGCGCCACCGGCTCCGCCAGCAAGCAGCCCACAACCGCCGCCGCCGCGCCAAGGCGAGCCCAGGCGGCATCGGGCAACGAAAAACTGAAGGCGGCGACAACCGCTGCCAACCGCGACAAGACGTAACGCCCAACCAAGGCCGTGTGCACGGCGCGGAACCGGCGCGCGGCCAGCCCCGCCGCGCCGGCGCAAGTCGCCACCGCCATCGTCACCGCCAGCGGGCGCGGGCCGCCGGCCCAAGCCACCGCCAAAGTGGCCAAGGCCAAACCGTTGAGGCCCGCCAACGGCAACTCCAACCCCCAAACAATGTTCGCCAGGGGGATGTCCGGCAGGAAGGACGGCCGGTTCATGGCAGCGCGGGCACGGCGCTAACCGCCACCGGCGGAGGTTGGGGCCGCCGGCGAGGCGGACTGGGTGGGCGCTGGCGGCAACGGCTCGCCAGTGGGCGGCGGCGGCGACGGCTCGCCGGTGGGCGTCGTCGACGGCTCGGCGCTCGGCTCGGCGGACGGCTCGGCGGACGGCTCGGCCGATGCCGTGGCGCTGGGACTCGGCTCGGCCGTCACCGGGGCCGTCGGCGACTCAAGCGGCCGGGAGGACGGCTTGTTACGGTCCTTGGGCCGCTCCGGGAACTCCTCGACGGGCTGGCCGGCCAGCCCGACTTCCATCACGGCCACCCACATGCGGGCGGGCGGGCCGCCGCCTTGGATGACGTTGTCCTCCCCGAAGGGCGAGATGGCGACGGCCTCACCGGCCTCGCCCTGCTGGTAGAAGGCGACGGCCGTGGCCAATTGCGGGGTGTAACCGCAGAACCAGGCCGACTTGTTCTCCTCGGAGGTGCCGGTCTTGCCCGCCACCGGCCGGTCCAACTGCTGCGCCGCGGTGCCGGTGCCGTATTCGACCACCCGGGTCAGGGCGTAGGTCAACTCGGCCATGGTGTCTTGTTTGAAGACGCGCACGCCATCGTTGCGGCCGCTGTAAACCTCGGCGCCATCGGCCCCGACCGCGCTCTGCACAATGTAGGTGTTGTGGCGCAAGCCCTGCGCGGCGAAGGTGGCGTAAACCCGCGCCATGTCGATGGCGTGGACCGAGGCGGTGCCAAGGACGTTGGTCAGGTCCGTGTCCAACCCGTTGGCGTTGACCGGGATTCCGGCCGCGATCGCCGCCTCATAGGTCGCTTGGCCTCCCACCTGCTCGTTCAACTGCGCGTAGACCGTGTTGACGGAACTTTGGGTGGCCCGCAGCAGCGTTATGTTGCCGTACTGCGAGTTGCCGGAGTTGCGCACGTTCCAGTCCCCGATCTTGATCGGCGACTTGCCGGAGAAGGTCTGGTCCAGGCTGACGCCCTTCTCGAGCGCGGCCGCCAGCGTGATCGGCTTGAAAGTGGAACCGGCCTGGGCGATGTCCTGGGTGGCGGCGTTCTGCTGGCGGACCATGTAATCATCGCCGGCGTAGATCATCTTGATGGCGCCGGTGGCTGGCTCGACCGATGCCACCGCCACGCGCAAGCCGGCCGGGGCGTCCTCCGGGAGCTGGGCCGCCACGGCGGCCGCCATCTGATCCTGGAGCGCCTTGTCGACGGTGGTGGTGATGGTCAGCCCAAGGCTGCCGATCTCCGCGTCCGTCAGGCCGGCCTTGCCCAGCAACTCCTGGCGCACCATCTCCAACAGGTAGCCCTGGCGCCCGGCGTAGGTGTCCGGGACCTCATAGGGGAAGAACTCCGGGAACTGCAACAGCGCGCGTTCGGCGCTGGGGATGGCGCCGGTGATGACCATGCCGTCAAGCACGTAGTTCCAACGCCGGGTCGCTTCCTCGAGCGACTGTTCCGGGTCGTAAGCGCTCGGCGCCGGGATCAGCCCTGCCAGCATGGCGGCCTCTGACGTGGTCAGGTCGACGGCGTTCTTGTGGAAATAGGCTTCGGCGGCGGTCTGGATGCCGTAGGCGCCGCGACCGAAGTAAATGGTGTTCATGTAGTCATTCAGGATTTCCATCTTGTCTTTCTCCCGAGTGACCTTGAGCGCCAGCATGGCCTCCTTGAACTTGCCCATCAGCGATGTGGTTGTCTGGCCGACCCAATAACGCTCGATGTACTGCTGGGTGATGGTCGAGCCGCCTTGGCGCTCGCCGCCTTTGAGGTTGTTGTAGAAGGCGCGGGCCAACGCCCGCGGGTCCACCCCGGCGTTCTCCCAGAAGGTTCGGTCTTCGGCCGCCACCACCGCTTGATAGACGCTCTCCGGCAGGTCGGCGATGTCGATGATCTGGCGGTTTTGGACCCCGAAGGTGCCCATCTCTGTGACCCCGTCCGAGTAGTAGACGGTCGAAGTTTGGGCTTGGGCGAAGTCGCTCGGCTCCGGCAGGTCGATCATCTCGTAGGCCACCACCAGCGCGCCTATCACCAAGCCGACCCCAAGGACGAAGCTCCACCACAAGAAACGCCATGACGGCACCCACCGGTGGAAGCCGGTGTACTGCTTGCGCGGATAGTTGAAGAAGCCGTAGCGCGGCTTGCCGCCGCGCGTGAAACGCTTGGGCGCGCCGGGGGCGCGCCTGCCCCTGCCGCCGCCTGCCGAGGCGCCGGCCATGGCCGCAGGCCCAGGCGTGCGCGGAAACTGCGGCGAGGCGGCGTTGCCGCCGGGAACGAAGTCCGCGCCCGGCGTTCTGCTCCGGCCGGGGTTCTTGGCCGGGCTCCGGGCGGACACACGGCGCGGCCCAACACTGCCGTTGGCGCCCACCGCCCGAGGGGTCGGGCCCGCCCGCCGGCGCGGCGGACCGCCGCTGTTGTTCGCACCTGCCACGGCACTACTTTCTCATGCCCGGGCCGGGAGCACTTTCCGCCCCCACCAAATCTCCCCGGATCTCCCCTGAATCTGGCCTTTCGCCGCGCAGTTGGTCCATGGCCCTGGCTCAGTGATCCATGGCCTTCTCCGCGCCCAAGCCCGTCAGGGCGCGGACGTCCATCTCTGCCTCGCGCGCCGGGTCGGCGTCGTTCTTGCCGACAAAGGTGCCGACCACGCCCAGCAGGAAACCGAGCGGGATCGAGACGATCCCAGGGTTCGACAATCCGAAGAGGGCGAAGTCCGCCCCGGGGATCATGGACGTTGGGGAACCCGAGACCACCGGCGACAACGCGATGATGACCAGCGCGCAGGCGAGACCGCCGTACATTGACCAGAGCGCGCCGCGGGTGGTGAAGCGCCGCCAGTAGAGCGAGAAGACGATTGTCGGCAGGTTGGCGGAGGCCGCCACCGCGAAGGCCAGCGACACCAGGAAGGCGATGTTCTGGTCCTTGGCGGCGATCCCGCCAACTATGGCGATGACGCCGATCACCACCACCGTGGTTTTGGCGACACGCACTTCCGCGCCCGGGTTGACCTGGCCCTTCTTGATGATGTTGGTGTAGATGTCATGCGAGAAGGAGGTCGCGGCGGTGATCGCCAGCCCGGCCACCACCGCCAGGATGGTGGCGAACGCCACCGCCGCCATGATGCCCAGCATCCATGGTCCCCCCAGCATGGCCGCGACCAGCGGCGCGGCGGCGTTGGAGCCTCCCGGCACGCCTGATC
Organism: Bifidobacteriaceae bacterium; assembly: GCA_031278655.1. Lineage (GTDB taxonomy): Bacteria > Actinomycetota > Actinomycetes > Actinomycetales > WQXJ01 > JAIRTF01. The sequence continues at coordinate 15,737 of JAITJZ010000093.1, forward strand.
CCTTCTGCCAGATCGCCGGGTCGAACATGTAGGCGGCGGCGTAGCCGAGCACCAGTGTGAAGACGTAGAACAGGCCGATCAGCCAGATCGCCCAGACCACCGACTTGCGCGCCTCCTTGGCCGTCGGCACCGTGTAGAAGCGCATCAGGACGTGCGGCAGTCCGGCGGTGCCCAGCACCAGCGCCAGGCCGAGGGACACGAAGTCGATTTTGGCCCAGTCGCTGCCGCCGTATTTCAGGCCCGGGCCGAGCATGGCGGCCGCGTCGTGCCCGCCCAGCGCCATCGTCTCGCCGGTGTTGGCCACCACCTTGCCGAGCAGTTCGGTGGGGTCGAAGCCGTTCAGGGCCAGGACCCAGACCGTTGTCACGGCGGCGCCCGCGATCAGCAGCACCGCCTTGATCATCTGCACCCAGGTGGTCCCCTTCATGCCGCCGATCAGCACGTAGATGATCATCAGCACGCCGACAACCGCGATGACCACGGACTGCATGGATTCTTCCCTCAGGCCCATCAGCAGCGACACCAGCCCGCCGGCGCCGGCCATTTGGGCCAGCAGGTAGAAGAAGGTCACCGCCAGCGTGGTGATGGCGGCCGCCACCCGCACAGGCCCGGCTTTCAGGCGGAAGGCGAGCACGTCCGCCATGGTGAACTTGCCGGTGTTGCGCATCAGTTCGGCGACCAGCAGCAGGGCGACGATCCAGGCCACAAGGAAGCCGATCGAATACAGGAAGCCGTCGTAGCCGGCGGTGGCGATGGCGCCGACAATGCCGAGGAACGATGCCGCCGAGAGGTAGTCGCCGGAGATGGCCAGACCGTTTTGGGCGCCGGAGAAGTTCCGGCCGCCGGCGAAGAATTCCTCGCCCGATTTGTTCTTGCCGCCGCCGCCCCGGATGACGATGAACAGCGTCACCGCCACGAAGGCGACGAAGATCGACATGTTGATGAAGGGGTTGCCGGGCGAGGTCGGGTCGACTTCTTGGAGGGCCAGTTCTTGGAGAGCCAGCGGCGAGGCGTTCATTCGGCGGCCTCCAGTTCGGCTTCGATCTGTTGGCGGATCCTGGTGGCCTCCGGGTCGAGCTTGCGGCCCGCGAAGCTGACGTACCACATGGTGATGGCGAAGGTGGTCACGATCTGGGCCAGGCCTATGATGATCGCCCAGTTGACGTTGCCGATCACCGGCGTCGACATGAAGTCGATCGCCCAGCTCGCCAGCAGCACGTAGACGATGTACCAGACCAGGCCGACTGTCACCAGCGGCAGCACAAAGCCGCGCTGGGTCCGGCGCAGGCGCCGGAAGGCTCGGCTGTCTTCGATGGCGACGTAATCTATGCGCGCGGCATCTCTGCGCGCGGCATCTATGCGCGCGGTCGCCTCCCCGGTTGTTCTTTCTTCTCCCATGGTCGCTCCTTCGGTGCGTGTGGCCGCCCGCCAAGGGCGTTTGGGCGGGCGGCACAACCATGTGTTCGCGGCCCCCCCGACCTGGCGAACGAATTGGGTCTTTGGTCCCAACAGTTGTGGGCTAACGTAACTCATGGGTCAAGAGTTATCCAAACCGCAGCCTTAAATTCCACCCGGGCGCTCCAAGGAACGGCCGGCCCCGCGCCGCCCGGCCGGACACGGGCAGGCAGCTATCCACAGATTTTGTATCCACAGATTTTGGCGGGGCTGTTGCGCTGCCGCGCCAGACGGCCCAAGCTAGTCAGGTGACTTTGGAGGCTTCGCCTGGGAGCGGGATTGTGCCCGGGCCGGTTCGCTTGGCGGATGTCGAATCGCGGGCGCGGCTGATCGCCGCGACCGCCCTGACCACCGGGCACGGGCACCGCCCGTCGGCCGTGCTGGCGTCCTATGTCTCGTCCGAATTGTTCCAGCGCCTGACCGCCCGGGCGGCGGCCAACTCCGTTCGCTCGCCCAAACCCGTCTACCACGGCCGCACCTACCTGTGCCGGATCAACCGGCACGTCATCGAAGCCACCGTGGTGGCCAGCGACGGCCAGACCACGCGCGCCGTCGCCATCCGCTTCGAGCACCTCGGCGGCCGTTGGCGGGCCTGCGACCTGACAATCATCTGACCCGAATTCGCCGCCGCCCGGGCCGCCCGCCAAATGGACCCGCCGGGCGCGCGGAGGCGCCGGGCGCGCGCTGGTGACAAACTGGTGGGCGTGACTACCTCAACACCCGCCACCCCCCTCCAACTCGAGGGCTGGGAGCACGTGACCTCCGGGAAGATCCGCGACCTCTACGAGCCGTCCGTCGCATCGCCCTTCAGCGACCTGATCCTGGTGGTCACCACCGACAAGATCAGCGCCTACGACCACGTCCTGCCAACACCGATCCCGGACAAGGGCAAAATCCTGACCGCGCTGACGGTCTGGTGGTTCGACCAACTCAAAGACATTGTGCCGAACCACCTCGTGTCCCTGGACGTGCCGGCGCCGGTTCAGGGGCGGGCCATGGTCTGCCAACGGCTGACCATGTTCCCGGTCGAATGCGTCGCCCGCGGCTACCTGACCGGCTCCGGCCTGGCCGAATACCGCCAGACCGGCCAGGTCACCGGCATCCAGTTGCCGCCCGGCCTGTCCGATGCCGACCGGTTGCCCCACCCCATCTTCACCCCCGCCACCAAGGCCGAGCAGGGCGAACACGATCAGAACGTGCCGCTCGCCGCCGTCGCGGACCAACTCGGCCGGGACACCGCCGAACGGCTGCGAGACACCACCCTGGCGCTCTACACCAGGGCTGAGGAGGTCGCCCGCGAACGCGGCCTGATCCTGGCGGACACCAAGTTCGAGTTCGGCGTCGAAGCCGCCAACGGGCTTTTGACCTTGGGCGACGAAGTGCTCACGCCAGACTCGTCGCGCTACTGGGACGCCCAGACCTGGGCGCCTGGCGGCCCGCAGGCGTCCTTCGACAAACAGTTCCTGCGCGACTGGCTGGCAAACGAGTCGGGCTGGGACCGGAACTCGAAACCCCCGGCGCTGCCAGACGGCATCGTCCAAAAGACCCGCCAACGCTATGTCGACGCCTACGAACGGCTGACCGGCCGGGCCTTCTTCGCCTGACGGCGCGGCGCGCGCCACTACGCTTGTCATGGCACCCCCGAGGCGAGAAGAAGGAAACATGGCGCGAGTGATTGTGGACGTGATGCCCAAGCCCGAATTGTTGGACCCTCAGGGCAAGGCGGTGGCCGGCGCCTTGCCGCGCCTCGGCTTCACCCAGTTCCAGGCCGTCCGCCAGGGCAAACGCTTCGAGTTGGAATCGACCGAGGCGGCTTCGCCGGAGTTGTTGGCCGCCGCCCGCGAGGCCGCCGTCACGGTTTTGTCGAACCCGGTCATCGAGGACGTGGTCTCGGTCCGCTTCGACCCCGCCGCCGATGCCGTGCCCCAGGACCCAGCATGACCGTCCGTGTCGGGGTGGTCACCTTCCCGGGAACCCTGGACGACCGCGACGCTTTGAGGGCTGTGCGGCTGGCCGGGGCCGAGGGCGTGTCCTTGTGGCACGCCGACAAATCGCTGCGTCAAGTTGACGCGGTCATCTTGCCGGGCGGTTTCTCCTACGGCGACTACCTGCGGGCGGGGGCGATCGCCCGCTTCGCGCCGGTCATGGAGTCGATTGTCGAGGCCGCCCATGGCGGCCTGCCGGTGCTCGGCATCTGCAACGGCTTCCAGGTGCTGACCGAGTCGCATCTGCTCCCGGGCTCGATGGTCAAGAACGACCACCTCACCTTTGTCTGCCGCGAGCAGCGCCTCCTGGTCGAGAACAACCGCACCGCCTGGACCAACCGCTTCGCGGCCGGCCAGGAGATCACCATCCCCCTGAAGAATCAGGACGGGCAGTTCGTGGCCGACGCGGCCACCCTCGACCGCCTTGAGGCTGAGGGCCGCGTCGTCTTCCGCTACCAGGGGTGGAACCCGAACGGCTCGCGCCGCGACATCGCCGGCATCACCAACCAGGCCGGCAATGTTGTCGGCCTGATGCCCCACCCGGAGCACGCCGTCGAACCGGGCTTCGGCCCCGATTCGGCCGCCGGACGGCGCGCCGGCCAAGACGGCCTGGCCTTCTTCGCCTCCCTCGTGACCCACCTGACCGCCACCCCGGCCCCAGCCTGACGTCACCCCAGCCCGCTGGACGCCCTTGTCATGACCGCCGGCGGTGAGGCCTGCCGGCGCATCCAGGCGACGGCGCGCGGGCTCCGGCCCGGGGACACGTTTGACGGTCAGGCGAGGCCGAGCACCGTGGCCAGGGCGCGGTCCACCGCTTGAAGCTCGGCCTGGGAGAGACGCCCTGCCCATTCGCCCAGCCTTGCGGCCGGGTCGACGGCGGCGGTCTGCTCCACCATGATGCGGGTGACGGTCCCGTCGATCCTGGTCTCGGGCCGGTAAGAGGCGGGCCTGACGGAGCGGGAGGTCGGCGCGACCAAGGTGGTCGAGGTCAAGAGGTCGTCGGATTGGACGATGACCGCGTAGCGCTCGCCCCGCTGTTCGTGTCCCTTCGGGTGGCTTGGCGCCTTCAGACGGTGGATGTCACCACGCATTGACGCCGGCCATCTCGGCGGTCAACTCCCGGATCGCGGCCTGGTCGGCCGTGTCGGCGGTCAGCGCCCGCGACTCGGCCCGCAGCGCCGCCCGCTTGGCTGCCTGCTCCGCGGCCAGCAGCGCGTCCCTGGTGACTTGGGATTTCGAGGCGCCGCCGGCGTTGGCCTGAAGATAGGCCAGCGCCTCACCGAGGCGATCATCGAGGCGAATCGTCAGCACGCTCATGTGACGAAGTGTAATACATCACGGCATACAGATTCCAAGCTGGTCGCGGGCTGCGGTCAAGGTTGGGCCCAAACCGACCACCGACAAAACGCGCCCGCCGGCCGAAACCAGCTCGGCGGCATCGGACAAGGCGGTCCCCGCTCGCAGAACGTAAACGCCGGGTTCAGCCGCCCAGGTCGACGGGGACCAGGGTGAAGGCGGCGTGGGCGGACAGCGGGCGCACCAGCCGGTAGTCGGCGTCAGCGGTCAGAACGCAGTTGGTTTGGACGCGGGCGGCGGCGATCACGTTCATGGCGTCGGCCAAGTCGATCGACCCGGCCTTGGCCTTCTTGCGCCGGATCTGCCCGGAGTATTGGGCGATCAGCGCCGCCGCCCGGGCGTAGTCCTTCGCGGTCGGGCTCATCAGGTCATAGAACCCGCTGGCGATGTCTTCGAGGAAGTCGTTGGCTGTTTGGTAGGCCCGGCGGCTGGTCAACAGGTAGTGGACCTCGGCCACTGTGATCGGGGTGATAGCGGCGGCGGCGGCCCCGGTCAGGGCCTCGTGGAAGGCCTGGTGGGCGGGAGCGGCGGCGTCCAGCGCGGCCAGGACGCCGCTGGTGTCGACCACCAGCCTCATGCCCCGAAGCCCTCCAGCTCCCGCGCGATCCGCTCCGGCGTCAGGTCGCCGCCCAGGTCGGCTGGCCGCGCCTTCATCTTGGGCCTGACCCGGAGATACGATTCCACTTCTTTGGCCGTCCCGGCCCTGATGATCTCCGCCGCCGGCTTGCCCGCCAGCTTGGCTGCGCGCCCCAGGTCCTCGACCAACTCTTCGTCGAGGTAAACAGTCGTCTTGCGCATATGGCAAACCGTACCATACTAAAATGCCATACCCAGGATCCCGGGCTCCCCGGCCCAAGGGGTCAAAATTCGTTAGGCACACGGGGGTCAATATTCAACAAGCAGCGACATCGGTCCCGTCTGCGAGGCCTTTGTGGAAATGAGCGCATCGATCAGTGGCTTGTCGGTCAAGCTCGCCCCAACACTGACGAACGCTGTGTCCCGACCGGCTAGAAGTTCTGTCAGCCGCATCCGGGATCGGTCCCTGTGGTCGGCGTAATCGGCCTCGGCCAGCACCAGAGCGTTCTCTTGCGGCGCCCGAGCATCGTCGTCGATGTGCCCATGCAGATACAACAGTCTGATCTTCCCGGGTCCGATTCCGGGGGGTGTGTTCGGCGCGCCGGCGTGGTTTCTTGGGCGGGGCGCCCAGTATCGGCGCTGATCAAAGGCCACTTCCCCGACCTGAAAGGCCAGTTCAATGGACACCGACCTGGACACCCTCGCCACCGCACTCCACGTCACAATCGACGATCTGTTGAAAGAGCACCCCGAATGGGCGCCGC
>JAITJZ010000154.1 GCA_031278655.1 Bifidobacteriaceae bacterium
GCCCCGGGGCCGCGGCCCCGGCCCGGCAAGCGGGTGGGGCCGGGGCCGCGGGCAGGTCAGGACACAGCCGACGGGTGGTTGGTCAGTCGAAGAAGACGACCGGTTTGATGGCGGTGCGGTCGTGGCCGCCCATCTTGTCCAGCGCCTCGGGGATGTGATCCATGCCGTGATAGGTGTGGGTGACGATGTACTCGGGATGGAAGCGGCCGTACTTGGCCAGGAGCAGCAGCCGCTCAAGGAAGCCGCGCCCGCCCCGGGTCGTCAGACCGCGCACAGTCTTGTCAGCCAGGCCCCACCACCAGGAGTCCGCGCCGGTCGGCACCGACCACTGGCTGTCAGCCGCGTAGAACGCCACGTTGGCTACCCGCCCGCCGTTGGGAACCATGCGCAGCGCGTCAGTCATGGCGCTGATGTCGCCGCCGCCGCAGGTGATGACCGCGTCCACCGGGCCGCCGTTCAACTCCAACACCTGAGCCACGACATCGCCGTTCCTGTAGTCGATGAAGTCCGTGCCGCCCATCTTGGCGCCGACTTCGAAGGTGATTGGGCGCGAGCCAATGCCGATGATCCGGGCGGCGCCCTTGAGGGCGGCGGCCGCGAGAGCCATCTGGCCGACGGCCCCGATCCCATAGACAACCACCGTCTGACCGAACCTCAAGTCCAGCCATTCGACGCCCTCAAACGCGGTCGTGGCCATGTCGGTGCAGGCCACCGCCTGCTCCCAGGTGACGCCATCGGGAATGACAGCGCAGTTCAGGTCGCCCTGCTGGACCAGCATGTATTCGGCGAAGCAGCCGCCGAGGCGCGGATCGGGGCTGGAGTACGGGCTCAGTTGGATGTACTTGTCGTAGCCGTTCTGGACCGCCGGGACGCACCAATCGACGGCCGTCGCGGGGATGGCGACCTTGTCCCCCGGTTTGAACAGTTTCACATCTGGCCCAATGGCGTGGACAAGGCCGGCCGCCTCGTGCCCCATCGGCTTGCCCTTCAACGTGGGCAGGGCGCCCGTCTCCAAGATGTGCACGTCGGATGTGCAGGGCGCGACGATGACCGGCTTGATGACGATCTCATCGCGCTCGGGCACGGGGATCGGGATGTCGTCACGCCAGGCTGGCTTGTTGATGTCTTCGAAAATGTAGCCCCTCATGGTGCTCATTGGTCCACCTCCGTTGGTGTCCTAGTGCGATTGGTCAGACGAATCGGCCGTTCGAGTGGCGGCTGGGAACCGCCGGCCGTTGCCACGCCGCCCCCGGAAGGCTGTGACAACGGGCACACTATCAGACCTTGGTCCCGGCTCACCAGGGGTTGCCCGATGCCGTGGCGCCGCCTCCCAGCGCCGGTCAAGTTGGCGGCGGGGCCGGGTCAGAGTTGGTAGGGGTTGAGAACGTCCGCCATCACCAGGATGACCGTCATCAGGATCAACAGCCCGACCACCACGTAGGTCAGCGGCATCAGGCGGGCCGAGTCGGCCGGGCCCGGATCGGGCCGGCCCCGCGCGCGCGCCCAGGCGCGCCGGGCGCCCTCGTAGAGGGCGTTGACCACATGGCCGCCGTCGAGCGGCAGCAGCGGCAGCAGATTGAACAGCCACAGGGCGATGTTCACCATGGCGCCGAGTTGCAGCCAGGTGCCCCAGCGCAGGCGGTTCTCATCCACGGCTGGGTCATCGACCTCGACCGCCGCCACCTGGCCCGCCACCGAGGCGATCCCGACCACCGACGCGGGCGAGTCCGCCGCCCGCTCATTGCCCTGCACCAAGTCGACGAGTGTGTTCCAGACCGACACCGGCAACTGGGCGTAGAGCTTGGCGGAAGCCGCCACCTGGTTCCAGAGCACACCGGGCGCAGCCGAGACCGGCTTCTTGACCAGCTCCGTCGCTCCGGCGGTGACGCCGATCAGCGACCGGGCTGATTCGCCCTCGCCCACCCGCAACGGCGTGATCTCCAGATCAAGCTCGGCGCCGCCGCGCAGCACCGTCACGGCCGTCGGCCGCGCCGGCGCCGAAGCCACCAGCCCCAAGAACTGATCCCAGCCGCTGACGGCGTGCCCGTCCCAGGCCACGATCTTGTCCCCGGCCTCCAACCCGGCCGCCCGGGCGGGCGTCTCGACCGTGCCCTGGCCGCATTCCTCGGCGCCTTGGCCTTCGGCCGTGACGCAGGCGGTGACGGCGCTGATGGTGGTCGACGGCTCGTAAACGCCCACCGCCGACAACGCCAGCACCAGCAGGAACAGCGCCAGGATCAGGTTCATGGTTGGCCCGCCCAGCATGATGACCAGTTTGCGCGGGGCCGATCGCCGGTAGTAAGCCCGCGCGTCCAAGCCGCCCGGCCCGGCCCCAAGCTCGGCCAACTCCTCGCGCGTGACTTCGCGCGCGGCATCGGCCAAGGAGGCTCGCCAACCGGTCTTGGCGGCGCGGGCCGAACGGCGCGGCGAATACATCCCGAGCATGTGAATGTAGCCGCCGAGCAGCACCCATTTGAGGCCGTACTCGGTCTCGCCGACCTTCTTGGACCAGATGGTCGGCCCGAACCCGACCATGTACTGCGTCACCGGCACCTTGAACGCCTTGGCCGGCAGCAGATGCCCCAATTCGTGCCAGGCGACCGAGACGATCAGAATCACGATCAGGACAACCGCCCCGAGCACATAGGTCATGCGTCGCTTCCTTCCACGATCCGGTTGGCCCGCGCCCGCGCCCACTCGTCGGCCCGCAGCACCTGTCCCAGCGTAGGGGCGATTCCTGGACCAAGGCTGGACCGGAAGCCGCCGAGCACCTCGGCGACCGTGTCCACGATCTCCAGGTAGCCGATCCGCCCGGCCAGGAAGGCCTCGACGCAGACCTCGTTGGCGCCGTTCAGCACCGCCGGGTGGAGCGGCGATTCGGCGAGCGCCCGGCGCGCCAGGCCGACAGCCGGGAAGGTGGCGTTGTCAAGGGGTTCGAACGTCCAAGCCGCCGATGCCGTGAAGTCGACCGGGTCGATCACGTCGCCCAAACGCTCCGGCCAGGCCAGAGCCAGGGCGATGGGCAGGCGCATGTCAGGCGGCGAGGCTTGGGCGATGATGGCGCCGTCGCGGAAGCGGACCATTGAGTGAATGATCGACTGCGGATGGACCACCACGTCGATGCGTTCGGGCGGGATGGCGAACAACAGGTGCGCCTCGATCAACTCCAGGGCCTTGTTGACCAGCGTCGACGAGTTGATGGTGACGACCGGGCCCATGTCCCAGGTGGGATGGGCGAGGGCCTGGGCGGCGGTGACGCCGCCCAATTGGGCGCGGTCGCGGCCCCGGAAGGGGCCGCCTGAGGCGGTCAAGATCAAACGCTCGACCTCGGCCGGGCGCCCGGAACGCAGGCATTGGGCGATGGCCGAATGCTCCGAGTCGACCGGCACGATCTGCCCCTGGCGGCGGACAGCGCCCATCACCAGCGCCCCGCCGATCACCAGCGACTCCTTGTTGGCCAGGGCCAGGGTCGAGCCGGCCGCCAGCGCCGCCAAGGTCGGCTCCAATCCGACCGCCCCGGTGATTCCGTTCAGGACCACATCGCTGCCGCCGGCCGCCGCCTCGGCGGCGGCCCGCGGCCCCACCAAGACCTCGCAGCCGCCCGGCCAAGGCGCGCCCAAAGCGGCCATGGCGCGGCCAAGCGCGTCCTCGGCATCGGCGCAGGGCAGGGCGACGCGCGACGGGCGCCAAGCTGCGACCTGCCGGGCGAGCGTCTCCGGGCGGGCGCCGGCGGCGGCCAGGGCCTCGACGTGGAAGCGGCCGGGGTGGCGGGCGATCACGTCGAGCGCCTGGCGGCCGATCGAACCGGTCGAGCCCAAGACGGTGACAGATCGCGGATGCACTGGCCTATTCTCCCTCACTGCGCCAGACTTGAGCCCATGGGATTCAATCAGTCCGAGTTGGCTGCCGGCGAATATGTCATCTTCCATGCCCGCGCCCATTGGAAAGTCCTGGTAGCGCCCGTGCTGGTGTTGGTCGTGGCACTGGTCGGCTGGGGGGTTTTCTGGTTCATGGTCATCCCGGAGGCGGCCAAATGGGACTGGGCGCGCTGGACGGTCGGCGTCATTTGCCTGGCGGCGGTCCTGATCTGGACATTGGCGCCATTGGTGCGCTGGGCTTGCCGCACCGACACGCTCACGAATCTGCGCCTGATCTCACGCGAGGGCGTCTTCAAGCGGACGGGCCGCGACATCCCGATGGACCGCGTGCACGCAGTCTCCTATGAGCAGGGTCTGATCGAGCGGGTGTTGGGCGCGGGCACGCTTCACGTCCAGACCGCCGCCCAGCAATCGGATGTGGCGCTGGATGACGTCGCCCACGTCAAGCGTCGCCAGCTGCAAATCAATGAGCAGCTGTTGAACCGCGATTTCGAGGCTGTCAGCCCGGATTCGGCCGACGGGCGCGCCGCCGAGGAAGCCATCGGCCGGTTCGACGGCCGGAGCGGCTCGCGCCCCGCGCAACCCGAGGACTGAAACCCGCACCAGCCGTCCTTAATTTAGACACCGGCTCGGCTAGAGGCACCCCGAGTAGGCGAAACTCGGCTCAGGTGCAGAGGTTTCGGCTACATAGTGCGGCTAGGCTGGGTGTTGCTTGTGAACAACCCGCTAATCCCCTGAAATGTTGGGAGACCCCTTTATGAGCCAATTGACGCGCCGATCCGGCGCCTGGCTGGCGGTTTTCGCCGCCACCGTCGCCTTTGCCGTGGCCGCGCCCGCGGCCCCGGCCCTGGCCAGCACCAATGATGATGTGATCGACGCCTATGACGAGGGCCTGGTTGCCTTCGACGAGTATATGAACAACGATTTCACCAGCTTGGCCGAAGACGCGATGATGACCGGCGCCACGGAGGCGCAGGCCAAGGTCGAGGCGGCCGCCGCCGAATTGCAGCGGCTGGCGGAAAGCGTCTCCGACTCAGGACTGGGCGAGAGAATCGCTGAGCTGGGCGCCGGCCTCAGCGACTTGGGCGCGACGCTGACCACGTTCAGCAACGCGCTGCTCAACTACGACGACGCCGGCCTGATGGATTCGCAGGATCAGATGGACGCCGCCCTCGCGCGGCTCGAAGCCGCCGAGATCGCCTACGACACCTACATGGAGGAACACCCGATGGCGGCGGGCGACACCATGTGGTTCCTGTGGACGGGACTGTTGGCGTTGTCAGTTCTGTGCCTGGTCTTCGCCGTTGTGATGTGGCTGAAGCAAGGCCGCTCGCAGTTCCAAAGCCCAGCGGTCAAGTCCGCCAGGCGCAATCTGCTCCTGTCAGCCGCCCTCTTCGCCGTTGGCGCAGCCATCCCGGCGGTGCAGTATTGGACCACCGAGCCCGGCGGCGAGTACTGGATCTTCTGGTACGCGTTGGTGGTGGGGGCGATCTGGTTCGTGTTTTCGGTGCCGCGCTTCTTCGGCGCGGCCAAGAAGGCGAAGCAGGCCGCGCTGGCGCCGGCGCCGGAACCGGCGCCGGGGGCTTATCCCTCGGCCGAGGCTTATCCTCCGGCTTATCCCGCGCCGGGCGCCGACCAGGCGCCCACGCCCAATCCCGGTCCGGCGGCGCCGCCGGACCCGAATCATCCCGAGGCGTGACCGCCCGGGAGCTGACGGCGCTCAGCCGCGCGCTCACTCGGGCGCTCGGCTGAGCGTTGCCCTGGCGCTGGCCTGAGCGTTGCCCCGGCGCGACATCGGGCAGCGTTACGGACAGCGCGGCGGCGGGCGAAACGAAAACCGAAACCGGCCTTTGGTCCAATGGCGGCCGCGCGCGGGCAGGTAGTCTAACGCGGGCGGAGACGACACCAGCCGGACCGGCGCGGTCGGCTCGCGCCAGCGTCCGGCCGCGGGGCCGGCGCGACGCCAACGACCAGCCGACAAGATGTGGAACAAGACATGAAAATCGCCGTCAAATATTCCGGTCTCGTGATCGAGCCCGATGGCACCGTGGCCGGCCATGACGCCGGCGCCACCCTGGTGCGCCGCCTGCTGCGGGTCTTCCCGGGCGCCGAACTGATCGCGCCGCAGGTGCACCGCTACCCCAATTTCGACGTCCTGCCCCTGGAGATGATCGACGCCGAGGAGACCGTCGTCATCAACATGGACGTGATCGACTCGGCCGGCGTCTGGATGACGCTGAAGGAGCAGACCGAGCGGCCAAAGCTGATGAACTTCATGTGGTGGAACTGGACCCGCCACGACTCCGACGTCGAACTGGCGACGCTGTCGCTGGCCTGCGCGCTGTTCCCGACCTTCGCCAACTCGGAGCGGACCGCCAAGGCGATCGGCGAGTACGTGCGGCGTTGGACCATCCCACGCCTGGCGGAGCGCGCCCGCATCTCCTGGGTCAACCTCGGCATCCGCCTGGAACACCTCCAGCCCCGCCATGAGCCGGAGCGGCCGGTGGTGCTCTACCCCGCCATCTACATGTCAGAACGCAAGCAGCCGCAGCGGTTCATCGAAGTGGTCTCGCGCGTGGCGAAGCGCGCGCCGATCCAGGTTCAGGCCCGGCTGACCGAGGCCCATCTGGTGTCGCCGCAGGCCATGGCCCTGTCCCGGAACAAGTGGGCCTGGGTCGGCCCGCTGACGCCCTCGCGCCAGCAATACTGGGAGGCGCTGGCCTCGACCACGGCCTTCCTGGCGACCGCCCGCGAGGAGACCTACGGCTTGGAGTACATCGAGGCGCTGCTGGCCGGCGCCGTGGGCATCTTCCCGGACAAGGACTGGGCTCGCGCCCTGGTCCCCGAAGGCTACCCGTTCTTCTACCGCGATCTGGCCCAGGCCGAGTCCATGCTGCTGCGCGCCGTCACCGACACGGCCGCCTGCCGCGCCGAGATGGACCGGGCGGCCGGCGGCTCGCTGGTCGAGTGGTTGGGCGCGCATCACGATGACGACGCCTTCGAGACCTCCATCGCCGAGCACGTCGAGCGCTGGTTCGGCCGCTGATTCGGCGGCTGGTTCGGCCGCTGGTTCGGCCGCTGGTTCGGTGTCGATTCCGGCGCGGGTTCCGGCGCGGGTTCCGGCGCGGGTCGCGGCTTGTTTCCGGCGCGGGTTGCGGCGCCCTTGTCCGCCGCCGCTAGATTAGGGGTCCATGACCCCTCCCCGGCGGTTGCCAGCCCCCGTCGCCGCGCTGGTGACGATCGCCCTCGGCGCGGCCGCCGGGTCGGGCTTGGGTTGGTCTTTGGCCACCTTTGGGACAGCTTTGCCCGATGCCGCCGGGCCCAGTTCGCCACCGCCCGCGCCCCGGGTGACGGTCACCGCCACGCCTCCCGTCACGGTCCAGCGCCAGGCGCCGCCAGCCGTCCCCGAGGCCATGACCGTGACCGTCGCCTTCAGCGGCGACATGCTGACGCACATGCCGGTCAACGCCTCGGCCGCCGCCGGCGGCGACTACGACTTCAGCCCGCTGCTGGCCGGGACGGACAGCTGGATCGCCGGGGCCGACCTGGCGATCTGCCAAATGGAGGTTCCGCTGGCCGCGCCCGGGCGGGGGCCCAGCGGCTATCCGATCTTCGCCGCCCCGGACGCATTGGTCCGGGACATGGCGGAGGCGGGCTGGGACGGCTGCGCCACAGCCTCGAATCACGCCGTCGACCAGGGCTGGGAGGGGATCGTCCACACCATTGAGACCTTGACGGCTCACGGCCTGGGCTACGCCGGCACGGCCCTGACCGCCGCCGATTCGCAAGCGCCGCAGCTCTATCGCCTCAGCGCTGCCGGGCAGACCTTGACCATCGCCCACATCGCCGCCACCTATGGCACCAACGGCCTGCCGCTGCCGGCCGCCCAGCCGTGGTCGGTCAACACCCCGATCGACACCGCCCGCATCGTCGCCCAGGCCGAGGCGGCGCGCGCCGGCGGCGCGGACGTGGTCCTGGCCAGCGTCCACGCCGGGGTCGAATACCGGACCAGCCCCACCGCCGAGCAAGTCGAGATCGTGGCCCGGCTGGCGGCATCGGGCCAAATCGATGCCGTGATCGGCGGCCACCCCCACGTCGCCGAGCCGATGGAACTGGTGCCGGGCGGCGTCCACGGCGACGGCATGTGGGTCATCTACTCCCTGGGGAACTTCATCTCCAACCAGACCGACGCCGTCACCGGCCCGAACACGGACACCGGTGTGGTCGCCTTCGTCACCATCACCAAGGACGCCGCCGGCGCCCGGGTCGACGGCATGACCTGGGCCGGGGTGACCGTGGACAGCGCCCACGGCCACCGCGTCCACATGCTTGAGGACGCCGCCGGCGGCGAACTCGGCCAACTCGGCGCCGCCGCCGTGGCCCTGCGCCACGACCGCCTGCGCGCCATCATGGGCTCAGCCCCGGAGCAACTGTCCCCGCCGG
>JAITJZ010000027.1 GCA_031278655.1 Bifidobacteriaceae bacterium
TCGAGTTGAATGGCGGCGAATCTGGCCTCGTAGTCTGTCTCGGCGCGGCAGTCGAAATCGGCCAGGGCGATCTCCGCCTCGGCGGGCGAGCCGACCAGCGAGCGCTGGTCCAACCGGAGCGAGTCCTCGAACACGGCGCGCCCGCCGGCGCCAACTACGCCATCGGCCCCCGTCCGCAGCGCCAAATACCAGGCTGAATTGGGATTCGCATAAGCCAAGTCGCTGTCAACCGCCAATTCATCAGTCTCAGACGAAACATCAATTCCGCCGCGCCTCATGCAACTGTCCCACTCGGCCGCCAAACTCGCCACCCTCGGGTCCCCGAAAATCTCAGAATAAGCCAACCGGCCGACCACCCAGACCACGTCGTTGAATTCGTCCAGGAACTCCGAGACGCTTGTCACCGGCTCTGGGGCGGCGGCCGCGGCCGCCCCCACGCAGCCAGCCGGGGAACTGTAGGCGGCCTCCTCGACTGAGGCATACCCCCAGTACGCCTCATTGTAGGAAAGCTGAGCGGCAGCGCTGAGGGAGTCGAAGTACTCCTGGTTGGGGTCATCAGGCATCAAGGCGGCCAGATCGGAGGCATCAAACACCTCCAAAGGGCCGTGCGTGCCATAACCCAGCCGCTCGACATCCACCCGCTCGGCAGGCAACAGCGGGATCGACAAGAAGTCCTGGGAAAACGCACTAGAATACTCAGGGAGTTCGACGGCCGGGTACTCGACCGGTGTGTAGTCAAAACCCTGCCCGGCCATGCACTGGGCGATCACCGAAACATACCGCTCCCACCACTCGGCTTGCGCGGCCAGCGCAGCGTCGTCAACGGTCTCGGGGCCATCCAGATAGGGCGAAAACTCCGAGAACGGCGTCGAGCCGACGATCTGCGTGAACTGGCTCGCGGCGAATTCGGAATCGCCGCCAGGCGAATCAGGTTCAACCAAGTCGACCGGCACGCCTGTACCGCTGCCGGCGACGGGGCGCCCACCCGCATCGCACCCCCCAATAGCCAAAACCGCAGCCGCCAGAACCGCCAAACGCTTCACACCGCCGTGCCGCCGCGCGCCAGACCAGCTGGCGGCGGGCGCGGCGCAAGCGACCATTCAGGAGACCTTAGTAGGGTCCAGGTAGCAGTAATGCCTGCCGTTCTGGTATCGCTGCCAGAACTGCATTTTGTTGTGCGTGTTGTTACCGTAGACACCATCTTGCCCGGTACCGATTCTGCCCTGGATTGTCTTCAGGCTCGCTTTAGTCACGCCACCAAAGATGGCATCGGGCCGACCAGGAGGGCTGCCTGTGGACAGGCCGTAGCAGTAGCCAATGGAAAGCTGGAGGGCAAACACGGCGGTGCCATAGTTCCCTTGTGCCAAGAGGCAGTTGCGGTTGGCTTGTGTATTAGCCGAGCCTTTGGAGGGAATCTGGCCGGAGGTGGTGATGATCTGATTGTTGCAAGACGCACCTGACTGAGCAGCCTCTGCTTTGGTCACGTTGGGGCCGAGCGTCTGGCCACCGAAGGCAATGCAGCTAACCGCAACGACGGAAGCCGCGGTTATCGAGATTCTTCTTACTGGGATCATTCTGATGAATCCTTTCCCAGAGGTCAGGGCCCATCTAACGGCCAGACGCCAGCCAGCGGAGATGAGCCCAGGTCGCCCGGGTGGGTAACCGGGATGAACGTTACCACACCCAGGGCTGCGTTGTGGTGGCTTAGCGGCCGCTGGTCAGGACTATTTTGCCGACTACGGCGCCGGACTTCATGGCTTGATGGGCGGCGGCGGCATCGGGCAGGGGGAAATGGGCGCCCACAACGGGGGCCGCCGGGGCGGAGGGGCCGGCCGCCACCAGATCCCAAATGTCGCGGCGGACCTGGCCCACCACGCGGGCCTTGTCCTGGCGGGTGCGGCCCCGCAGGCTGGTCGCCATTATGCGATGCCGCCGGCCCAGCATGCGGCCCAAGTCCAAGCTCGCGCGCGAGCCGCCCATCAGGCCGATGACCGCCAAGGTGCCGCCCGCCGCCAGAGCCGCCAGGTTGCGCTCCAGGTAGGCGGCGCCCACCACGTCCAAAATCACCTCCACGCCCGCGCCCGCCGTGCCCTCAAGCACAACCGCGGCGAAATCCTCCGACTTGTAGTCGATGCCGCGCCGCGCCCCCAGCGCCTCGCAGACCCGCGCCCGCTGCGGCGAACCCGCCGTCGCGAACACCGGCGAGCCCATGGCCGCTCCCAGCTTGACGGCCATTGTGCCGATGCCGCCCGCGCCGCCGTGGACCAGCAGCGCGGCCCCCGGGCGGTAGCCGGCCTCAACCAGGTTGGACCAAACTGTGCAGGCGCTTTCCGGCGCGGCCGCCGCCGCCGCAAAGTCCAGCCCGGGCGGGACCGGCAGGAGGCAGGCTGAATCGGCCACGGCGTACTGGGCGTAGCCGCCGCCGGGCAGCAGCGCGGCCGCCCTGTCGCCCACCGCCCAGCCTTCGACCCCGGGGCCCAATTCCGCCACCGTGCCCGCGCACTCCAAGCCGAGCAGGGGCGAGGCGCCCTCGGGCGGCGGATAGGCGCCGCGCGCCTGCAGCAGGTCCGCGCGGTTGACGCCCGCCGCGGCCACCTCCAGGAGGACCTGGCCCTGGGCGGGGCGGGGCCGCGGGCAGCGCGCCCAGGTCAGCTTGTAGTCACGTCCCGGATTGCCAACCACGATGCCGCGCACCGGGCCAAGTGTAGTTGGCGCCTGGCAGGGGGGCGGAGGCGGGACCCGGCTGGCCTGACTACGCGGCGATGGCCGCCAGGGCCCGCGGCGCCCGGCAGGCGCGCTGGGCGCTGCTGGCAGGCCATGGCTGCCTGGCGGCCCGCCGAACTGGCCGAGGGCGTCCAACTGCCTGGCCGGGGCCGCGCGGCAGGCGGGATCGGCGGATCGGGGGTTAGTCGGTAGGCTTGAGCCCGTGCGCTATTACCTGGATGGGACAACGATTGTCCGCGCCGTAGGCGACTCGCCCGAGTCTGAGGCGTTGCGCGATTGGATCGCCAACCACGAGAACGAGTTGGTCACCTCCATCCTGGCGCGGTGGGAGGCCGGGGAGGACCTGGTGGGGCTGGACCACGGGCGGCGGATGCGGGTTTACGACCAGCTTGGCGGCATCCCCGAGATCTCGGTGTCGGGGCGCGCGCTCGAGATCGGGTCCTACGCTGTGGCCGCCGTCTCGCCTTACGCCGCCCTGCATGTTGGCTTGGCCGCCGCCGACGAGGCGGTCACCGTGATGATCACCTACAACCCGGAGGTCGCCTCAGCCGCCCGGCTTTACGGCCTGCGCGTCATCAGCCCGGGGCGCGAACCGAACTGGTACTTGCGCTGAGGCGGGCGGCCAGTAGCCTTGGATGGGTCCGAGGAGGGTTGCCGGAGCGGCCGATCGGGACGGTCTTGAAAACCGTTGACGCCCGCTAGGGCGTCCATGGGTTCGAATCCCATACCCTCCGCCATGCCCTCCGCCCCGCGCGCCTTGGCGACCTGGCTGGCCGCGAACCTCTACACAGGCCATCAGCGTGATTCGTCTCGGCTCTGCCGGCGCCGGGTTCTTGGGGGAATCGTCACACTCGAAGCGGCGCGTTGTTGGCGACACGCGCGCCAAATGCGTCACAGGCGCGCGCTCCGCCACTACCGTCAATTACGAAGACTCAGTTCCCGACTAGACGATAGCGGAGACAGCAGTGCCGGACCGCAGCGGAAACTTCACGCCACGAGAAGCTGCCGAATACCTGGGCGTCGGGACTTCAGCCCTGCGCAACTACCACGCGAAGGGCACGTTGGTCGAGCCCGGATGGATCTACATAGGCACGAAGCGGCAGCGCTCGTATCCGGCGGAGTATCTGCGTTGGGCCAAAGGCGTACTCGCCGGGGCGTCCCCCGCTTCGAAGCCACCCTCGACATGACGTTAACTTCCGGGTGCAGCTCCCCCGATCAGATGGCCTTCCCGCAGGACGGCGCGAGAGGGAGCTTTCCGCGATGCGCTGCCGAGCCTCGGAACGCCCGGGTTGGCCGCTTCCGCGCGGCAGCGGCGAGCGGTAGGCGACAGGCCGGCGGAAGGTCGATTGGCCCCCGCGAGCCTAAAGAGTTCCGTTGCGATGGGCCTAACACCAGTCGGCTGGCCCACCCGGACAGCGTCTTCGGGGAGCCGCGGCAGCTTGACACCTCCCGCGAAGCCCCGCGTCTACCAGCCACTTTGACGTGTGGGCGGACGGCGCGTAGCATCAATGAGTTTTTGGTCCTGCGAGGCTCGCTGCGCGGCGCAGGACCGTTGTCGCTTAAGCCGAGGAACCACATGCGCGTAAGTACAGCCGTGTCGTTTTCCCCGACACGCCCGAGCGCGGGTTGCGCTGCCGCCTGGGCAAGTATGGGTGGGCCCACGGCCCCCCGTGGGGGTGCGCTCGCCGATACTTGCCCGGCTCTCAACCACTTGCTCGACCCATATTTGCCCAAGAGCCGCCAACACGGCCCACACACGGTTGGGATGTGATGAGATGACATCAGTTACCGCCTCGCCCTCGGAGACGCCGGCTGGCTCCAATTACGAGTCCGTCATGACACCGCTCGGCATGCAACCGACCGGGCGATGGGACCTGTTGCACCTACTCTGGAAGTACCGGAAAGCCATGGCTGCCAAGGACGTCCCGATCGAAGCAGTCCAAACAAGCTGCGCCCTGCCCCGGCTCAAGGCCACATCTGCTGCCCCCGTCCAGGATTCGGCAAACGACCGGCCCTGACAAGCACACTTGGCGGCCCCGACGTGACTACCGACCCGTCAAGCGCGCAGACTTGGAGCCGAGGCCAATTTGTCCTCGATGCCCTATTGAACCCCGATTGGATCAACCGGAGGGTCCAAACGTTCACAACCCTCGATACCGCGCGCTGGTCCCGATCAGTCTCGCTGGACATCGACATCGCCGCGTTGAGGCGCCTCGGCCAAGCGGCTGGGATACCCGGCGACGACCTCTGGGTCCCGCTTGACATCATCGACAAAGGACTTCTGATCGACTTCAGTGTCAGGGACTCGGATAATCGTCCGTTAAGCTTGACGACTAGCGACGAGACGGCCCTGATTTGGGTCGAGATAATCCTCAGCTCACTTAAGCCAGAACAACTTGGCGCAGAAGAGGATACAGCCCTGTTACACAAGGAGATCAAAGCCTGCGTCGAACCCATGCTGGCCGCTCAGACGCTCCAAGTCTCGACGGAGCTTTTGAACATGGACCACGGAGAGGAGGACTTCAAGACGAAAATATTAGACTTCGTCGGCAAGCTATATTCCCCGGACGAGATAGATCACCGTGACAACCGGCCCTTGGCGACTAAGCGCCAAGAAGCGTGGCGCAGCTTACTTGAAGATCCCTCTTTTTTTTCAAAGCTTCTAACCGCGATCATGAATTTCATACCGCTGGTCCGTATCCGCGCAGCCGAGGACCGCCTGATCGTCAAATACCACTATATCGGGGCGAGCCGCGCCACCAGGATTACAGCGGCATGCAAACGCATTGGGTTGGTAAGGCGAACTGGGCAAGGCCTGGCTTGGAGAAAAATCCAGAAAGGGATGCAACATCTGCGCGATAAGAAGAAGCCGCCAAGTTTCCGCTTCATCCGATCAAGTCTGTTGGGTCTTACCCTTGTGCTATTCTTCTACCCCCTCTGGCTTATTGTTGCGACTCGGTTCATCTTGCCCGCGCTCCTCGACACCCATCTTCGCTGGCTCGCAAGGTCGGCCGGGCTAACCTGCCTGGTCGGCCAGTTTGAAATGGCCTCTGTCGGCCTGGGCTCCCGCGAGCACACCAGGGTAGTCGCGCCGCCTGGCATGGTCTGTCGCTCACAGGCTCTCACCCGCCGCGCAAAAGATCAACCGGCCCTGGTGCCGCCCGGTGCTTGGATGGCAACTCGCCTGACGAGCGAGCGCGCTATTACTTATACCCGCGGGTTCCCTTCTCTGCTGAGACCTAATGCTCCCCCGGTTCCGGATAATCGCATAGGAATGCGCGTTGACCCCAGAGGTTTTGTAGGCCCATTCCTCATCGTCAGTGCGGCTACCTTCCTGGTGTGTTTTCTGGTGGGCCAAGGGTACACCGGCATCGTTCTAGACGGCACTCAGGCGCAGGTGGACGCCATCGTGACCTTGCTACTCCTGGGCTCTTCCCTGGCTTCGGTCTATGTTATTGCGAAGGAAGAGCACACCGTCCGCGCGAAGGTGTTACTTCCGCTGAGGGTACTGCTCGGCCTCGCGTCTGGTATCGCGGTCGTTGTGGCCGCGGAGTTCGCCTCTGGAGTGATCCTGAGGATTCCGATACCGGCTGTAGGTAGCTGGACGGCAGCGCCAAATATCTTGCTTGAAGCGGCTTGCTGGCTCAGCATCGTTGTCGTGTTTTCTACCCTTATTCACTGGATTGCCGGATTCTTTGCGGGAAGGCTCGTCAAATGGCGAGCCTCGGACACCCACGAGGTGAAATGAAGGCCCATCGTAATAGCCGTGCGGCCATAGGGCCGGCTGTTGAACAGTTCACAGCATAACTCGAATTCTGTGAAATAGGTGACAGAGGGAGGCTCGCGACACATGCGGCTGCCGCCCCGGGAGATGGGCTTGGCGCTTGAATCCAGTCAACTCGAACCGCAGTGGCGTTGGGCAGGTCGGCGCGATCTCGGAACCTCCGGCGTTTGGCCCCCCGGGACGCGCTCGCGATGGCGGCCATTGGGGGTTGGGTTGGGGTTTAGGGGCTCTTCGCAAACGAGGGTGTAGTGGCTTGGCGGGGCTTCGGCGGGTTGGACTTGGCTGTGCGTGGTGTGGCGCTGGGACGCAGGTGAGGGCCTTGCGCCAGGATGCTGGTGTTCTAGTCCATCTTCCCCAGGCAAGGCCCTCATGTCCCACGCTACCTTCTCCGCGCCCGACCTCGACAGTTTCTGCCAACTCGACAAGATGGGGCTGGGGGCCATTGGCCAACGGGTCGAGGAGGACCACTCGGTGATAAAGGCCGTGACTCGCCAGCCGGACCGGTGGTGGCGGGCGTGCGGCGCGGAAGGCGCGGCGAGGGACACCCAGGGGCACCGCCTGGCGCATGTGCCGTTGGGTTGGCGGCCGACGATCTTGCTGGTCAGGGTCCGCCGCTACCGGTGCCAGGCGAGCGGCAAAGTGTGGCGGGAGGACCTGTCCAAGGTCGCGGCGCCGCGCTCGAAGCTGACCCGCCAGGCGGTGTTGTGGGCGTTGAAGTCGGTGGTGGTGGACAGGTTGACGATAGCCCGGGTCGCCGCCAACCTCGGGGTCGCCTGGCACACCGCGAACCGGGCGGTCCTCGACGCCGGCCGGGAGTTTTTGATCTCCGATGCGTCCCGGTTCGACGGCGTGGAGGTGATCGGCGTCGACGAGCACGCCTGGCGGCACACCCGGTTCGGCTCGAAATACGTCACCGTGGTCATCGACTTGACGCCGGTCCGGGACCAGACCGGCCCGGCCCGGTTGTTGGACATGGTCGAGGGCCGCTCCAAACAGGCGTTCAAGGACTGGCTGGCCGCCCGCGGCCAGGCGTTCCGCGACAAGATCCAAGTCGTGGCGATGGACGGGTTCACCGGGTTCAAGACAGCCGCCCAAGAAGAGCTGCCCGACGCTGTGGCGGTGATGGACCCGTTCCACGTCGCCCGCGTGCGCCGCGAGGCGCTGTGTGTTCGGCGGAGGGTGAGAGACCCTCCGCGCTGGGTTGTCGCAGCAACTCGGTGAAGCTGGGGGCAGTCCGGCCTGGGAGGTGCCAGGGCGGGCGGGAAGCAGCCCCGACAACGACGGGTCGTCCCAGGACTGCCAGATGGGGCGGGCCCGGCTAGCGAGGCAGAAAGGTGTAACGAGAGTGAACCAGTGGTTGAACCCGCTTAAGCGTGGAACCGGCTCAAATCTGGTGGATATGGGCCGGGCGACAGTACGCGGTGCCCGTGGTTGGACGACGGGCCCGACTCCGAAGCCGGGGATTGACGCCGGTGGGGAGGTCACGGTGAAGGCCTGCGGCGTAGCCGTTGACGAGGCTGTAGCGGAAGAGCTGGGCGCCGACCCTGACCAACCGAGGCACAGTGAACGCGGGAACCGTCCCGGTCCCGCCCTCACCCGCGTCCGGCCAGGGCGCGGGCGGGCAGGTCCACCGTCGGCTGACGGGGCCGGGACGGGGCGGAGGGCTCGTAGTAGTCCGGGGCCGGGAAAGCCGGCCGCATGGCGAAGGAGCCCAGCGAGTCCGCAGCGAGGGAGTGGAACGCCAGGAGGACGCCGGTGAACACCGGCGCGCCGTGGCCGGGCCTGGCACAGGCCCGCGAACGGGTACTGGGAATCCAGACCAAACTGCACCGGTGGGCCGTCGCGGACAAGCGGCGACGGTTCTTTGACCTGTGGGGACTGGTGACCGATCCCGCCTTCTTGCGGGTGGGCTGGGAACGGGTGTCCAGGAACCGGGGTGCGCGTTCGGCTGGGATCGACGGGGTTCGACCCCGCGATCTGATCCCTTCCGAAGCGGCGTTCTTGTCCGGTTTGAGGCGGGACCTCAAAGCGGGACAGTTCAGGCCGCTGCCGGTCAAGCAGAGGATGATCCCCAAGGCGAACGGCAAGCTCCGCGCCCTGGGAATCCCCACAGCCGCTGACCGGACCGTGCAGGCCAGCCTCAAGCTGGTCCTCGAACCGATCTTCGAGGCCGATTTCCAGCCGTTCTCATACGGCTTCCGGCCCCGGCGGTCGCCCCATGACGCGATCGCGGAGATCCATATGCTGGCCAGCAACGAGCACACCGTCGTCCTGGAGGGCGACATCAAGGCGTGCTTCGACAACATCGACCACACAGCGTTGATGGGGCTGGTCCGGCAAAGGGTCGCCGACAAACGCGTCCTCGCGCTGGTCAAGGCGTTCCTCAGAGCTGGAGTCCTGTCCGAGGACAACACTGTGAGGGACACCGCGACCGGCACCCCTCAAGGCGGGATACTCTCCCCCCTGCTCGCCAACATCGCGCTGTCGGTCCTAGACGACCACTTCGCGGCTGTTTGGCAGCGGGAGATGGCCACCAGGGCCGACCGCGCGCGGCGGCGTCGC
>JAITJZ010000028.1 GCA_031278655.1 Bifidobacteriaceae bacterium
GCCAAGGTCGCCGCGACCGACACGATGATCTACAACGTGACCTTCGCGGCCGGCTGCCGCAACAACTGGCACCGCCACTCAGGGGGCCAAATCCTGCTCGCCACCAGGGGGGTCGGCTATCACCAGATACGCGGCCAAGCCATTGACGTGATGAGGCCCGGCGACGTCATCGTCTGCCCTCCCGGCGCCGACCACTGGCACGGGGCCGGCCCCGACAGCGAGTTCACCCACATCGGCATCTCGCCGAGGGCTTCGGCCAACGCCCCGACCTGGCTGGAACCCGTCACCGACGACGAATACAACCAAGGAACCCCATGAGCGACACACTGGTCGCCTATTTCTCCGCCACCGGCGCCACCGAACGCCTGGCCAAGGCCCTGACGTCGGTGTTGGGCGCGGACCTGCGCCGGATCGAACCCGCCGTTGCGTACACCGCCGCCGACTTGGACTGGCGAGACGAGGGCTCCCGCAGCTCAGTCGAGATGCGCGACCCGGCGGCCAGACCCGGAATCGCCGGCCGGCCGCTGGACCTGGCTGGGTATGAGGTGGTTTACCTCGGGTCGCCGATCTGGTGGGGGCTGCCGCCCCGGATAGTCAACGCGTTCCTCGAAGCCCACGACTTCGCTGGGAAAACCGTGATCCCCTTCGTCACCTCCGGCTCCAGCGGGGTCGGCCAGACCGACCAGCGGTTGCGCGCGTCGGGCTGTGACGGCGTCAACTGGCGCCCGGCGACGCGGCTCGCCGCCGACGCGTCCGCCAACCAGCTGCGCCGCTGGGTCGAGTCCTCGACCGGGTGAGCCGGTCTCCCAACGGCGGGTCTCCGGCATCGAGTCCGGCGATGTCGGCAAGGCCCAAGTCGCCCGCCCGTCGCCGCCAGCCACATGACCCGCGACGAGATCGCCGTCAAAGCGCTCACCGAGCCAGGGGGTCGATTGTGGCCAGGCCCACCTCGGCGGCGACCAACGCCATCGGGCGGTCATGTGTGGCGACTGTCAGGGCCGGGTCGAGCAGCCAGGCGGTCGCCAGATGCAGCGCGTCCAGCGCCTTGACGTGCGGCCGGATCGTTTCAGCGAAGCCGAGTGTGCGCCGGGAGACGGCGACCAGGTCGATTCGGGCTACCACCTCCTCGAGCAGCGACATGTCGAGGCGTTCGCGGCGGATTAGGCGGGCCAGTTCCAGCCGCAACAGGCGAGATGACACCAGGCCGGCGCCCTGGGCGCGAGCCCAGTCGATCCAATCCCGGGCGGCGGTGTTGCCGCCGGGAAGTACGGCGTGGGCGGCGACGGATGAGTCGATGTAATAGCCCGTCACAGGTCGCCCTTCATCTCTTGCACCAGCGCGTCGATCTCCGCGTGGCTGCGCTCGGATGGCGACGCGGGGGACCACGGTGGCGCGTTCTCGCTATGCGGCTCGATCCACCCCTCGCGGATGCCCCGCTCAATGGGCGACGCCGGCTCTGGAGTGACCGGCTCAATGCGCCACCTCGGCACGCCGCGCTCAGTCACCACGGCGCTGGTTCCCGCTGCTGCGATCTGGTCCAATACCTGGGAGGTCCGGTGGTTGATTTCCCGCTTTGTGAATTGCAGCATGAATCCAGCCTAACCGACGTAGGACCGATGTACTACTTAGTGCGGAGGAACCCTCGGCAGCGACGAGCCCGCGCCCACCGGCTCCGCCCGGCTCGACGCGGCCTTCGCCGCCCTGGCCGACCACTTGGCCGAGCGCGACGGCTGGCCGCCGCCCGCGTGGGCGCTCAACCCCCTGCGGCGAGCCGACGCCTGGTTCCCGGCCGTGCCCGCGATCTTCCGGGCCGAAGCCGAGCGGGACAGCCCCAGGGCGTTCCGTGAGCGAGGCATCTTCATCACCCGGCGGTCCCTGGACCGCGCCTGAGCCGACACGGCATCGAGCTTGACGCCAAAGCTGTCCGGCTGATCGGCTACACCACCGCCGCCCGCCGCGCCGCCGGCAACCTGTGGCCGCATCCAAGCGACGCTGCCAAGGCACGCGCCCGGAAGACCCGGCCCGGGCCTGTGCCCTGTGCCGATGGCGGCGCCCCGATCCGCGACGCGACCAGCGCCGGCTTGTCTCAAGTATTCTTGAGGCACGCAGATGGGAGCAGGGAGGCAATATGAACCTCGCGCGCGTGTCCAGCAACGGTCAGATCACCGTCCCGGTCGAGGTGCGCCGCCAGCTTGAACTGGTGCCCGGCGACAAAGTCCTGTTCGCCGAAAACGCGGACGGCGACATCGTGCTCACCAAAGCGCCGACAGGCGCTCTGCCCCGGGCGCAGGCCGCGTTCGCGGGCGTCGCAGCCAGCTTGGGGCTCACCGGCGACGATGACGTGCAGCGCCTAGTCGACGAGGTCCGCTACGGGGCGGCGCGTTCGTGAAGGATGAAGCCGCACGCCTCCGCGACGAACTCGACCTGGAGGACGCCGCCACGCTGTACTGCCAGCTTGGCCACACCGCCGCCGAACACGGCGTAGTGCGCTGCTGCTAGGATTGTAGAAACGTTTCTACACTAGGGGGCTCGATGAGCACGGCCATGTCCAGCCGCGAGTTCAACCAGCGCACCAGCGCGGCCAAGCG
>JAITJZ010000049.1 GCA_031278655.1 Bifidobacteriaceae bacterium
CGGGCGAGATCATGTCCGGCGAAGTCGAACCCGTCGACGGCGAAGAAACGCGACGCATGGCTCGAGCCCTGCTGGCGGCCCGCCGCCAGTGACGCCGTCATCTCAACCAAGGGCGGGCCAACGGAGTTGATCGACTGGAGATATACGGACGATATATGGACGGGGATTACGCGATCCACGACGATCAGACCACACTGAAAGCTTCGTGGTCGCCTCCCTGCGATCACTGGGAGGGCAGCTATTCCTTCCGCAAGACGGGAAACCTGATCTACATCAACGACTGCCAGTGCGCCAAGTGACAGGGCCCCGGCCGGGCCGAGCCGGCGGGCCGGACCGAAGGCAGTTCAGAACGCCCAGTCGTCGTCCTCGGTCGGCACGATCCGCCCAATCACATAGGACGATCCCGAGCCGGAGAAGAAATCGTGGTTCTCATCCGCGCCCGGGGACAGCGCCGACAAGATGGCCGGGTTGACGGCGGTCTCGTCGGCTGGAAAGAGGGCCTCGAAACCCAAGTTCATGAGCGCCTTGTTGGCGTTGTAGCGCAAAAAGCGCGTCACGTCATCGGTCAAGCCGACTGGCTCGTAGAGGTCGCGCGTGTAGGCGACCTCGTTGTCATACAACTCCAACAGCAGGTCATACGTCAGATCCTGCAGCTCCTCGCGGCGGGCGGCGGCGCCCAAGGCCAGGCCGCGCTGGAACTTGTAGCCGATGTAGTAGCCGTGGACCGCCTCGTCCCGGATGATCAGGCGGATGATGTCCGCCGTGTTGGTCAGCTTGGCGCGCGAGGACCAATGCAGCGGCAGGTAGAAGCCCGAATAGAACAGGAACGACTCGAGCAGCGTCGAAGCCACCTTCTTGGCCAGCGGATCGGTGCCGTTGTAACGCTCCAACACGATCGCGGCCTTGCGCTGCAAGCGCTGGTTGGCCCGCGCCCAGGCGAAGGCCTCATCGATCTGCGGCGTGGAGCACAGCGTCGAGAAGATCGAAGAATACGACTTGGCGTGCACCGACTCCATGAAGGCGATGTTGGTGTAGACGGCGGCCTCGTGCGGCGTCAGCGCGTCCCCGATCAGCGAGACCGCCCCGACCGTCCCCTGGATGGTGTCGAGCAGGGTCAGCCCGGCGAAGACGCGGTTGGTCAACTCCTGCTCGTCCGGCGTCAGCGTCTGCCAAGACGGCAGGTCGTTCGACAGCGGCACCTTCTCCGGCAGCCAGAAATTGCCGGTCAGGCGGTCCCAGACGGCCAGATCGACATCGTCCTCGATGCGGTTCCAGTCGATCGCCTCGACCGGGCGCGCGGTTTCGGCGCCAGACTCGGCGCCAGATTCGACACCAGACATGTGCTCCCCTTTCGTTTCGGCGCTCACAGCGCGCATGACACGCAACCCTCGACCGCCGTGCCCTCCAGCGCCTCTTGGCGCAGCCGCACGTAGTAGACGGTCTTGATGCCCTTTGACCAGGCGTAGATCTGCGCCCGGTTGATGTCCCTGGTGGTCGCGTCCGCGGGGAAGAACAGCGTCAGCGACAGACCCTGATCGACGTGCTGCGTGGCGGCCGCATAGGTGTCGATGATCTTCTCCGGCCCAATCGCGTAGGCGTCCTCGAAGTATTCCAGGTTTGAGTCGTCCATATGCGGCGCCGGATAATAGACGCGCCCGATCTTCCCTTCTTTGCGGATTTCGATTCGGGCCGCGATCGGGTGGATCGAGGCGGTCGAATTGTTGATGTAAGAAATCGAGCCGGTTGGCGGCACCGCCTGCAGATAGGCGTTATAAAGCCCGTGGCGCATCACCGCGGCGCGCAGGTCCAGCCAATCTTGGCGCGTCGGCGGCGTCCACGATTTCCGGCTCAGCAGTTCCGCCACGCGGCTGGTCGTGGGCGCCCATCGCCCGATGCCGTCGATGTATTTGTCGAAGAAACTTCCGTCGGCGTAGGCCGAGTTTTCGAAGCCCTCGAAGGTCGCGCCCCGCTCAACAGCCAATTTGTTCGACGCCCGCAGGGCATGATAAGCGATTGTGTAAAAGTAGATGTTTGTGAAGTCGAGCGCCTCGGGCGAGCCGTAATGAATTCGCTCCCGGCCGAGGAAGCCGTGCAGGTTCATTTGTCCAAGCCCGATGGCGTGCGACGCCCGGTTGCCGCGTTCGACCGACGGCACCGACCCGACCTCAGCCGCGTCCGAGACGGCGGTCAATGCCCGCACAGCGACCTCGACGGTGCCAGCCAAATCCGGGGAGTCTACTGCTGCGGCAATGTTGAGTGAGCCCAGGTTGCAACAAATGTCTTTGCCGACCGTGTTGTAGGACAGGTCTTCGTTGAACGTCGAAGGCGTGGCCGTCTGCAGGATTTCTGAGCACAGATTCGAGTGCGTGATCCGTCCCGGCAGCGGGTTCGCCTTAGTGGCTGTGTCCTCAAAGAGCAAATACGGATAACCGGACTCGAATTGGATTTCGGCCAGGGTTTGAAAGAAGCCGCGGGCGTCGATCTCGGTCTTGCGAATCCGGCTGTCGGCGGCCATCTCCTCGTAGTGTTCGCTGATGGCGACGTCGGCGAAAGGACGGCCGTAAACCCGCTCCACGTCATAGGGCGAGAACAGGAGCATCGGCCGGCCTTTCTTGGCCAGCTCGAAGGTGATGTCCGGGATGACCACGCCCAGGGAAAGTGTCTTGATGCGGATTTTCTCGTCCGCGTTCTCGCGTTTGGTGTCCAAGAAGCGCATGATGTCTGGGTGGTGCGCGCTCAAATAGACCGCGCCGGCGCCTTGGCGCGCGCCCAATTGGTTGGCGTAGGAGAAAGAGTCTTCCAACAATTTCATCACCGGGACGACGCCCGAGGATTGGTTCTCGATCTTCTTGATCGGCGCCCCGGCCTCGCGCAGATTCGACAGCAACAGGGAGACTCCCCCGCCGCGCTTGGACAATTGCAGGGCCGCGTTGATGCCGCGGGCGATTGATTCCATGGTGTCTTCCACCCGGATCAAGAAACACGACACCGATTCGCCGCGCTGGCTCTTGCCCGCGTTCAGAAAGGTCGGCGTGGCGGGTTGGTAGCGTCCGGTGATGATCTCATCGACCAGCGCCCGGGCCAGGTCCTCGTCACCGCGCCCAAGGGTCAGCGCGACCATCGCCACCCGGTCCTCAAAGCTCTCCAGGTACTGTTTGCCGTCGAAGGTCTTCAGGGCGTAGGACTGGTAGAACTTGTAGGCGCCCATGAAGGTGGCGAAGCGGAAACCGGCGCCGTGCGCCCGCTCGAACAGGCTGACCGTGAACTCTGGGCTGTAGGGGGCGAAGACCGCCGCCTCGTAGTATTCGTTCGCCACCAGGTGATCCAGTTTCTCCCGGAGGTACGGGAAGACAACAGTGTTCGGGATGACGTGCTGGCGGAAATACTCGCGGGCGGCGGCGCCGTCGGCCTCGAACTGGATGCGCCCGTCCGGCCCGTAGAGATTGAGCATGGCGTTGAGGGAGCGGTAATCCCCGCTCAAAGCGCCGGGCGGCGCGGGCGGCGCGGCCGGGTCGGGGGTCGCGGCGGCGGCGGCCGGGTCGGGGGTCGCGGCGGCGGCGGCCGGGTCGGGGGTCGCGCCGGCGGCGGCCGGCGTCTCCAGGAGTTGCTCTGTCATTGGTTTGTCCACCATTCGGTCAGTCCGTCGCGGACGCGCCGGACGTCACAGGGCGTGCCCATCAGCTCAAACTTGGCCAGGCACGGCACCTGGCACTTGGCGGCCACGATGTCTCCGGCCAGGCCGTAGGCGGTCCCAAAATTGGTGTTGCCGGAGGCGATCACACCCCGCAACCACGCCCGGTTCGGCTCGTGGTTGAGGAAGCCGATGACCGGCCGCGGCACCGCCGCCGAGTCGTGGCCGCCGCCGTAGGTCGGCACGATCAGCACATACGGCCCGCTGACCACCAACTGCCGGCCGGAAGCCGGCGGCGGAATCCGCTCAGCCGGCCAGCCCAGTTTGGCGACGAAGCGATGGGTGTTGAGCGATGCCGATGAGTAGTAGACAATCCCGAGCGCCTCGCCCGCGCGGCTCACCGGCGGGCGGCCGGTCGCGCCGCCACCCGCGTTAGCGAACCTGAGGCCGCCCGCCAATGGCGCGCTGGTCAGGGCTTCCTGGCCGGCCACGGGCTTAAGCTGCCTTGCGAACGGCGCTCAAGCGCGCGGCATCGGCGGCGTCGTGTTCAGCCTGCGCCACCAAGGCGGCGACGGCGGCGATGCGGTCGGGGCGGTAGCCGGACCAGTGCTCGGCGCCGGCGACCACCACCGGCGCCTGGCGATGGCCCATGGAGACGACCTCATCGAGGGCGCGCGCGTCCTGGCTGAGGTCGACCACCTGATACTCGACCTGGGCCAGATCGAGGGCGCGGCGGGTGGCGCGGCACTGCGGGCAGGCGGGCTTGGAATAGACGGTCACGGTCATGGCGGTGGCCTCCAACGGGTCTCTGATGGTCGGGCGCCGCTCGCGCGGCAGTGGAGCCACGTTACTACATCTTGTGGCTAATCTCGCAAGCGACACTACATAGAGTTCCAAATAGGACCATCATCCCGTGCTCGGGCATCGCGTGCGCAACGCCGGGCGGGCGCTCGGCGGGAATTGTCGGCGCGGCGCGGCCGGGGCGCCTTATAGGGTTGCGGGATGAGCCAAGAACTCCGGCGGGCCGACCGCGCCGTCACCGATCCCCTCGAAATCGACGCCATTCTTGGCCGCTGCCAGGTCGGGCGACTCGGCCTCTGGTCGCGCGGCGAGCCCTATGTGGTGCCTCTGCACTTCGCCCACACCCGTGCCGGGGACCAGTTCACCATCTACATCCACGGCGCTGGCGAGGGCCGCAAACTCGAGGCCGTCGGCCAAGGCGTGCGAGCTTGCTTCGAGGCCGACCGCCGCATCGACCTGGTCGACCATCCCCAGGTCTGCCGGATCGGCGCCACCTTCGAATCGGTCATCGGCTGGGGCCAGGTCGAGGTCTGCGCCGACCCGGACAGCGCGCTGCCCGGCCTGGTGGCGCTGCTCGACAAGTACGCGCCCGGGCGCTCGGCCGAGTTGACCGCGCGCGAAGCCGCCCTGGTGACCGTGCTGCGCCTGGTCCTGGACGAGGTCACCGCCAAGCGGCGCGCCTGACGCCAAGGGCGCGCCGCCCCGTCGGCCGAGCCCCGTAGCCCGCAAGGCCGCGGCCGCGCGGCCGATTCCGGCCCATTCCGGCCCATTCCGGCCGATTCCGGCCCAGAGGCGGCCGCTCACCGCGCTGCGCCGAAAATAGGCAGCACTTTTGTGCGCCCTGGCGAAACGAGGGCGACTTTCTATGCATCCTGGGCGGGTCATTTTGGGGCCCACCTTGGAGTTCACCGCCGAATCTTGCACAGAAAGTCGCCCTCGTTTTGTGCCGATGCACAAAAGATCGCCCTAGTTTGGCCCAGACCCGAAAAACCGCCTCAGACCGGCCTGCGGGGGCGACCTGGATTGATCGCTGGCCCCGGCGGCGCGCAGCGCGCCGCCGGCTGAGTCCCGGAACACGACACCGGACCCGCCACGTTGGCTAATGTGGGCGCGGGGACCGAATGACATGGCTCGAAGCGGCGGAACTGGTTCTCAAAGAGGCTGGCGAACCCCTTGGGGGAACCGAGATCGCCGGGACGGCCGCCGGGACGGCCGCCGGGACCGACCCGGACACCGAACCCGATGCGCTCATCGGGGCCTTCGGTGTCCAGTGGCGGCGGGACCGAGTGGACTGGGCGCCCACCAAACCGAAGCTGTTGGGGCGCCAACTGTCCGGCTCGACCAACGTTGACTTCTCGGAACAGCGCGGCGTGTACGTCCTTCACGCTGGCGCCCGGGCGCTGTACGCCGGCCGCGCCACCAAGGACGCGCTCTCCGCGCGGCTGCGCGCTCACACCAATGACCGCATGAGCGGCCGCTGGGACCGGTTCACTTGGTTTGGCATTCTGGGTGTGGCCGATGACGCCAAACTCACCGCTCCGCCCACCGGCATCGGCGCCGATGCCCTCATCACGGCCCTGGAAGCGGTGCTGATCGAGAGTCTTGAGACCCCGCTGAACCGACGCAGCGGCGACGCGCTGAATGGGCGCGAGTTCTCGCAAGTCGAGGACCCCGGTTTGGCCAAGAAGCAGAAGAAGGCGCTGCTGGAGGAGTTGCTCGGCGCCGCCAAGCCCTGACCCGACCAGAATGGCAGTCGGCGGCGACCCGGCGGGGCGCCGGCGGCCGGCGCGC
>JAITJZ010000058.1 GCA_031278655.1 Bifidobacteriaceae bacterium
GACGTTGGCTTTGGAGTAGAAGCCCCGGTCCATGCAAAGCTTCGCCCCGCTCACCCCGAGCGGTTTGAACGACGCGAGGAGATGTTTGACCAAGGTGACGTCGCCGATGTTGCCGGGGAGGTCCCTATAGGCGACGGGCAGGCCGCTGGCCGCGTCTTTGACCACCGCGAGGTTGAGCTGCGGCAGGGGGACGCCCTCCTTGTTCTTGCCCCATTTGACCCTGGCCAGCAGCTCCGAGTAGGAGGAGATCGACGTGGTGTCGAAGAACCACCAGTCGCCGGACGCGCGGGCGGCCCTGGCCCGGAACAGCGCTTCGACCTCCGGCTCTAAGGTGGACGCGAACAGCTCGGACAGCCTCGGCGAGTCCAGGGGGACGCCGAGCGGGTGGTCGTGGGAGCGCGCCCAGCGGGCGAACCGGGACGCAGGCGCCGGGTCCTCCAGCACCAAGAACTCCGCCACCGACAACACCGCCCGTCCGCGCTCGTCGCCGAGCGCGGACGCCAGGTCCGCCGCCAGGCCGGTCTGGTCGGCGAGTTGGGTCAAAAGGGACGTGGCGCCGGCGAACAGCCGCCTCGACGTTGGCCGGGCCGGGCCCGGCGGGGCCGCCCGGTTCGCCACGACCTCGCCGGTGGACGGGTCGAGGTGGCCGACCATCCGGCGGTTGCGGTAGCGGGTCTGCTTCTTGTCTTTGTCCCAGTAGGACTCGGCTTCGTAGACGTACACGGCGCCGGTCTTGGCGTTGGCCTGCCGTATCTGTTTGGTCGCCACAGTGGTAGCGCCCCCTTCCATGTCACTACTATTCTACTAGTGACATGGCCGCTGGCGTGCGGAGACACGCCGAACAACCACGGATCGAAAACCAGCGCAAAGAACCGACCTGCGGAAACGCCTACACGGCAACCACCACGTCACAACCACCCCGAGAAAGCAGGATGAACCCGGCCAGGTCCAGCAGGCCTGACCAGGACGCGGCCGGCACCCCCCGGGCGATCGCCACCTCAAGCGCCAGGTTGCCGCCGGACGATCCCCCGAACGCCCCCACCCGCCTGACCTCCGGTCCGCGGGCGCGCGCGAAAGCCAGCGCCGCCAGCACGTCCTCAACTTGCGCCGGGTAGAGGTTGACGCCGCGCCGGCCATCGGCGAAGCGGTAGTTCGGCACCGCGACCAGGTACCCCGCGTCGGCCAAGCGCCGGGCCACAGCCGCCTCCTTCGACTTGTCCCCCTGCCACCAGCCGCCGCCGTGGATCATCAGGATCATCGCCCCATTTGGCGCCGCCGGATGGTAGGCGTCCAGCCGCTGCCTCGGGTCCGGCCCATAGGCCAGGTCGCGCTCAACAGTGGCGTCGGTTCTCGCGCTGCTCATAACCATCCAGACTTGCACGATGCCGTCCGCCAAGTCGAGCGCGCCCCCCACGTCCCAGATCCCCACCCCGCGCCGCCAAGTCCAAAGATCCGAGTCCGTAGGGTGTAATCGGGGTCTGAGGGCGGGGCGGTCTAAGTCGACAATTGCGGGCGGCGGCATCGCAATTGTCGACTTAGTGCAGGCCGCCGCCCCGGCCGCCCCCGCCCCGGACAGCGTTCCCGCAGGCCACAGCCCCGGAGCCCAATCGGGGGTTGGATGTGGCGTTGCACCAAGTCGACAATTGCGGGCGGCGGCATCGCAATTGTCGACTTAGTGCAACCCCCGCCCGCGCCCTCCTCGACACCGGCGGATTCAGACCACGGATGCGACCCCTCCTCCAATGACCACCACACCCTCAAGTGCGAAGGGCCACCAAGGTCCGCTGATCGGGTGCCCCCGGCAGAGGACAACCAATATTGGGGCGCAAGGGAGCGCGTAACTGGCTTGGCGCCGCCACCGCTCCGCTCCGGCTTGGCCGTGGCCGCGGCTCTCGCTGCGGCCACGGCCTCGCCGGTGGAGGCGCCGGAACTAGCCGGGCACAGAGCCAGCTCTTCCGAACCCCGGCCCTACGCGCCCGCAGCGTTGAGGGCCGCCAGGCGGCCGGTCAGAAGCGCGCGCCCAGTCGTCATCGCTGGCGCGCACATCGGTTGAACCATGCCGCCAAAGTAATTGCCGCCGGAATTGTTGCCCGCCGCGTACAGGGCCTCGATCACTTCCCCGTCCTTGTCCAGCACTTGCATCTCGGTGTTGATTCTCAGGCCGTTGAGCACTCCCAGCGGATGCGCCCGCCGGCTCAGCGCGTAATAAGGCGGTGTGTCAATGGGCCACAAGAAGTCCGGGTTCTTGCCGAAGTCGAGGTCCACGCCCTGTGCGGCTAGCTCGTTGTAGCGGTCCACAGTGGCTTTGAGCGCTTCAGGGGGCACGCCCATTTCCGTTGCCAGGCCCTCGATGGTGTCAGCCTTGAAGCCAATGCCAGCCGCGATGGCGCCAGCCACAACCAAGTCGTAGACATTCTCGTATTGATTTGGGTCTTCTCCCGCGTTCTCCAAGACAGCCGCCCAGACATCTCTCGACGCCTCCGGCCCAGGCCCAGTGTTGCCGTTTCCGCGCATGACGCCGCCGTAGAATAGTTGCCACTGATCAGGGTGCTTGGCGTCCATGATTTGATAGTGCATCTGCCCGGGCTGGTCGATGTCCTGCGCGTAGATCTGCTGATAGGCGCAGTCTTCGTCGCTGAAACGCTCACCTTCGATGTTCACTCGCAGCCACTGTGCCCCACCCGAGCCGCAGAACGGCTCACGGGTGTCGGCAAAGGCGACGTCATAGTGGATATTGGAAACATGCGGCCCCAGATCCATG
>JAITJZ010000117.1 GCA_031278655.1 Bifidobacteriaceae bacterium
TGGTGGACCTTGTCCAGCGGCACCCGGTCAAGGTGTCCCTTGGTGGCCGCGTAAATGGCGGCCACCTGGCGCTCCACCGGGTAGGGCGTGTACTGGGGCTGCTTCAGCAGCTCCATCAGTCGGGCGCCGCGGGTCAGCTGCTGGCGCGAGGCGGCGTCCAGGTCCGAGGCGAACATGGCGAAGGCCTCCAGGTCGCGGAATTGCGCCAGGTCGATCTTGAGCGTGCCGGCGACCTTCTTCATGGCCTTGACCTGCGCCGAGCCGCCCACGCGCGAGACCGAGACGCCCACGTCCACGGCCGGGCGCTGGTCGGCGTTGAAGAGGTCGGACTGGAGGAAGATCTGTCCGTCGGTGATCGAGATGACGTTGGTCGGGATGTAGGCCGAGACGTCGTTGGCCTTGGTCTCGATGATCGGCAGGCCGGTCATGGATCCGCCGCCCATGGCGTCCGAAAGCTTCGCGCAGCGCTCCAGCAGGCGCGAGTGCAGGTAGAAGACGTCCCCCGGGTAGGCCTCGCGGCCGGGCGGGCGGCGCAGCAGCAGGGACACGGCGCGGTAGGCCTCGGCTTGCTTGGACAGGTCGTCGAAGACGATGAGCACATGTTTGCCCTGGTACATCCAATGTTGCCCGATGGCGCTGCCGGTGTAGGGGGCGAGGTATTTGAACCCGGCCGGGTCTGAGGCGGGGGCCGCCACGATGGTGGTGTACTCCAGCGCGCCGGCGTCTTCGAGGGCGGCGCGGACCGAGGCGATGGTCGAGCCCTTCTGGCCCACGGCCACGTAAATGCAGCGGACCTGTTTCTTCGGGTCGCCAGACTCCCAGTTGGCCTTCTGGTTGATGATGGTGTCGGTGGCGATGGCCGTCTTGCCGGTGCCGCGGTCGCCGATGATCAACTGGCGCTGGCCGCGCCCGATCGGTATCAGCGAGTCGATCGCCTTCAGCCCGGTCTGCAGCGGCTCGTGGACGGAGCGGCGCTGCATGACCGTCGGGGCCTGCAGTTCCAGGGCCCGGCGCTGGTGGGTCTCGATCTCCCCCAGCCCGTCCAGGGGCACGCCCAGCGGGTCGACCACGCGGCCCAGGTAGGCGTCGCCGACAGGCACGGACAGGACCTCGCCGGTGCGCCGGACCTCTTGGCCCTCCTCGATGCCGGCGAACTCCCCCAGGACGATCACGCCGATCTCGCGCACGTCCAGGTTCTGCGCTATCCCCAGGGTCCCGTCCGCGAAGCGCAGCAGCTCGTTGCCCATCACCCCGGGCAGGCCCTCGACCTGGGCGATCCCATCGCCGGCCATGGTGACACGGCCGACTTCCTCGGCGGCGGCCGGCGCCGCCTGGTAGGACTCGACGAACTCGTCCAGGGCCTGACGAATGGCCTCGGGCCGAATGCTCAGCTCAGTCATGTTCTCTTTCCTCTTGAATCTCTCTTGTGAGCGGCCGCGCCTAGGCGGCCAGTTCGCGCCTCAGTTCGGCGAATCTTGACAGCAGCGAGCCGTCGACCACTTCGTCCCCGACGCGCACGCGCATCCCGCCGATGACCGATTTGTCGACTGACACGTTCAATTGGATGGCGCGGCCGTAAGACCTGGTCAACGCCTTGGTCAGGGCTTCGGCCTGGGACGGGGCCAACGGCGCGGCGCTGGTCACCACCGCCACCAGGCGCCTGCGGCGCTCCGCCACCAGGTCTCCGACGTGCTGCAGCGAGTGGCGCAGGCCGCGCCCCCGCGGATGGGACACCAGGCGTCGCAGCAGGTACATGGTCTCCGCGCGGACCGCCCCGGCGAAGACCCGCTCGATCAGGCGCAGCCGGGCCGGCGGCTCGGCCACCGGGTCGCCCAGGGCCGTGCGCAGTTCGCGGTGGTTGCGCAGGACCGCGTCGACCTCGAACAACTCCGCCTCGACCTGTTCCAGGGCGCGTCTGGCCTCGGTTAGGGCCAAGGCCGCGTCGAAGGCCAGCAACTCCAAGGCGTCCGCCAGGTCGCCGTCCCGCGACCAGCGCCGGGCGGCCGTCGCCGCGGCCAAGTCCACGGCCGGGCCGAAGTGCCCGGCCATCGCTTGACGCACCAGCTGGCGTTTGGCGCCCGCCTCCCGGTTCGGGTTGGTCAGCGCCCTGGCCAGGGCCGGGTCCGCGTCAAGGGCGTCGACCAGCGCGAACAACTCGTCCGCGAAGCGCGCCGCCTGGTCGGGGTGGGCGGCCAGGGCCCGGCCGGATTCGGCTTTGGCCTGGGCCAGCGACGCGGCGCTGCCTGACAGCATGCTGCCTGATCGCATCAAGCGCCCTTCCCGGCCTCAGCCCGCGCCTGGGCGTCCAAGTCGGCCAGGAAGCGGTCGATCACGCGCCCGGCCAGCGCCGAGTCCTTCATCGATTCGCCCACGATCCTCTCCGCCAACTCCGTCGCCAAAGCGCCGATGTCCTGACGCAGCGACACCTCGGCCGCCTGGCGCTCCGAGGCGATCTGGCGTTGCGCCGCCTCTTGGACCCGCCGCGCCTCGTCCGACGCCGCCGCCTTGGCGGCGGCTTGGATGGCGGCCGCGTCCGCCTTGGCCTCGTCGCGGAGTTTGGCGGCCTCGATGCGGGCCGCCTCCTTCTCCGCGCCCAGTCCCGCCCGGATCGAGGCGATCTCCGCCTCGGCGGCCTCAGCCCTTTGGATGCCGCCCTCGATGACGGCGGCGCGCTCGTCCAGGACCGCGAGGTAGCGCGGCACGCCGTAGACGCCGACGGCCCAGGCGATCACGGCCAAGCAGATGGCCGAGATGATGACCTCATCCCAAGGCGGGACGAACAGGCCGATCCCCTTCGGGGCGCCTTCCGCGAGCCACATCATCAGGTGAACAGGAACCCGGCCACCAGGCCGAGCAGCGCGAGGGCTTCGACCAGGCCGGCGCCGATGAACATGGTGCCCATCAGGGAGCCGCGCAGTTCGGGCTGGCGGGCGATCGACTCTTGGGTCTTGCCGACCAAGAAGCCGACGCCGATGGCCGCGCCGATGGCGGCCAAGCCGTAGCCGATGGCGTTGAGGTTGCCGCTGATTTCGGCTGCTAGTACATCCACAAGTGTTCCTTTCGGTTGGTGGTGGCCGGCCCAATCGCCTTGGGCCGACGGGTTGTCATCAGTGCTCCTCGCTGGCGAGCCCGATGTAGACAGAGGTGAGCATGGAGAAGATGAAGGCTTGCAGCCCGGCGATGAAGATCTCGAAGACCACAAACACCAGCGAGGCCACCGCCGTCAGCAGTCCCAGCCCCTTCAGCAGACCGCTGCTCTCCACGACCAGGTAGCTGGTCATGACGAAGAAGGTGGTCAGCAGGAAGTGCCCGGCGATCATATTGGCCATCAGACGGACTGTCAGGGTGACCGGGCGCAGGATGAACGTCGACAAGAACTCCATCGGCGTCAGCACCACGTACATCCACTTCGGCGCGCCCTTGGGGAAGAGGTTGTCCGCCAGGTAATGTCCCAGCCCGTGCGCCTTGATGCCGCGCGAGACGAACGCCACCCAGGCCGCCACGGCCAGGATCATCGGCACGGCCACCAGCCCGTTGGACGAGATG
This sequence comes from Bifidobacteriaceae bacterium, assembly GCA_031278655.1. Taxonomy (GTDB): domain Bacteria; phylum Actinomycetota; class Actinomycetes; order Actinomycetales; family WQXJ01; genus JAIRTF01. Next base: position 3,547 of record JAITJZ010000117.1, read on the forward strand.
TTGAAGAACGGCAGCACGCCGGTGATGTTCAGCGCCAGGACCCCGAAGAAGATGGTGGCGATGAAGGGCAGATATTTGCGCGCCAGCGCCGGCGGCATGGTCGCCTCGCAGATTTGCTTGTGGACGAAGCCCACCGCCAGCTCAAAGGTCGACTGCCCGCGTCCCGGCACCAGCCGGGCGCGCCGAGCGCCCAAGACGATCGCCACCACCAGGGCGGCGGTGGCGATGACGCGGATCAGGTCGAGCCGGTTGAACTCGAACCAGCCGCCGAACTCCCAGATCGGCGCCGGAAAGAGTTCTTCCAGCGTGGGCATGTGCATGCCGCCCTCGCCGTCGTTGACAGCCAACGCGGCTGAGGGCACGTTGCCGGTGGGTGACAAGTCCTTGACTCCTAACGGGGAGGGGTCTGCCGCGACCGCGCTCTCAACGAGCGGCCGCGGCCTGCGTCTGCAGGTTCGGTCGGTGGGCCGCCCACAAACTTATCACAGCCGGGACCTATGGCCGTTTGACCAGTGAGGCTAGCTGGGCATCTGCCCCTGGCCGGGAGGGATGCGCGCACTCCAAACCACGCGCCCTTCTAGGATCAAAGACCCAATCACGCCGGCAACAACCGTCAAGCTGAGGGCCTGGCGGTTGATGAAGGTGGCGTCGCTGAGGGACCAAAGGACGGCGAAGAGCACGATCATCTTGGCGAACCAGGCGATCAGGAGGTTGCGGGCCTTGGCCTCGGCGGTCTTGGAGAAGTGCATCACCAAGGCGCTGGCGGCGAAGAAGGCGCCAACTATGGCCGCCCCCAGCAGGGCGCCCCAGGCGCCCTTGGCCCCGGCGGCGAGGTAACCGGCCACCGCCCCGACCAGCGCCAGGGCCGCCGCCAGGAGGCCAAGGCTGACCGCCACCCGGCCGTAGTCGATCCCGGGCGGCTCATTCGGCGGGCCCGGC
>JAITJZ010000157.1 GCA_031278655.1 Bifidobacteriaceae bacterium
CGCTGGCCGGCCCCCCGGCGGCATCGTCCTGGGATCCGGCGCTGGCGGCGGCGATGCGCCGCGAGGCGGTCGCGATCGAGGAGGAAGCCGTGGTGGACCACCTGGTGAGCGACCTGCTGGCAGCCTGGTGACAACGCCCGCCCCCGGCGCCGGCCTACTCGGCGCGCTTGGACGGCATCGTGCATGTGAGGCCTGAAGTCGTGGCGTAGCGCCTGCGAGCTGGTGGGGTTCGGCTGCGCCGGCCGGGCCGCCCGCGGGCAGGCTGTCCCGGCGCCCAAGCGCGTTGCGATGTCAACCCGCGGTCGAACGCCGGATCACCAACTCCGGCTCGATAACGCTCAGACCGGCCGGTCCTCGCCGGGAGCCGAGGCGGGACAGCGCCCGGTCCACCGCCAGGGCGCCGAGGGCCCCGGCGCGCTGGTCCACGCTGGTCAGCGAGATCAGTTTGCTGGCCGAGAAGCGCACGTTGTCGAAACCCGCCACCGCCACGTCCTGCGGCGCCACCAGGCCTGATTCGACAAGCGCTTCGAGCACGGCGTGCGCCATCAGGTCGTTGTAGGCGAAGATAGCCCGCGGCAAGCGACCGCTGCGGATGAGGCGTCTAGCCGCGCCGAAGGCGGCTTCGGCACCGTACTCCACTTGGACGACTTCCGGTTCCAAGCCGAGGCGCTCCATGGCCGCTCGGTATCCCTCGAGGCGCGCGTTGTGATCCCATGGCGGCGCCAGGTAAACGACCCGCTCGATTCCCAATGAGGCGATGTGGCCCACCACCGCGGCACTGCCGGCCGCGTCATCGGCCACCACGGAGTCGATTCCGTTGACCCGGCGCGTGACGGAGACCAGGGGCACCGTCCGGTCGAGCTGACGCAGTTCGGCTCCCTTCATCGCGGTGCTGATAAGCGCGATGGCGTCGACCCGCGCTGCTATCAGTTCGCCGATTGTGCGCTCGTCGCGCTCTCCCGAGGGGTCCGAGACGCCGACCACCAGGTCGATTCCCTCCTGGTCGGCCCGGCCCTGGATGCCCTGGAAGACGTCGGATGTCAGGTCGTTGCGCAGGTCGAACATGAACACCCCCAATGAGCGCCGCGCCCGCGAGCGCAGTCGGGAGGCGATCGCGTTGGGTTTGTAGCCGATGCGCTCGGCGGCCTCGAGCACGCGGCGTCGGTTGGCAGGCGAGGCTCCCGGCACCTCCCGGAACACGATCGAGACAAGTGCCGGGGAGACGCCAGCCTCGGCGGCGACGTCTCGAATTGTCGGGGGCTGGCTCACGCCCGGTCCACCAATCGCTTCAAAGCACAACGGCCTTCGTAGGCTATCACCGGCGCGACGACTAAGGTCAGACCGCCCCAGGGCGACCGCCCACGACAGCCCGCGGCGGCCCATGACCCCTACGGCCGGCGCCGGCCGTCAACGCCGCACCACAATGCCTTCACTCGCGAAGTCGTTCTCCAGTTGTTCAAGTGAGCGGTCTCCGGTCTCTGGGACCAATCGGTTGACGAATATGAAACCCGCCACGTTCAAGGCGGCGAAGATGAGGAACGTTCCCCTAATACCGATCAGAGCCATCAGAGACGGGAACGAGAAGGCGACCGCCGCGTTTCCGAGCCAGTTGCAGAGTGCGCCCAGGCCCATCGCCACGCCGCGCACCCGTAGCGGGAACATCTCTCCGAGCACCACCCAGACGACCAGCCCCAGGCAGGCCTGCATCACGCCGACGAAGGCAACCACCAGGATCATTATCGCGACGGCTTTGACAATGCCCTCCGGCAGGAGGGCGGCGGCCGCCGCGATCAGGAGGTGCATGACGGTGATCCAGGCCAGCCCGAACAGAAGCATCTTGCGTCGAGGGAAGTGCGAGATCAGCTTCAGTCCGGCCAGCATCCCGAGCACCGACAAGACCCCGTTGGCGATGTTGGCGATGATCGCCGTCTCACCGCCGAATCCGGCTGTCTCAAGCAGCGCGGTGCCGTAGTACATGATCGCGTTGATGCCGGTCAATTGCTGAATCACCGCCAGCCCGGCGCCGATCAGAATCAGGCGTTTGACCCAAGAGGCCTTGAGAGTCTCCGAGACCTCGATCACGCCGGCGTGCGCTTCGGCCCGCATCAACTCCGCTATCTCCTGGTGCTCGGCGGTCGCCCGCCCAGCGGGCCGGATCTGTTTCAGAACCGCCAAAGATGCCTCAACGCGGCCTTGAGCCATCAGCCAGCGTGGCGATTCCGGCGTCCGAAGCATGCCGGCAAACAGCATGAAGGCCGGGATCATGGCTACCGCTATCATGTAGCGCCAAACCGATTCGTGGTCGCCGAAGTAGTGCGCGATCAGGGCGTTCAAGGTGAATGCGAGCAACTGCCCAAGGCACACGGCGACATCGTTGCGGGCCGAGATCCGGCCCCGCCACTCGGTTGGCGCGAGTTCGGACAGATAGATCGGGACGGTGACGGACGCGCCCCCGACGGCCAACCCCAGAACAAACCGGGCTGCCAGCAGCACTCCGAAACCCGGCGCCAGGCTGCAGCCGAGCGTCCCGATCACGAACACCCAGGACAGGGACAACAAGGTTCTGCGCCGCCCCAGTCGGTCCACCAGCACGCCGACAGTCGTCGCGCCAACGGCCGCGCCGAGTTGCAGTAAGCTCGTCACCAGCCCCTCCGTCACGGCGGTGAGCCCAAGTTCTCTGGCCATCGGCTCCAGCGCGCCGTTGATGACGCCCGTGTCGTACCCGAACAGGATTCCGCCGAAGGTCGCCACAATGACGACTGTCTCCAGTCGGCGTCGGTACCGCCCCGGGCCCAGTTCCGGCAGAGACGTCGCCCGCAGAGCCGGGCCCCCGTCCGCGGTCATGGCTGCCTCGGGCGGCGCCCCAGCCCGTCGCCCGATGCCGACCGGCCAGCTTGCGCTTCCGCCTCCGCCTTGGGGGCCGCGTCTTCGGGCGGCGGTGTCCGGGCCGGTCCACCCGGCCTGCTGGGCAGACGGGAGGTCAACGTCTCAAACATCGAAGCCGAGTCCTGATCGAACGTCTCTGCCCAGCTAAAGATGGTGCTGGTCGCTATGCCGTCGAAGCCCACCTCGTCGAGGAGCGCGAAAAACTGGTCCCAGTCCACTTCCCCCAGGCCGATGGGGTTGTGCTGGTGGATTCGAGCCGGGTTGCCAGGCGGGTTGGAGATATAGCGGCCGCCGCCGGACGCGCGGTGGTCGTAGCTGTCTGAGATGTGCAGGTGGCGCAGATCCGGCCCGGCGTGGCGGATGATCCGAGCCATGTCTCCGCCCATGTGGAAAGTGTGGGAGACGCAGTACAGGAACCCGACATTGGGCGAGTTGATGGCTCGGATGAAGTCGACGGCGCGGATGCCGTCCTCGATGAAGTCGTCGGGATGCGGCTCGAGGTTGAGTGAGATCCCCTCCTTCTCCAGTCGCGGCAGGATCACCTCCATCGACTTCCAGAACTGGGCCTCGCTGCGCTCGGGCGCCTCGGGCCGCCCCGAGAACTCGGAGTTCATCTGGGCGCAGCCCAATTCGACCGTTATATCGATGGCTCGCGACCAGTAGCGGACGGCGGCCTGGCGCTCGTCCTCGTCGGGGCTGGACCAGCGGTAGAGCGGCAGGCACGAGGCCAACTCGAGGCCGTGCTGCCGCAGCAGCCGTTTGACTCTGCGCACCTGCTCGTTGTTGGCTGTTGGGTGGGTGTAGTAGGGCCAGAAGTCGTCCCGTTGGGAGAACTCGACGTATTTGAAGCCCGACTCGGCCACGCGGCGGAAATAGTCCTCCGGAGTGTCATGGCGGATCTCGAACGGGTCTATTGCAATCTTCATTGATCTCTCTTCTCGCTTGTGATTTGGCTCTGTCTTGCGGTGATGGCCGCGCGCCAGGCCGTCCGCGCCGGGATCAGGCGGGCGCCTGGGAGCGGTCTGGCGGCGGCTCCTCGAAGCGGATGCCTGCCTGGTCGGCGGCCTGACGCAACGAGTTGGCCGCGAACTGGAGTCCTTCGATGCGGCCCATGTGCGGGTCCTCGTGCTCTATGTTGACCGCAATGGACGGGTTGACCTTGTGCAGCGCGGCCAGCCAGGAGGCCCAGAATTCCGTGTCGTGGCCCCGACCGATGGCGACGAACTCGTAGCTGGGATCCTCCGGATAGTCGTTCGCGGAGTACCGACCGGTGAAGGCGACCTTGTCCGGCCCCTCATTGCGGCGCCACAGGTTGTTCAGGAAGCCGTTCCGTTTGAGGTTTTCCGCGTAGATGGCGGTGTCTTTGGCGGCCGAGACGAACACCCGCTCGCCGAACCGCCGGATCACACCCACCGGGTCGATCCCCTGCCAGAACAGATGGCTCGGGTCCATCTCGACTCCGACAGCGTCCGAGTTCACCAGGTCGAGGAACCGGGCCAGGCTTGGGGGGTTGTACACCAGCAGGTGGGGGTGCATCTCGATGGCCAGTTTGATGCCCTTGTCGGCGGCGTGCGCGGCGGCGTCCTTCCAGAAGGGGAGCACCAGGCTCCACTGGTAGTCGAGCACGTCCAGGTAGGCCGAGTCCCACGGGGAGACAACCCACGACGGCGCCATCGCTCCCGGCTCCGCCCCTGGGTTGCCTGACATCGTCACCACCACTGGCACGTCGATCAGGGCCGCCAGATCGATGGCGTCGTGGATCTCCCGCCGGTGGCGTTGACCCACCTCGGGGTCAGGGTGGAGCGGGTTGGCGTTGTTGTTCAGCGCCGTCAGCGCCAGCCCGGCCCCCGCGAGCTTGGCCTTGAACTGCGCGCGGGCGTCGCCGGAGACCAACAGTTCGCTGACGTGGATGTGGTAGTCCCTGAAGAACCCGCCCGAGTTGAGTTCGAGGCTGGTCAGGCCGAGGTCGTGGGCAACGTCGATGACGCCGTCGAGGTCCCGGTCATGCAGGCAGGAGGTGAACATGCCGAGTCTCATGGACGCACCGCCTTCGGGCTCGTGGCGTCGAGGCTGACGGGGCCGCCCGACTGGGCCGCCGCGAGAGCCGCGGCCGCCACCCGCATCGTGGAGACGGCATCGTCGAACGACGCGTCGCTGGGTCTTTCAGCGGCCACCGCGGCCGCGAATGCCTGGATCTGGGCTATGAACGCCTCCCCGTACCCGGTCGGATTTCCCCGCGCGACCATGGGCATGGTGGCCTCGTAGTACGGCGATTGGGGACCGGCGCGGACCACGCGGGGGGCGTCCGTCCCCTCAGCGCCAAGGCCACGCTCGTAGAGCAGCCACTCGTTGCTGCGCGCGAATGAGAAGCCGACCCGACCCTTGGCGCCGAGGATCTCGATGTTCAGGTCGAGGGGGTAACCGGCGGCCACGCGGTTCGCCACCACCTGACCAGCCGGTCCCTCCGAGAAGCGCAGGCCGACGGTGGCGATGTCGTCGTTGGTGACGGCCCTGGGGTCGCCATCGGGTCCGGGGCGCTCGGTGATGATGGTCTCTAGAGTGGCCGATGTCACCGCGCTGATTGGGCCTACTATGTGCTCCAGGGCGTCGATGGCGTGCGTGCCCATGTCGATGAGGGCACCGCCGCCGCTCAGCTCAGCGTTATAGCGCCAGGTCCACGGTGCCTGTGGGTCCAGCCCGTAGTCCGAGAGGAAATCGGCGCGGGCGTGCAGCGGGCGCCCGATCACACCCGTCTGGACCGCTTCGCGTAGCTGCGCCAGCGCGGGCAGGCGCCGGTAGGAGAATCCGACCGCCGCAACCACGCCGGCCCGGCGCGCCGCGTCCGCCAACGCCTCGGCTTCCTGAGCGCTCCGCCCAAGCGGCTTCTCGGCGATGACGTGCTTGCCGGCGGCCAGCAACTCCGTGATCACGGGCAACGCCAGATGGTTGGGCAGGGCGACGCTGGCGGCGCTGACGCGCGGATCGCCGACTACCGCGCGGTAGTCGGCCAGCGCTTCGGCGAACCCGTAGCGCCGGGCGACGGCGCTGGCCAGCTCGGTGTTGGGATCCACCACCGGGCCCAGTTCGATCTCGACGTCCGCCAACTCGTCTGTCATAGTCGCGTTGCGCCAGCCGAAGGCATGCGCCTGGCCGGCCGGTCCCGCGCCGATGATGGCCGCTCTGATTGTGTGTCTCGACATATCGACCTCTCACTTCGTTGTGGTTCTCTCCGCCCGGTGGCGGCGTGGCGTGTCAAGCCTAGAACGTTATAGGTTATGTGTCAAGACATCCTGATCTGGCGGTGCCGAGGCATCCGGCGTCATGCCCCTCGGAGGGTTTGCGGGAAGCCGAGGCCCGCCCGGCGGACGGGCGTCTCGCATCTCACCGCCCACCGTCTGCTGAACGCCTGAAGTGCCGCTAAGGACGGCGTGTTCCAGGGGAACAAGGCGGCTCACGCGGCGGTGTCTTTGGGGGTCGGCCTGTTGGGCGGGGTCGGCCCGGACGATGTCGCGAAGCTGGCGGGGAAGACCGGGAGGGTGGTGGACGCGGTCTCCTCGGTGGGCTCGGGCGGGCCGGCGGCGGCCCGCAAGGCGGACTACGCGGCCGGCGCGGCCGGGACATCGGCGAAGTCGGCGAAGGCGGACGCCGCGGCGTCGAAGGCGCCCGCGCCTTCCGATGCCGAGGCATCCTTGGTGTACCGTGGCGGTTCGGACACGGTGAACAGCCTGACACCTCGACCGGGGATCGACTCGGAGGGCCTTTCCACTTGGGGCACGCCTGCGGCCGCCGCGCCGGGTGGAGGCAAAGTGCAGGTGATTGGCACGGGGAAGCTGAAATGCACGGTGGCTTGCCCTGACGCGGATCCGCCGGGACACGTCTCGATACGGCCCG
>JAITJZ010000030.1 GCA_031278655.1 Bifidobacteriaceae bacterium
CCCGGTGGCGGCCTCGATCCACTGGCCCACCGCCAGCGCCGCGAACACGATCGTGAGGTGAGCGTTGATCGAGTCCTTGACCCAGTGGTAGGCGGGTTATGCCGATGTTGTCCGTATGCAGACTCGGGGTGTGTTGCCGCTGGTGAGAGGGTCGGCAAGGGCGCGGATGTCGGCATAACGTAGGCCGGGTGGGATCCTTCTTTTCAACCACTGAGTTGAAAGGAGCGGAAGATGATTGGTAGGCCTGTGGTCCCGTTGCAGGGGCCGCTGGAGGCGCTGGGCCCGGATTACTCCATCTGGGTGGCGTCCCAGCCTTGGTCTGCGGGCACGGCGCGGCACGCTTGGCGTGCGTTGGTCGGGTTGTCGCGGTGGCTGGAGGCCCAGCGGATTGAGTTGGGGGACGTCGACGAGGATGTCCTGGACCTGCATGTCGCCTCGGCGCGCGCCCGGGTCGCGAATCCACAGGCGGCGCAGTACGCGCCGGCCATTAAGCGGTTCTTCGCGGAGCGGCTGGGCATGGCGTTGCGCCCGGCCCGGTCGAGGGATTTGGGCGGGATACCCCGCCGCGCCGCGGGGCCTTTGGCCGGGGTGATGGGCGACCTGGTGGCGTGGCTGGCGGGGGCCGGCTACACGGTCGGCACCATCAAGGCTGTTACGCCGGTCGCGGCTCGTTTGAGCGAGTGGATGGAACAGCGCGGGGTGGGCGCTGATGGGCTTGACGGCGCGGCCGTCGGGCGGTTCGCGGCGAACGAGGCCGCGGAAGGGCATCCCGCGTCGGCGCGCCGGGTCGGCGCGGTCCGGTCGTATTTGGCCGCTCGGGGACTATTCGCGGCCGCGCCGCCGAAGGCGGGGCCGCCGAGACCCGGCGGGTTGGAGCTCGATGAGTGGACAGCGTGGCTGGCGGCGACCCGCCGGCCGGTCCCCTCCACGGTCAAGGAGCACCGGCGGTGGGTCGAAGACCTGGTCGAAGCCCTCGCGGACGGAGGCGGCCGCGTCGGTTGGGACCGGCTCGACTCAGGTTTGGTGCGCGAGTACCAGGCCGCGAAAGGGCGCGATTACAGCCAACGGTCACGGAGGCACCTGGCGTCGTCGCTGAGGGCGCTGTGCGCGTGGGCGCACGCCACCGGGCGCGTCGGCGAGCCGGTCTTCTTGGCGGTCGTCTCGCCGCGGCGCCCGGGGCTGTCCCTGCCGAAAACCATCGGCCCGGAAGCGCTGGGCGAGTTGAGGGACGCCCCGGACCCGTCCACCCCGTTGGGCCTGCGCGACCGGGCGATCATCGCCGTGTTGTCCAGGCTGGGGTTGCGCGCGGGGGAGGCCGCGGCTTTGACCCTGGACGACATCGACTGGCGGGCCGGACGGGTCGCCGTGACCGGGAAAGGCCGCCGACACGTCCTCCCGCTGCCCGCCGACGTCGGCGAGGCGCTGGCCGCCTATCTGCGCCAAGGCAGGCCGCCCGGCGCGCGAGACCGGCTGGTGTTCACTCGGACAAGACCCCCGTTCGTCGGGTTGACCAGGCAAGGCGTCTCGGACGCGGTCTCGCGCGCCAGCCGCCGAGCCGGCCTGGGGACGATCCGGGCGCACCAGTTGCGCCACACAGCCGCCACGGCGGTGCTCAACGCCGGCGGCACTATCGCCGAGGCCAGCCAACTGCTCGGGCACGCGTCCCTGGAAACCACCGCCGTCTACGCCCGCCTCGATCTGGCCTCGCTCGCGGCCCTGGTCCAGCCGTGGCCCGCCCCTTCCGAGCGGGGAGCCACGCCGTGACCGCGCTGCGCCGCCGCCTCGCGGACTACCTCGAAACACGCCGCGCGGCCGGCTACCGCCTCGACACCCTGGAACGAATGAACACGTCATTCATCAGCTGGCTCGAACAACAAGGCCACGCCGACGGCTTCACCGCCGCCCAAGCCGTCGAGTGGGCGACCCTGCCCGCCGGCGCCGACCCGAACTGGTGGGCGATGCGGCTCGCGGCTGTGCGCACGTTCGCGACGCACCTCGCCGGGGAGGGCGTCCCGGGCGTCGACGCGCCGCACAAAGGGCTCCTCCCCGTCAAACCGTCCCGCATCACCCCGTACCTCTACCAGCCGGCCGACGTGTCGGCGCTCATAGCCGCGTGCCGGGGACTGTTCGCGGCGCCGCTGCCAGGAGCGTCGACCGCCGCCGTGATCGGCCTGCTCGCGGCCACCGGCATCCGGATCGGGGAAGCCGTCGGGCTGGACGCGTCCTCGCTCGACGCCGCGCAAAACACGCTCCGCGTCTACTCCACCAAGACCAGGCAACACCGAATCCTGCCGCTGCACCCCACCACCACCGAGCACCTCCAAACGCTGCTCGCCCACCCCGCCAGGCCGCGCCAGCGCGCCGACCCCGACGACCCCCTGTTCATCACGACCCGGGGCAACCGCTACCAGGTCGCCACCCTCGAATCCCACTTCCAACGGGCCGTCGCCGCCGCCGACCTGCCCCGCCAACCCGGAGCCAAACCGACCCTCCACTCCTTGCGCCACTCGTTCGCGACGGCCGCGATGACCACCGCCTACCAGACCGGCGGCGACCCCGCCCGCACCCTGACGCTGCTGGCGACCTGGCTCGGGCACTCATCCCCAGCCGCGACCTACTGGTACCTAGCGGCCTGCCCAGACCTACTCGACCAAGCCGCGCGGCGGCTCGCCGCGCCCAACCCGAAAGAACTGCCGTGAACGACTTCGCCGCCACCCTGCAAACCTATTTCACCAGCCACGCGACCTCCCAACGCGGCCTGTCGCCGAACACCATCGCCTCCTACAGGGACACCTGGCGGCTGTTCATCCGCCACCTCGCCGACGAGGGCGTCTCACCCGACAAAGCCGGCTTCGCCGACCTCCGGCCCGACACTGTGGCCGGATTCCTGGAAATGCTGCAAACCACCAGAGGCAACAGCGACACCACCCGCAACGCGCGGCTCGCCGCCATCAAAGCCGTCGCCCGATACGCTCTGCCCAACCACCCCGACCGCTCCCACGACCTGACCCAAATCCTGGCGCTGCCAACGAAACGCGCGACCAAAACCGACCCGGTGTTCCTCACCCCCGAAGAGACCGAGCTGCTGCTCGCGGCGCCCGACACCACCACATGGACCGGCAGGCGCGACCAGGCCATGCTCGCCCTCGCGGCTCAAACCGGCCTCAGGATCAGCGAGCTGACCACGCTGGCAACCAGCGACCTGCACCTCGCCAGGCCCGCGCGGGTCCACGCGACCGGCAAAGGACGCAAACACCGCGACACCCCCCTGACCGGCCCCACCATCACCCTCATGCGCGCCTACCTCGCCGAACGCGCCACCCGCCCCGGCCACGCGCTGTTCCCCGGCCCCCGCGGGAACCCCCTGTCAAGGGACGCCGTCGAACGCCGCCTCACCAAACACCTCGCCGCCGCAGCAACCAAAAACCCAGCCCTGGCCAGGAAAAACATATCCATGCACGCACTCAGGCACACAGCCGCCATGAGGCTCCTCGAGGCCGGCGTCGACATCGCCGTCATCGCGCTCTGGCTAGGCCACGAACACACCACCACCACCGACCGGTACCTCCACGCCCACCTCGGACTGAAACAAGCAGCCCTCGACCGGACCCGGCCGCCCGACGTCACGCCCGGCGTCTACACCCCCACCCCCGACGTCCTCGCCTGGCTCGACCGACTATAAGACCACCGTTATGCCGACATCCGCGCCCTTGCCGACCCTCTCACCAGCGGCACCACACCCCGAGTCGGCATACGGACAACATCGGCATAACCGGCGTTCCACCGGCTGAAAGACTCGATCAACGCGCATCTGACCGTCGTGTTCGCCGCGCTGGCCGTGGGCCAGTGGATCGAGGCCGCTACGGGGGCGAGCCTACGCCGATTCGTAAAGTCAACCAGGCCGATCCGGCAGGACGTCATCGAAGTCGCAGGCCAGCAGCTCATGGCAGAGCACGACGTGCCCCCGGCAGTCGCCCAGGCGCTGGCAGCCGTCAACACCGCCGCAAGCCGGGGGCACTAATCTGACCTAAAACGGGTATACCCCCAACTAACACCAAACAATTAGCGGAGACAAGCCACTAGGTCCCTGCCCACTGCCGCGTCACAGTAATGGTCAAGAGCCACTCCTCGCCGTGTGATGGGCATCAAGGGTCAGTTCTGGGTGCGGTCGTCAATGAGCATCCTGACGGAATCTGGCGGTGGCGCATCCACCAGTACGACCCAGGACGGGATTCTCGACCCCATGGTGTACGAGTTCGTGACCCTCTTGGGCTCATCGTGGCGGACCACAACCGTCCACGCGCCCAACCTGTCGAACACCCCAGAAACTTGGAAATTCTTGGGGGAGAGGGTCACGCCCGGGATCACCAGCAACGCGGTCATCTGATCCGGGACGCGTGGCGGGTCGCCCAGCTTGGAACCCAACACCGAATCGACGTTGCCTCCGCCGGCCGCCCAATAGCCAGCCAACTCCTGGTCGTCTTGGATGACCCAAGCGCCTGTCTCGTCTTGCGGGAAAAACCTGCTCTCGCCGTCGCTTAGGTTCGCGCTGCTCGTGAGCACGACATCGAACGCAAGGGGTTCGGCGTCTTCGAGGCCAGGGGGTCGGGTCGTGCAGCCATCGAGCGCGGTGGCCGCGCTGAAGGCCGCGACCACAGTCAGCGCCGCAAACCGCCACCAGCCACCCATCGTCTGGCGCCGCCTGTCCTTCAATAGACCCTTATGTTGTCAACTAGACCAACCGAATGGTAGATCGCGTCGCCGACATCGCTGACTACGATTCGAAGCGCTGTCCTCGGGCCCGGTCCGCCGCCAGCGGAGCCCGGTGGGGTGAGATCTGCGGCGCTCAATGTCCAACACTGGTTGCTGTGGTTGTACTGGGCTCGGTGATCCCAGCCCGACTGGCCAACCGTGAAGTCGCCGCCAGGGAAACTGATCCCCGTGACCGGTGTCCACAGCGTTGTGTTGACCGATTCGCTCACCAGGTTCCGCCGCGCGCCGCTGGGCAGGATCGCGTCGATTCGGAAGAAGTCGTTGAATACGGAGTTTACGTACTCCGGATACTCTTCAGTCACATAGTTGTAGTCGAAGCAGATCGTCAAGATTCCGTTGGTAAGAGCATCTGCTGGGGCTGACATCTCGATCGACACCGAAGCGGCGGTCTGCTCGTCGTCGGGCCCTGCTGACACTTGCAGCATCCTGTTGCCGTGCTGCGGCGTGATCGGTCCCAACCTGGTCGGCGTTGAGACCGTCCCGAAGGCACGCGTGTAATGGGTAGCGGCCTCGAAGCTGGCGTCGCTGACCGCCCGGTATCCGTCTACCAGCAGACCGCTCTGCCCTGGTGGGCTTGCCTGCGCAGTGGCGTACAACGTGCCGCGCACGCGGACGAGCCAATCACCGTCGGCGACCAGGCGATCCGACCTGATCAGCGAGGCGATGCCGACAACAAACGGTGCCGCGAACGACGTACCCACATTGTCATCGTAGCCTCCCTGGCCCGCCGTCGTGAAGGGCTGGGCAGCCGTACTCGCGCCTGGCGTGGTGCTAGCATGGCGCGAATGAACTGATCGTGTCACATGAGCACCAGGCTTCATTCACGTTCAGTCGTAATTTCTGACGGGTGGGAGGTTTCAGCGATGAAGTGTTCCCTGAGTCGCGCGGCGTTGGCGTTCGGCGCGTTGTGTTTGGTTGCGGCGACCGCAACCGGCGCCAGCGCAGCTTATTCGAGTGGCGCCCCGCGTGAAGCGCAGCCGACCGACGGGGATGAGCAGACGTCTTGCATCGAGTTCGACGAAGCGGGTGAGCGAGTTTGGCGCAACGACTTCCCAGAGGGAATAGGGAAGTTGGCAGACGTCCTTGCGGAGGTCGAGGACGAGCATCCCGAGCAGGTGGCGGGCTCCTCGTACTGTTCGGACAGGCAGGGCTTGGCGGTCTTCGTCAAACCGGGTGCGGCGGACGTTGAGGCGGCGTTGGCGCAGGCTGCGGCACAGTACCCCGAGTTCGGCTTTGAATTGATATACGTGCCTCGGTCGATGACCGAGATGCAAGGCCTGAGCCGCCAGGTCGTGGAGGCCGGGCTCGACGAGTTGGGTCTGGTGGGGGTCGGGCCGGATGTCTACACCGGCGGCCTGCTCGTCACCGTGCTGAGTGAGGGCGACGAGGCTGGCGAGCCAATTGATGGCCTGATCGCCGGAGCGGAGGATGCCGTCAAGGGGATTGTCGGCGATGACGTGCCGGTCGACGTTGAGGTCACCACATCTGAATTCGTCACTTCCTAACACCGATATGACGATGACGCCGAGCCGTTGGCGAGG
>JAITJZ010000084.1 GCA_031278655.1 Bifidobacteriaceae bacterium
TGGGACACAGGCTGCACCGGGTCACTAAAACGCAACCACTCGTCGGCCTCCACAAAAAGCGTAGGGTCCGGACAAACTGTGATTTCCCGGCCAAGTGCCGCGCTCAGTTCGAGACGTGAATGTTTCTCACGAAGGGAGATTGGAGCTAGTCGGCAAGAGAGCCGTCTGAGATCGTCACGGAATCGCCCCACGTCGAGCGAGGGGCAGCTGACTGCGTAGGCGGCACGGATGACATTCTCAGCGCCGAAACAAAGAAAGTAGGCCGGATCCAAACCGCCAGTGACCCCGGGATTCCAGATCTGGTCGGAACCTGCGATGTATATATCTGCATCGGGAGGGTCTCTCCGCAGAGAGGCGAGGGACCGGTATGACTGAGTCAGGTTCAGATGCTCGCGGGCGTAGGCGCGGAACTGGCGAAGCCGCCTTCTTCGGCGGTTCACCTGAGGCCATTCGGAGAGCGCACGCGCTGCGTGTCGGGCTGCCAGGTGAACTGCTGTTGTAGGCGGCGCGCCAACTGCGGCCGCTCCACGGTACCGCCAGATCGCGCTGATGATGGGATTCGGCAGCGGGGCATAGACCTGCGCATGTGCCCGCGGCCTGTAGTCAATCACCTGCGTGGAACATCCCAAAGACTCAAGCTGATGGCGAAGCGCCACAGCCTGTAACACCGCCCCAAAATTGTGCGCGAAATGAAAATTAATGATCGCTGCCGTGACAGATTCAGGCACCCCTCTTTACCGCCCCTCTACGGCTGCAGCAGCACGTTCGGACCCCGTGCGCCTCGAAACGGTCACGTCTTCCTTCTTCTTCGGTTCCGCCATGGTGGCGATTGTCGCGGTCATCAGATGTCCTTCCCGCCAAGCTGAGCCCGGCGTGTCCGGCCAACCCCCACCCACCGTTTTATCCCGCGCCCTGCGTTATCCCGAGTGTTCGGTGTTTGGCCTGGTGGGGGTCGTGGTGGTGGCCTGCTGTTCGGGATAACGGGGGGCGGGTTCATTTGAGGGCGGCGAGTTGGAGGATGAGGTCGTCGTCTCCTTGCCAGGTCGGGGCGAGTGCGCCGGGTGCTGGGCTGGCCGCCTTTTGCAGCGCTTCGCGGACCATTTGGTTGTCGGCTGTGGCGTAGATCATGGTGGTGGCGATGTCGGTGTGGCCAAGGAATTCTTTGATGTGGGTGAGGGGCACACCGGCTCGGAGCATTTGTGTGGCGCGGGCGTGTCTTAGCTGGTGGGCGTGGATTTTTGGGGGCATGTCGGGACAGTTGGGGCGGGCCTGGTCGGCGTGTTTGCGGAGCAGGTAGGCGATGGCGTCTTGGCTCATCGGTCGAGGCTGGCCGTAGATGGGCCGGAATAAGGGCGCGGCCGGGTCCGGGCTGCCGGGATGGAACTCGGCCAGGTGGCGGGCGATGTGCCTGCCGGTTTTGTCCATGATCGGGACGGCCCTGGTCTTGCGGCCTTTCCCTGTCAGCCAGACACGTGCGGCGCCTGGGGTGGTGTCCACGTCGGAGCAGACGAGGTCGAGGAGTTCTTGGACTCGGGCGGCGGTGTCGAACATGGTCAAGATGATCGTGGTGTCGCGCCGCCCGAGGGGGGTGTCTTGCCTGGGCGCCCGGATGAGCGCTTCGACTTGGGGCATTGTGAGCGGGTCTGGTTTGCGTTGCGGTGTGCGCGCCGGGTGGACCTGTTTTACGTCGAGCCATACGGCGACCAGTCCGGGGTCTTCGCCGGCGCAATAAGACAGGAATGATTTGACACCCGCCAGGCGCTGGTTCGCTGAGGCTGGCGCCAGGCCGCCGTGTTCGATCATCCAGGCGAGGAACCCGTTCGTGTTGGATCGGGTGACCGCCTCGAATCCGATCTGGCTGAGGGTGAGGCCTTGGGTTTGGCGCAAGTATTCGATCAGGGTGCGCAGGGCGGTCTTGTAAGACCGGATCGTGTGGGGGCTGAGCCGCCGGGTCAGCGGCAGGTGGATGGTCACCCAGTCCCGGACCAGGCGGAAGAACTCATCGGACGCCATTGTCGGCCTCCGGTATCCGCGCCTCGACCGGGCTGTTCGCCAAATCGCGCAGGTCGGTGTAGAAACCAGGCACGAGGTGGAAGTAGTACAGGGTGTCGGCGAGGTTGGCGTGTCCGAGTTGGGCGCTGAGGTGGGGGACCAGGGCGAGGGGGTCGCGCCCGGCCTTGACCTGCCGGTTGATCACTTCGGCCACATGGGCGTGGCGGAGGTCGTAAGGGCGCGGCGGCGAACCGGGCCTGGCGTTGACCGCGCCAGGGCCGGCGGCCTCCACCAGTTGATGGAACCAGCAGCCGATGGTGGACGGGTTGTAGGGCCGGCCGAACCGGTTCGGGAAGAACGCTGCCCGGACTGGTTGGAGGGCGGTGATCTGCTGGTCGTAGGAGCGGCAGAAATCCAACAGGTCCTGGGACATGAACACGATCCTGTCGCTATGGCCTTTCGACTCGCGGATGAACACCGATCCTCGGGCCAGGTCCACGTCGGCCACGAGCAGGCGCCTGGCCTCTCCGGGTCTGAGCCCGAGGCAGTACAGCATCCTGAACACGACCGGGATCACCAAGTGGCGGGGTCCGCTGTGGCTCGACTCTCGCACCTGGTCGGCGGCGTCGAACAACGCCCGCAGCTCGGCGCGGCTGAAGATATGGGGCGTGTAACGAACACGCCTGCCGGGCACACCCGCAGGTATGACGTACGCCTCGGCGCCGACGCGAGCCATGTGCTTGGCGAGCTGGCGGATCGGCGTGATCCGCCTGGTCTGGCTGTTCACGTGCTCGCCGGGCCGCGCCCGCGCCCAGCCCATCGCCATCTGACGGGTCAGGGCGGCCTCGCCAGGGTTGTTGTCGGCGCACATCGCGTCGAAGGCGCACAGGTGGCGCTCCCCAGTCTGGTAGGGGAAACCCAACGCTCGTTTCAGTTCGATCAAGCCTTCAATGTGGGTGGCCAAGCCGCTCCTGAGGCCGTTCACTTGTGCGTTCCCGCCGGTTCGATCCCCTCGAAGCCGAGACAACATTCCCTCACCCCCGCCTCGTCCACCGCCAGGTAATGCTTCGCGGCCTCGACGCCGCGGTGCCCCAACGCCCGGGAGATGACCGGCAGCGGCGCGCCGTCTTGGAGCATCCAAGTCGCCACCGACGCCCTGAACACCCGCAACCCGCGGCCCGCGCCCTGCGACGGTTCGATCCCGGCCGCCTTGAACGCCTTGGCGGCGACAGGCCACAGATTGCAGTCCGGCGAGAAACCCACATGCGGTGCGCGGGCACGTAAGAACACCCTGTCGTCGCCGCTGTCGGGCCTGCCCCGCAACAAGTAGTCCGCTAACGCGTCGCCCACGTCGGCTAACAGCGGCACCGCGACCACCTGGCCGGTCTTACGTTGCGCGATGGTGATCCGAGCCGCAGCCCAGTCAATGTCCGACAACCTCAAAGCGACGATGTCCGACGGCCGCAGACCCGACCTGGAAGCCAGAAGAAGCACCGCCCGGTCCCTTGTCACCGCCGGTGTCGACAAATCCGGGGATGCGGCCAGCCCCTACCGCATCACGCCCCAACACGCCCGGCGCGACCCTCCTGCGCGCGGAAAACCCCGGGACCGCGCCCACCAAACCCGGGCAGCGACCCGTCTCGTCCAAGAACCGGCACAAACACCGCAATCCCGTCAACGCGGCACCCATGCTGCCCGGCTGGTAGAACACCGACAAGAACGCAACCGCCGCAGACACGTCACACCGAGTCAACTCGCCCGCAGCCGCGACCCCCCGCTCAGGCAACCACCCCAACACCCGGCGCGACACGACCGCATACAACTCCCGCGTCCTCTTCGCCAGCCCCGCCTTCCCCAACCACGCCTCGAACTCCTCCTGGACCGCACGGAAAACCGGGACCAGCCCGCCGTTCACATGCGCCCTGCGCGACACCGCCCACTTATAGCCGCCCGTCTCCGCCACTTCGACCAGCACCAACGCCGCTTTGCGCAACAAACGATGCTTCCGAAGGTTGACATCCCCCGACGCCAACCCGGCCGCCGACCGCTCCACGAACCGCTCCACCCGGCCACGGTCGAACACCGCCAAGCAGCCATCGTCGAACTCAGCCGACACCTGCCTCCAAGCGAACTCATACCGCCGCATCGTTGACACACTGTGCCCCAACGGCGCCATCGCTCGCCTCGCGGCCTCCACGACCTCGCCAATAGTAGCCTCAACCATCTGAGAAACCTCCCCACTCGCGCCCCGCCCCAGCGGCGAGGACTCCGACGAGCCTACGCTCCCCGTTATCCCGAGCAGCAGGCCACCACCACGACCCCCACCAGGCCAAACACCGAACACTCGGGATAACGCAGGGCGCGGGATAAACCTTTTAAGTGATACACCCAGCAAATAGCCTGGCGCGGCGACATCATCGCGAAAGTCCTCATGGTCACCCTAGTGATATTATTGACGGTTAGCGGATGGAAGTATATTCGCTCGCTACGATCAACATATAGTGCCGT
>JAITJZ010000118.1 GCA_031278655.1 Bifidobacteriaceae bacterium
TCGGCAAACTGGGCGCCACCCTGGAGACGGCCGTCAAGCGTTACAACGCTTTGGTCGGCTCCCTGGAGGGTCGGGTGCTGCCGAGGGTGCGCCGCCTGGAAGGATTCGACACCTCCAAAATGGCCCTGGGGCAGATCGAGGGCGACAGCGCCCAAGTGCGCCAACTCAGGTCCTCAGAGCTCACCGGCGGCTAGCCCCCAACCAGCCGTAACACGACGCCTGGCCCTTATTCCGATGGCGGAGAGTGTGGGATTTGAACCCACGGATACGCTCGCGCGCATCAACGGTTTTCAAGACCGTCCCGATCGGCCGCTCCGGCAACTCTCCCGGCTTCCCAGGGTACAGCGCCGCCCAGGCGCCGGTCAGCCCCGCCGCGCCCGATGCCGTCAGCGCAAGTACCAGCCCGGGTCGCGTCCCGGCGTCACCACTCGCAGCCCGTAAAGACGCGCCGCCGAGGCGACCTCGACGTTATAGGTGACGACAACGGTGATGGCTTCCTCGGCCTGGGCCAGCCCCACATGCAGGGCCGCGTACGGCGAGACAGCTGAGACGGCGTAGGAGCCGATCTCCAAGGCGCGCCCGGAGACCGGGATCTCGGGGATGCCGCCGATCCGGTCATAAACACGCATGCGCTGGTCATGCTCGAGCATGGCCAGTTCCTCGCCCGCCTCCCACCGCGCCAGAATCGATGTCACCAGTTCGGATTCGTGGGCGTCAAGCCATTCGCGGAGCGCATCGGATTCGGGCGAATCGCCGACCGCGCAGACAATCGCGGTCCCGTCCAGGTAGTAGCGCACCCACTAAGCGTACCGATCCGGCGCCCCGGCGCCGCCCCAATGGCTCTGCCGGCCGCGGAGGCGGGGCCAGCGGCCGCGGCCTCTAGACTTAAGTCCCGTGCGCGGCATCGTCGTTGAGAATCCTGGGCGTGACCATCGGCTTGTCGTGGCCGAAGTCCCCACCCCGCGGCCGGGACCGGGCCAGGTGCTTGTGAAAGTGGTCGCCGCCGGCGTCAACCGGGCCGATCTGCTCCAGGCGCGGGGCGCCTATCCGCCGCCCGAAGGCGCCTCTGAACTGCTCGGATTGGAGTGCTCGGGGACAATTGTCGAGCTTGGGCCCAAGGTCGAGGGCTGGTCCGTGGGCGAGCGCGTGGCCGCGCTGCTGCCCGGCGGCGGCTACGCCGAATACGCCATCGCCGACGCGGCCTGCGTCTTCCCGGTGACCGGTTCGCTGCCGTTGGCGGACGCCGGGGCCGCGCCCGAATCGGTCTGCACCGTCTGGTCCAACCTGGTCGAGGCCGGCTATCAAGCCGGCGCGCCCCTCCTGGTCCACGGCGGCGCCGGGGGGATCGGCACCATGGCCATCAGACTGGGCGCGGCCCTCGGTTCGCCGGTGTTCGCCACCGCCGGCGGGGCCGAGCGCGCGCGGGCTTGCGAGGCGCTGGGCGCGGCGCGCGGGATCGACTACCACACCCAGGACTTCGTCGAAGCGGTCCTGGAGGGCACCGAGTTCCGGGGCGTCGACTTCATCATCGACGTGGTCGGCGCGTCCTACCTGGAACGCAATCTGAAGGCGCTGGCCGTGGGCGGCACCTTGGTCGTGATCGGGCTGATGGGGGGCGCGGTGGCGCCACTCGACCTGGCGCGCATGCTCAGCCACCGCCAGCGGGTCATGGCCACCAATCTGCGCGGCCGCGCCCCCGCCGAGAAGGCGCTGATCGGCCGCCGAGTCCGCGGCGACGTCTGGGACCTGGTGGCCTCCGGCCGCGCGGCCCCGCTGATCGGGGCGCGTTTGCCCATGTCGCAGGCCGGTGCGGCGCACCAACTGATGAGGGCCGGCTCGGTGGTCGGCAAGATCCTCCTGGTCTGGGACTGACCGGCCAACGCCCGCCGCCGGCCACCCACGTGACGTTGGCCGATGCCGTCTGGCCGGGGGCACGGCATCGGCGGCGGTCCCTGACGGCCACCCACGTGACGTTGGCCGATGACGTCTGGCCCGGGGCACGGCATCGGCGGCGGTCCCTAACATCATCTACGTCAGTGGGCGCCAGTAGCCTTGGGACGTGAACCAAGTGGGTCGCCAGTCCAACTGCTCTTTGGGCGTGCCCGTTGACTTCTACTGGTACCCAGCCGGGGAATGCTCCAACCACATCGCCGCAGCAGAGGGGGCACTGATCGCTGCGATGAAGAAGCCGGGACGCCTGTGGGACCCCTGGAAGGAGGCCGCAGCCCGTGGCGAATTCAGGCACCGGTTGAAGAAGGCGGCTCGGGGCCAACTCCAGCCCGTTGACGAGGTAAAAGAGATCCAGTCCGGGCACGGCGCCGACCTGTTCGAAATCCGGTGGTCAGGTCTCCGAGTCCAGGAGCGGGACGACTCCGGCGGGTCGAGATTTCGAGGCATCGAAGTCCGGATGCTCCACAGCGAACCGGCCACCTTAGGCATTTGCTGCGTCGGTTTGCACGCCCACGAGAAGGCGGTCGAGGCGGACGCGGCAGCCACGCGGCAGGCCCAAGACCGGGAGATAGCCGGCGCTATGCGGGTCTGGGCGAGAGCCGTGGGCGATGATTGGGGCGCGGTCCGCGGTCGGCCGGATCGCGCTCGAGGCTGACTGGCATCGCGGCGCGGGCTGGTATAGGTTTTTCCCTATGGCCGAGGATTCTGTCGAAATGTTGACGCGGCGGATGGAACGTTTGGCGGAGGACCACGACCGGCTGCTCGTCTCATTGCGGGACATGCGACGCGCGAAAGGCCTGACCCAGGCGCAGGTGGCGGAACGCATGGGCGTGACCCAACCCACCGTCGCCCAACTGGAACGCTATGACGCCAACCCCACGTTATCGACGCTGCGGCGTTATGCTCTCGCGGTTGGCGCGTCGACGAGCACTTCCGTCAGCGACGCCGAAGCGCCCGCCGCCGAACAACTCCTCGGCGTTTGGGTGGCGACGCTACCGCACTTCGACTCCGGCGGCGTGGGATACAGCCGGGTCGCGGTCGTCTCGGCGGTTCATCCTGACAGCATCGTCTTCCCTCAGGGACCGCGAGAACCGGCCCGGTCGCCCCGCATGATTGCCGAGGCCGCCGGATGAAAGTAGTCGACGCAACGCTGGTGGGGTGGACGGCCACCAGGCCACCGATGATTCCCGAAGGCGGCAGGTTTCAAGTGGGCGTGTCTGGCGCCCTCGGGCCCGAGCGCGACAGCGTGGCTGTGGCGTTTGAACTCGCGTTCGTCCGCCCAGATGGCGCCGACCCGGTGATCGAGTTGCGGTATCTGGCCACGCTTGACCAGCCGCTGGCGGGCGCCTCATTGCCCCGCGCCGTGGTTGCCAGAGTCGTGGAGGCCACCTGGCCGTACTTCCGTGGCCTGGCGGCTCAATCCTTGGCCGCTCTGGGGTTGCCGGTGCCAGACTTGCCGTTCAACGCGCCGTCGGAACTCTCCGCGGAGCATGGACGGGACCGGTTCCACCTGGATAATCCCGAGTAGCTCACGGGACTTACGCGCATACGTTCAACGCGGAAGGCGAGTGTCCGCTCGACCCGGCGCATTACTGCCCCATCGACTCGGACGAGGAGGCGGAGCTAAGGGCGCTGAAGGCGGAACTCCGGGCCGGTGGCGTCGCGGTCTTCGCCGGCCACCCACGTGACGTTGGCCGATGCCGTCTGGCCGGGGCACGGCATCGGCGGCGGTCTTCGCCGGCCACCCACGTGACGTTGGCCGATGCCGTCTGGCCCGGGGCACGGCATCGGCGGCGGTCCCTGACGGCCACCCACGTGACGTTGGCCGATGACGTCTGGCCGGGGCACGGCATCGGCGGCGGTGGGGCTACGGGCCGGGTAGCGCGAGCGGCGCCACCGGCACGACAGCGGGGCGGGCGCCCGGACGCGCTCCAACAGGGGCCGGCGGTCCCCGGCCGCGTCCCGGTTTGGGTTGCGTGGCAACGTCGGCGATGGCGTCTGGAAATGGGTCGGGAAATGGGTCGGGAAAAGGGTCGGGAAATGACCGGCGATGGCGTCGCGCGGGCCCAAAAACATCTAGTACACCTGTTGTGTTCAGCAGGGTTTGGTGATAGAATAATAGGGTGCGAACGACCCCCGAACCAGAGCCGCGGGAAGGCCCGCGCGCCGGCTCAGGGGGACCCGAAAATGGCGCCAACCAACACCCCGGCGGGCCTTCGGGCGAGACCGGCTGGGCCGTGCCAGGGGTCGGGGGCGGCCAGGCTGGCGGCGGGCCGGGCGCGGGCGAGTTGGATGAAGCCAAACGCGCCGGACTGGCCGAATTGGTGGCCCGCTGGGCCCCGGCCGAGAAGATCGCCGCCATCAAGGCGCTGACGGACTTGGCCATCCCCGAGCTGACCGGCCCGGGGCCGGCCCGCGAGGCCGGGCGGGCCGAACTGCTCGCCGGGGCGTCGCAGTTGCTCAAGGTGGGGCACCGGTTGGAGCACGCCGCCGGGGAACTGGCCGTCCAGGCCGACAAACACCGCTCGAGCTCCGGCGGGGCCGGGGCCGCGACCTGGTTGACGCGCCACAACTTGTTGACCCGCGCCCAGGCCGCCAGCGTCGTCATGCGTGCCAAGGCCCTGGCCAAGCAGCCGGAGCTGCGCCAGGCGGCCCTGGCCGGCCGGATCAACGGGTTCCAGTCGGCGAAGGCCGCCCGCGTGCTGAAACAACTCGCGTCCACCGGCTTGGACGCGGGCCAACTCGGCGAGGCGCGACAGCTGATGGTCTCATTGACGGCCGACCTCGACTCGGCCGGGATCGCCCGGGCCGGCCGCTACCTGCTGGAGAAGGTCGCGCCGGAGTCGACCCAACGCAAAGACGCCGAACAGGCCGAACGCGAATACCGCGCCGCGCACGCCAACCGGATGCTGTGGTTCGTCGACCACGCGGACGGGGCCACCACCATCCAAGCGACCATGCCAACATTGGACGCCGAACTCGTGCGCCGCATGGTGGACGCCCACGCCGAACAGCTCCGGCGCTCGCAAACCGACGCCGACCTGCGAACCGACCCAGCCGACCGGGCGGCGCTCAGGGTCGACGGGCTGCTGGCGGTCTTCGACCACGCCGCCCGCGCCGCCACCGCCCCCAAGACCGGCGGGGACCGCCCTCGCGTCCAGATCACGATGTCCTACCAAGACCTCAAAGACCAAGCTCAGGCCGCCAAACTGATCGGCCCGGACCAAACCATCGCCGCCGGGGAGTTGCGCCGCATGCTCTGCGACGCCGAAATCCTGCCCGTCGTGCTCGGGACGGACAGCGAAATCCTCGACGTCGGGCGGGCCAACCGGCTCGTGACCACACCGATCCGGGCAGCACTCGAACTCAGGGACGGCGGTTGCACCTTCCCGTCGTGCGACATGCCCCCGGGGCTGACCGAGGCACACCACGTCCGCACCTGGGCTGACGGCGGCCCGACCGGCCTCGACAATCTCACCTTGGCCTGCCGCCACCACCATGGGCTGATCGAACCGCCCCGCCACGGTCCGCCAGACTGGGTCATCCGCTTCCGCGAGGACGGCCTGCCCGAATACATCCCGCCAGCCGCCCTCGACCCCGAACGCAAACCGCTCCTGCACCAACGCTTCATCCTGCGCGGGGCCAAGCCCTCCAACTCCAGGGACCCCGCCGGCCCCGGCGACCCGGGCGACCCCGCCGACCCGAGCGACCCCGCCGGCCCGGGCGACCCGGGCGACGCCAGTTGACCCCGGCGGCCCAGCAGACGCCGACGACCCCGGGCACGGCCCGGGCGACCCCGGTTCACCCGAAGGTTGGCCGAGCCCTCAGCCAGTGACGCGGTCCAGCCAGTCGAGGGTCTCCTGAATGAATCGGTCGCGGACCGGCCGCGGGCTGAGCGACATATCGTGAGCGGCGCCCTCCAACGCCCGGACCTCCACGTCGCTGCCCAGTTTGGGCGCCAAGCGCCACATCTGCCTCGGGTCGAGGATTGAGTCCGTCGTCAACAGCTCGCTGTGCTGGCGCGCCGGGTCGCCCCGCCGCAGGGAGGTCATCATCAGCACCGGGAATTCCAAGTCCAGGCCCTTGGCCAGGCGCGCCTGCCAACGGCGGATCGACCAGAACCAGACCGGATAGGTGGGGAAGCCGTCATGCGGCTTCCAAGCCAGGTCGTAATCCCATTCGCCGCCGGTGTCGCAATGCAGCGCCCGGCCGTAATGGACCTTGAGGCCGGAGATCGGCAGCATCGGCGCGACCTTCGCCGCCACACGCATCAGCTGTGTGACCGGACCGCGCATGAACCAGTTGGCGTTGAAGTCGAGCCAGGGCGAGTTCAGGACCAGGGCGCGCACGCCACCGGGCCGCTTGGCGGCCCACAGCGGCATGATCAGGCCGCCGGTCGAGTGCCCCATGCCGACAAGCTCAGAATGCCCCTCCTCTTGTCCGATCACTCGCGCCGCGGCCTCGAGGTCCGCGGAGTAGACGGCGATCTCAGGCACAAAGTTTGGGTGTTCACGGTCGCCGCCGCGCTCGATCGACCGGCCGTAACCGCGCAGGTCGATGCCGTAGAAACGGTAGCCGCGGGCCTCAAAGGCGTCGGCCAGGTGGGTTTGGAAGAAGTAGTCGACGAATCCGTGCAAGTAGAGGACCGCCGGACGGCGCTGGCCGGACGGCGCGTCAGGGCCGCCGGCCACGCGCCGGCGGATCAGGGTGGCGCTTTCCCCGTCCGGGAGGTCTAAGACCCGCTGCTCGAATCCGTCCAAGACGTCAGGCAGCCAAGGCTGGGACGAATCATCGTTTCGCATTTGACCATCATCCTCCCTTTGCCCGCGTGCGCGAAGACGGGTACCCTGGTCAAGCTGTCCGGAGGCGTCGCCTAGAGGCCTATGGCGCCCGCCTGCTAAGCGGGTTGGGGGTTTGAACCCCCTCGCGGGTTCAAATCCCGCCGCCTCCGCACCTGCACGTCATCGGCGGCTTGCCCGGTCTTCGCCAACCGGACCGGCCACGACCTCTGAGCCGTCGGCCGCCTCCGCCGGCCGCCTCCGCAGTCGCGCCAATTCGACAACGCAAGCCACGAAGACCGCCACCACCAGCAGATTCCGCACCACCCAAACTGTCAGCATCAGGCTGTCCGCCTCCAGGAAGGCGACGTACCTCCAGGGGAACAGCCAGCCGGTCAGGGCCGCCGCCAGGAGCAGCGCCCCGGACACCGGCAACCAGAAGCGCAGGCGCCGGCCGAAGCACAGCGCGACCACTGCGGCGGGCGCCAGCCAGGCCACGAACTGCGGCGAGCCCACCTTGTGCGTCACGATCAGGCCGCTCATCATGGCCAACGAGCCGACCAGCAGAGCGGCGCCGGGCCGGCGGCGCGCCAACCAGGCGAGCAGCCCCACCGCCAGGGCCATCACCGGCATGGCGATGTCGCTGATCCTGACGGCCAGGTCGGCCCCGGGCCCCCAAGTCTCGGCGGTCGACAGGGTGTCGTTCCAATCCCAGAGCTGTTCGCCGCGAAACACGTGGGCGAGCACCACCGGTGTCGCCAGGACCGCTTCGACCTGCAGGCCGCGGTCTGACTCGGCTTCGACAAAGCTGGTCAGGAAGCGCCATTGGCCCCCGGCCGCGAGTTGCAGCCCCACCACGGCGAGGCAGGTGGCCGCGGCCGGCAGAACCACATGTGTCAGCCGCCGCCAACCTTTGACCAGCCCGAACAGCACGATCAGCGCCGCTCCGGCCGCCACTTTGATCCAAGCGCCGCAGGTCAGCAGGACGCTCGCGAACGCCGGCCGGCTGACGCCGAGCGTCAGCGCGATCAGCACCAGCGGCATCATGACGGCGTCGAGCCGGGCTATGCCGCATGGCCCCAACAGCATCAGGAAAACGAACCAGCAGGTCAGCGGCGCGGCCGCGCGCTCGATCCCGAACCGGGCGACGACCACAGTCCCCGTCGCCAGGTTGAGCAGGGCGATCATCAGGCACCAGGTGGACAAGTAAGCCGTTCCCGTCCCCATGACGGCGGCGGCGGCGATCGGCGCCAGCGCTCCGACCGGGTAGACCCAGGCGGCATCGATCCCGACCCAGCCGCCCTGGACCACGCCCTGTTGCACCCACCAGGCGTAAAGCCAGACGTCACTGGAGCCGCTGGCGCCGGGACCGAGCGACTGGTAGATCAAGACGGCGTGCGTCGCGGCGAAGACCACCAGCAGCCAAACTCCGAGCCAAAGTTCCCTCGGGAAATCGGCGCGCCGCGCCGCGCCGGGCGCTGAGCCGGTCTCAGGGTCGGGCGCTGAGCCGGTCTCAGGGTCAGGCGCCACGCCGGGCGCCAGGCTTGGTTCCGTGCCGGGGTCCTGCGGCGGCGGGCCCTGGGCGCCCTCGGCTGGCACGTCGACTCTCATCCCAGCGGCACCGTCAGGCTTGGCTCACCGACCCGTCCCACGAACTCCAACGCCACCGGCCGGTCCTCGATCGGAATGTCAAAGGCCAAGAAGCCGGCCTGCGACCCGCCGGGCGGGATGGCGGCGACTCCCAGGATGAAGTCCGCGTGTTTCAGCGCCGAGGCGGGCTCGTTGACGAACTCGGTCCCCTTGTCGGTCAGCAAGCCCTGCTGTTCGGGCAGGAAGGTGAGGTCTTCGTCGCCGGCGTTCTTGACGGTGACGCCGATCAGCACCCATTGCCCGTGCTCGGCGACCTCGCTGCCGGACTCGGCCAGTTGGGCCATCCCGTCCTCGTAGGAGTCAACCACCAACACGAAGTCGCCGAGGTGGAAGTCCCGTCCCAGCGACCATTGCGTCGCGCCCGCGTCGCCGGCCGCCGGCTGGTCGGCGCTGGGTTCGGTCTGCGCCGGGGGCGAGGGTGGCGGCTGCTCGCGGCCGCCCGTCAAGTTGCCGGTCACGGCCAGGATCGCCACCACGATCAGCACCAGCAAGAGGACCAGCAGCACAACAACTCCGGCCGTCTCCCGCTTGGTCAGGTGGTGCCGGGAGCGGTGGAAACCGAGCGCGCTCGAGGCTTTGTGGTGCCATTGGTCGGCGACGGGAGCGGCGGGGGAGTCCGTGGTGCCCGATGCCGCCGCCTCGGGCAGCGCTTCGATTTCGCTTTCCAGCGGGGCTGGTTGGGTGTCCGTGGTTTCTTGGGACTCGGCCGGCGCCGCCGGCGCCATGACCGCCGCCGGTGGCCGCCCCCGGTAACGAACCGTGGGCACGAGTTCTGAGTGGCCCTTGACCGCCGCCGGGTCGACGGCTGGCGGCGCGGTGGCGGGCTCGGCCGGCGGCGCGGCCGCCGCATTCGCCTCGGCCGCAGGCCAATCGGGCGGCTGTGCTTGCGGTTCGGCCGCAGGCCAATCGTGCGCGGCCGGCTGCGGTTCGGCCGCAGGCCAATCGGGCGGCTGTGCTTGCGGTTCGGCCGCAGGCCAATCGTGCGCGGCCGGCTGCGGTTCGGCCGCAGGCCGATCGTGCGGCTGTGCTTGCGGTTCGGCCGCAGGCCAATCGGGCGCGGCCGACTGCGGTTCGGCGGGCGGCGGCTGGGGCGCCCAGGGGGGCGCCGCCTGAGCCTCCGATTCGGCCAGGGCGGATTCGATGGCGACGGTGGACGCCACCGAGGGAAGCTCGGGCACCCAGTGCTCGGGGATGCGGGCCCTGGCGGACGCGGGCGGCAGTTTCTCGGGCTGTTGCGGACGGCGGCGCGGCCTGGTCGTCATCGTCAGCGGCTTCAGTTCGGCGAACGATGTGATCTGGACGGTCTCGACCGGGCTGCTGGAACGAGCCTGGGCCAAACGATCAGCCCGTGTGATCGCCGATCCCAAAGCCGGTGAATCAGGCGCCGTTGCCGTTGGCGGAGCGCCGGCTGGCAGCGGCCGGGCCGCTGGTGTCGTGGGCCTGGGCGGGGAAGCCTCAGCCGTGCCCTGGGTGGGAGGCGCTGGCGGCCGTGCTGGCAGGGACGCCGTCCCGGGCGCGCCGAGGCCCGGCGCCGCCGGACGGCGGCGGAGAAGCGATGGCGCCGCCAGCGCCGCCGGAGCAGCCGACGTCGGCTGGCCAGGCGCCACCGAAGGCGGCGCGGCGGCGGGCGATGGCGAGGCCGGGCGCGCAGGCGCGGCGGGAGCGGGCGGGCGCGCAGGCGCGGGGGGAGCAGCCGGCGGTCGCGGCCAGGACGCCGGTGCTGGGGGACGCGGTGGCGGGGACGCCTCAGCCGCGCTGGGAACAGGCGGCGCGGCGGCGGGCGATGGCGCGGCCGGGCGCGCGGGCGCGGGGGGAGCTGCCGGCGGGCGCGGCCAGGAGGCCGGGGGTGGGGGTCGCGGTGGCGGGGTCGCCCCGGCCGCGGGGGG
>JAITJZ010000056.1 GCA_031278655.1 Bifidobacteriaceae bacterium
CCTCCGGCGAAGGCGGCCAGACGGCATCGGACACGCCGACGCCCGCCCCGCTGCCGAACCCTGACACGGGTGCGGAACCGGCCATCGACCCCGAGCTGGGTTACCGCGTCTCCGGCCACGGGCCCAAGGCCCAACCGTCCCCGGGAAGGACCGGGCGGCATCGTGCGATAGCGGGTGCGCCGCGGGTGACCTGGCGCGCGATGGCGCCGGGCCGGTAGAGTCCTGCCGGAAGAGTCCCGGCCAGCTACGAAAGAGGCGACCAAGATGACATATCCCCCGATGCCGACCCAGCCCCCAGGACCGCCAGACCCGTCTCAACCGGGTTCCGCGGGCTGGGGCGGGTATCCCCCGGCCGGCGGCTACCCCGCAGATGGCGCGTATCCCCCGGCGGGCGGCTACCCCCCGGCCGGCAGGTATCCCCCGGCGGGCGGGTATCCCCCGGCGGGCGGCTATCCGCCTGGGGCCGGCTATCCCCCGAACTCTGGTTATCCGCCAGCCGGGGGTTACCCTCCCGGTGGATACCCGCAGCCGGCCGGCCCGGGCGGCGGGCAGCCGCCAAAGAAGAAGGGCGCGCTCATCGCCGGCATCGTGGCGGGCGCCACCGTGCTGATCGCGGTGGTGGTGGCCTTGGCGCTGACGCTGGGGAGAGATGACGAGGCGCAACCTGCCCCCGCCCAAGAGTCAACCTCCAACGGGTCCGAGACTTCTTCCGAGGAGGAAACAGGAGACCCGGAGGAAACAGCAGACCCGGAGGAAACAGGAGACCCGGCGGGCACAGGTGGCGGGGACGTCTCCGGGGCCGTCTGCGACATCCTGTACAACTGGAATCCTCTCGCCACCGAGTCCAGCGAGGGGGGCAGCATGCTCAGCCTCTACGAGCAACTTGAGGAAGTGGCAGAGGGAGAGATGAAAGAGGATCTGGCGCTGGCCGCGGAGAGCATGCGCAAGACAGCGGCGTCCCTTGACGACTCGGACAGCATCCGGTTCCCCACAGACGAGGAGATGGAGGCCATGGAGCGGGTGGGCCTGTGGATATCGGAGCAAGCAACGCGGTGTTGAACGCCGTCAACCGAGAAGACATCGACGCGAAGGCGAGTGGTCCCCCGGGAAGGAGGGGGTGTCCGCCGTCACGTTGGTTGGCGGGTCTTGAGTCTTGGTTCTTGACGGTCGGGGTGGCCGAGCATTGGCCCGGGCAGGGCCAGTTGGATGGCAGACTTTAGCGGGTGAAAACCTATGGCGTGATCCTGGCGGGCGGCGTTGGCGCGCGGCTCGGCCTGTCGGTTCCCAAGCAGATGATCAAGGTCGCGGGCAAGACCATCTTGGAGCACACCGTCGCAGCCTTCGACTCGCACCCATTGATCGACGAGGTCATCGTCATGATCACACCGGGTTGGACCGAGCGCGTGGCGACATTGCTGGGGAGCCGGTTCGCCAAGCTCAGCCTGATCCTTGAGGGCGGGGTCACCCGCAACGAGACCACCCGCCGGGTCTTGGAGGCGATCGACGCCGAGGAAGCCAAGTTGTTATTGCACGATGCCGTCCGCCCGCTGGTCAGCGAACGGATCATCTCCGAATGCGTCCACGCCCTCGACCGCCACGAGGCGGTCGACGTCGCCATCCCGTCCTCGGACACGGTTGTGATGGTGGACGAGGACGAGGTCATCACCCGCATTCCCGACCGCTCGCGGCTCCGGCGCGGACAGACCCCGCAAGCTTTCAAACTGTCGACGCTGCGGGCGGCCTACGCCCGCGCCATCGAAGACCCCTACTTCCACGCCACCGACGACTGCGGCGTGGTGGTCCGCTACCTCCCCCAGGTCGAGGTCAAATGCGTGCTCGGGTCGGAGGACAACATCAAGGTCACCCACCCGGTCGATCTGACCATCGCCGACAAGTTGTTCCAACTGGCGACCCAGGTGGCGCCGCACAAGTCGCTGACGGAGCTGACGGCGGCCCTGGCGGGCAAAACCATTGTGGTGCTGGGAGGCTCCTACGGCATCGGCGCTGAGATCGCCCGCATCGCCAAGGCGGCGGGCGCGGCGGTGGTGGCCCACGGGCGGTCCACCACCGGGCTGCACGTTCAAGACCTGGCCGCGATCGAGGCGGCCTTCGACGCCGCCGCCGCCGAGCACGGCGGCGTCGACGCGGTGGTGCTGACGGCCGGCGTTTTGAAGATCGGGCCGCTGGCGGCGGCCTCGCCGGAGGACATCGAGCAGTCGATCGCCGTCAACTACACCGCCGCCGTCAACGTGGCCCGGGCCGCCCACAGCCATTTGGCGGCCAGCCGCGGCCACCTGCTGCTGTTCACGTCTTCGGCCTACACCCGCGGGCGCGAGAACTACGCGCTCTACTCCTCGTCCAAGGCGGCGGTGGTCAACCTGGCGCAGGCCCTGGCCGAGGAATGGGCGGGCGACGGGATCAAGGTGAACGTCGTCAACCCGGAGCGGACCGAGACGCCGATGCGCCTGAACGCCTTCGGCGCCGAACCCGCCGGCAGCCTGCTCAGCGCCGAGCGCGTGGCCGAGGCGTCCCTGGACGCCATCACCTCTGACCTGACCGGCATGGTCCTGGAGGTCCGGCGCTCCGACGCCTGACCGCCTGACCGGCCCGGGCGGCGGGCCTTGATAGCGTTGGCCCATGGCTCCTTGGCTCCGCGAACCGGAGTATGTCGACGTTTTGCCAGATGGCACGGTCAAACAGCTCAATCCCTTCACCGGCACCGAGGTTTGGACGGTGGCCGGGCGCGGCCACCGTCCGCTGGGCCTGGTCGAGCGCGCCGCCGAGGCCCTGGACCCGGCCAGGGCTGGCGCCTATTGCGTGTTCTGCGAGCGCCGCCACACCGACACGCCGCCGGAGAAGGCCAGGTTGATAGCGCCGCCGATGCCGTCTGGCCGGTCCGGGCAGGCGGGTCCGGACACGGGTCAGCCGGTTGGGCGGGGGCCGGGCGCGGAGGCGGGCGCGGCTGACGCGGCTGGCGCGGCTGGCGCGACGAGCGCGGCTGGACCGGGCGGCTGGCGCCAGCAATTGCTGACCGCTGCCCGGGACCTGGACGCGACCACGGCCGAGTTCCGGCGCATCCCGAACCTGTTCGAGATTTTGTCCTTCGACTACTGGCGGGCCAACTACGGCTACGAGTTGCCTGACGACCTGGCCCAGCACGCCCGCGCCTACGTGGCCGACCCAGCCGGGCGCGACCATGTCGCCAGATTGATGACCGCCAAGCTGCAAGCCATGGGCGCGCCGGCGGCGCAGCCGCCGACCCGGGCCCAGTTGGAGGCGGCCACCGGCGCCTTCTTGGCCTCCGGCCATGACGTCATCGTCGCTCGGCGGCATTTCACCGACGGCGCCCTGGACGACTCACAGTTGGCCGGGGCCGGCACCCTGACCCCGGCCGAACACCGCCAATTCGTCAACTTCACGGTCCAGGCGATGACCGACCTGTACCGGCGCAACCGCTATGTCCGCTACGTCTCGGTCTTCCAGAACTGGCTCAAACCCGCCGGCGCCTCGCTCGACCACCTGCACAAACAACTGGTGGCGATCGATGAGCACGGCGCCCAATACGAGCTCACCCAGGCGTCGCTGCGCGACGACCCAGAGGTTTTCAACGAGCGGGCGGTCAACTACGCCGCCTACAAGAACCTGGTCATCGCCGAGAACGAGGCGGCGGTGGCCTTCGCCGGCTTCGGCCACCGCTACCCCACGGTCGAGTTGTTCTCGAAATCGCCGGCCCCGGACCCGTGGAACCACACGCCTGAGGAAATGAACGGCCTGGCCGATCTGCTGCACGCCATGCACGCCGCCACCGGCGCCGCCATCCCCACCAACGAGGAGTGGCACACCCGCCCGGTCGACGCCAAACTGCCGACGCCGTGGCGGATCATGCTGAAATGGCGCGTCTCGACGGTGGCCGGGTTCGAGGGCGCGACCAAGATCTACCTCAACACGATCGACCCCTATGGTCTGCGCGACCTGATGGTGCCGAAGCTGTTCGCCCTGCGGGCAGAGGGCCGCATCGCCCCGGAGATTCGGATCGCCACCGAGGCCTCATGCCGCCCCAACCCGCTGCGTTACACGGACAACCGCGGCCCAACGCTGTTCTGACCGGCGGCGGTTGGCCTAGAGTTCTTGGACGTGACCGACGCACTCATGCCCGCCATCCTGGCCTCGAGCGCGGGCCTGTTCATCGCCATCGTCGTCTTCGCGCCCTTCGTGGCCTTGGCCTACCGCCGCTACAAGCGGCTGACCTGGCGTTATGTCCTGGGTTGGATCGCCGCCCTGGTCTATTTCATGGCCATCTGGGCGTACACGCTGCTGCCCTTCCCCGACCCGGACACGGTCCGCTGCGCGCCGGCGCAGTTGACGCCGCTGTTCTCGATCCATGACGCGATGAGATACCCGCACTCCTCGGCCGGCCAACTGCTGCACAACCCGGTGATCGCCCAGATGGCGCTCAACGTCTTGCTGTTCGTGCCGCTGGGTTTCTTCGTCCGGCTGCTGTGGAGGCGCGGCGTCCTGGTGACGCTGGCCGCCGGGGCCGGGCTGTCGCTGTTCGTCGAACTGACCCAGTTGACGGGCGTGTGGGGGTTGTATCCGTGCGCTTATCGCGTCTTCGACGTCGACGACCTGATGACCAACACCTCCGGGGCGCTGGTCGGGGCCGCGCTGGCGCTGGCGCTCCCCCGCGGCTGGCTCACCCCCCAGGCGCAGCCGCCCGGGGAGCCGGCGCCGGTGACGGCCGGGCGCCGCCTCGTCGCCATGGTCTGCGATTTGGTCACGGTGCTGGTGATCGGGTCCTTCGGGGGCGTGGCGGTGCAGCTGACCGCCAACCACACCGACCTGGCGATCCCCGAGCGCATGGCCGAGGCGGCGGCCTTCGGGCTGCCCTTCGCCGTCCAGGCGATCTGCGTGCTGGTCTCGGGACGCACCGTGGGCGACTTGGCCACGCTGCTGCGCTGGCGCCCGGCCAGCCCGGCCTGGCTCTGGCGGCGTCTGGCCCGGCTGCTCGGCGGGATTGGCGGCTACCAGTTGCTCGGGCTGGCGCCCGGCGCCTGGGGCGGGCTGCAATTCTGCTTCATCGTGGCGGCGCTGGCGGTGGCGCTGGCCAGCCGCGACCGCCGGGGCCTGCCCGGGCTGCTCGGCCGTCAGACCTTGGAGGATTCGCGCGCCTGACCTCGCCCGCGTCAGGCCCGGCCCGGTTTCAGCGGGCCGATGCCGCCCGCCGGGCCAACTGCACCGTGCCCAGAACCATGGCCGCCCCGGCCCGGTTTCAGCGGGCCGATGCCGCCCGGCGGGCCAACTGCACCGTGCCCAGGACCATGGCCGCCCCGGCCAAGGCCAGGGCCACCCAGCCCAGGCCGTGAGTGGTCAGGCTGGCGCGCAGCGCCCACAGCCCCAGGATCACCGCCACCACCGGCTCCAGCACCTGAGTGGCCGGCAGCGAGGCGCCCAAGTCGCCGGCGTGGAAGGCGGACTGCTGCCAGGCGGTGCCGGCCAGCAAGCAGATGATCAGCGCGTAGATGGGCCAAGACCCGAACAAGCCCAAGACCCCGACCTGGCCCAGATGCGCCACCACCAATTCCGTCAGCGGCGCGATGATCCCGTAGACCACGCCCGCCAGCGACCCGAAGGCGAGCGCCTTGAGTCCGCCCTTGGCCGCCCAGCCGACCAGCCACAACCCAAGGCAGACCAAACCAAAGGTGAGGCCGGGCCATAACCACGGGGCGGCGGCATCGGACATGGAACCCTTGGACGAGTCCCCGACAACTGTGAAAACCGCCAAACCGGCCACCACCACGGCCGCCCAAACCAGATCGGCGCGGGCGATCCGCCGCCCGTTCCACCAGGCGGCCAACGGCAGGGCGAAGACCATCGCGGTCACCAAGACCGGCTGCACCAACACCACCGACCCGAAGGCCAAAGCCACCGCTTGCAGGGCGAAACCGAGGCCGTCGCCGAAGGCGCCGGCCCACCACAGCGGCGAGCGCGCCAACTGGACGAACAGCCGCAGGCCCTTGCCGCGCTCGGCCGGGACGGCGGCGGCGGCGTGCTGCTGGGCCACGAACGACCCGGCAAAACACAGGGCCGCCACCAGCGCGACCGCGACCGCCAACCAGTCCATGTCTCCGGCCTCAGCCTTGGCGCATGACCTCGGTGATCGCCTGGAAGACCGGATTGCGCGGCAGGTCCTCGACATAGACCGGGCGCCCGGCGGCGTCCGCCAACGGCACAGACCAGTTCGGGTACTCGCGGTCGGTGCCGGGCAGGTTCTGGGTGCGGCGCTCCCCGGCCAGGTCCGCCAGCGACACGCCCAGCATGACCGATGGCGTGGCCATCAGGAAGCGGTGCATGGCTTTGACGATCTCGAGTTCGTCCTCGGTCCGGTCCGGGGCCAGCAGGCCGCGCCCCACCAGCAAATCGACCATCGTCGCGCGTTCGGCCCGGGCGGCGGCCTGGGCCTCGGCCAACGGCGTGTCGAGCAGGCCGAGGCGGTCGCGCTGAGCGACGTGCTCTCCGGCCAGGTAGGCGGAGGTCGGCGGCAGATCGTGGGTGGTGACGGAGGTCATGGCCAGGCGCCGGTAGGCCTCCGGCGCCGCCAGCCCGGCGCCGTCGGGCGTCTTCTCAAACCAGACGATCGAGTTGCCGAGCAGGCCGCGCCCGCCCAGGTATTCGCGCAGTCCGGGCGGGACCACGCCCAGGTCCTCGCCCACCACCACGGCCCCGGCCCGCGTCGCCTCCAGGATCAGGATCGAGACCATGGCCTCGCGGTCGTAGGCGACATAGGTGCCGTCCGCCGGACCCATCCCCCGCGGTATCCACCACAGGCGGGTCAGGCCCAAGATGTGATCGATCCTGAGCGCCCCGGCGTGGGCCAAGACCGCCCGGAGCA
The DNA here is from genome assembly GCA_031278655.1 of Bifidobacteriaceae bacterium. Classification (GTDB taxonomy): domain Bacteria; phylum Actinomycetota; class Actinomycetes; order Actinomycetales; family WQXJ01; genus JAIRTF01. The sequence continues at coordinate 6,890 of JAITJZ010000056.1, forward strand.
TGGACCGGTAGGCGGCGTAGCCTGTCGCCGCCAGGGCGTCAGGCCGCCAGGGCGGCTCCGACCAGCCCTGGCCGACCTGGTTGAAGTAATCCGGCGGGGCGCCGACCTGGATGTCGGTGGCCAGCACGTCGCGGCGCGACCAGGCGTCGGCGCCCTTGGGGTGGACCCCTACGGCCAGATCTTTGACTATCCCAAGGGCCATGCCGCCTTCTTTGCACCGTTCCTGGGCGCGGCGCAACTGCTGGTCGGCGATCCATTGCAGCCAGATGTGGTAGTCCACGTCATCGGCGTGGCTGGCGGCGAACTGGGCCGCCTCCGGGCTGGCGTGGGCCACCGACTCGGCCAGGCCGGCCGCCTTGAGCGCGCACCAGAGCGCGAACTCGCCGATCGCCGGCTGCAATCGCGCCCGGTATTCGTCCAGCTCGGCTTGGCGCGCGGGTGAGCGCGGGACGCCGTAAAGCAGCCGCAGCGCCTCGGCTTTGATGGTCCATGAGACATCCCGGTCGAGGACCTCCGCGTCCGAGTCGGCGGCCTTGGCTTTGGCCGCCAGCGCGTCGACCGCCGCCCGGACCTCGGGGGCGGCGTCGGCGTATTCCGCGATCGCCTCCGGGCGGATGTAATAGGGGTTGGTGAAGTCGCGGGTGGTCGGCAGGTAGGGCGACTGGGTGAAGGGCGCCACCGGCTCGCCGGCGTGGATCGGGTTGATGAGGACGAAGTCGGCGCCGTCTTCGGCGGCTAGCTGGTGGCCGAGCGTCGCCAGGTCTTCGAAGTCGCCGGTCCCCCAGGAGTCGCGCGAACGCATGGCGTAGAGCTGGACCATTGGGCCCCAGACCGAGCCCTGGCGCAGCGCCGGGGGCAGCTCCAGCCGGTCCGGGCAGACCACCAGCGCGCCCTCGGCCGCCGCCCCGCCGCTCACCTGGGCGCGCAGGCGGTGCCAGCCCAGCGGCAGGTCGGGCGGCAGTTGGCGGTAGACGCGCACCAGTTCGGCGCCGCCGACCAAGCGGTGGTCGCCGTCCGTGCCCGTCACCGGCCCGAGTTCGACCCGGCCGCCGATGCCGTCTGGCCGCCCACCAGCGCCGGTCCCGCTCGCCAGCGGGTCGCCATCGAGGTCGATCCACATTTCGGCTGTCGCCCCGGCCGGGAGCGTCAGCCAGACCCAAGCCTCGGCGCCGAGGCGGATGACGGTCGACGGCGGGATCAGGCGCCGCCAGCCGCGGTCGTCAAAGCCGTCGAGCGAGCGCCGAACCGCTTCGGGGGTGTCGACCTCGGCCCCGAGCGCCGTCAGCACGGCTCTGACCGTCGCGGCCGAGACCCTGGTCAGCTCGCCTTTCCAACTGGTGTACTCGGTGGTGACCCCGTACTTCCGGGCCAGCTCGGTCAGTTCCAGGGACGGCGCCCGGCCCACGCCCCTCATGGTCTCCACAAAGCGCGCGCGGGAACTGGAGGATTGAGTCATAGCACAAGGCTAGTCTCACCGGCCGCGCCAGTTGGCCTCCCGGCGCCGTAAGCTCGTCTGGCAGCGGCGATCTGCCCCAACGGCGCCGCCCCCAAGGAGTGTCGATGCCAACTATCGCGGCGGCGGCCATCACTGACATCGGCCGGGTCCGCTTCGCCAACGAGGACGCCGTCTTCGCCGCCGACCCGGTTTACGTGGTGGCGGACGGCATGGGCGGCCACGCCGGCGGACGCCTCGCCTCCGCCGCGGCCGTCGCCGCCCTGGCGGCCCTGACCCGCCAGGCCGCCCCCTTGGGGCAAGACCAGGTGCGGGCGGCGCTGGGGGACGCCCAGGGGGCCGTCCGCCGCCTGGCGGAGCGCGGCCAGCGCCGGGCGGCTGGCACAACCATCAGCGGCGCGGTCGTAATCAGCCAGGACGGCCAGGCGCAGTGGTTGATCGTCAATCTTGGGGACTCAAGGACCTACCGCTTCGCGGACGGCGTCCTGGAGCAGTTGACGGTTGATCATTCGGAAGTTCAGGAGCTGGTCGACGCCGGCCGGATCAGCCCCGCCCAGGCTCGTTCGCACCCGCGCCGGCATGTCGTCACCAGGGCGCTCGGCGCCGGCGTCGACTTCGAACCCGATTGCCGCCTCGAGCCGCTGCGCGCCGGGGACCGCCTGCTGGTCTGCTCAGACGGTCTGACCGGCGAGGTCGATGACCGGCGCATCGAGCGGTTGCTGGCCGCCTGGCGCGACCCGTCCCAGGCCGCGCGGGCGCTGGTGGACGAGGCCCTCAGGCTGGGCGGCGCCGACAACGTCTCGGTGGTGGTGGCGGACGTCATCGACGCCGCCCCTTGGGACTGATCCGGCCCTGGGATTGACCCGGCCCTGGGGCCTGAGCCGAGGCGCCTCAGCGGGTCTCCGCGATCGCCTCGTGGTGATGGATGACCTCGGCCACTATGAACCCGAGGAACTTCTCCGCGAAGACCGGGTCCAGCCCGGACTCGTCCGCCAGCGCCCGCAGGCGCGCGATCTGCCGCGCCTCGCGCGCCGGATCGGCCGGCGCCAGCCCGGCGTCGGCCTTGAGATGCCCGACCCGTTGGGTGAACTTGAACCGCTCGGCCAGCAGGTGCACCAAGGCGGCGTCGATGTTGTCGATCGACGCCCGCAACTCGCCCAGCCGGACCTCGGCCGGCCGCGTCCCCGCCAGCGACGCCTCGGTCGGCCGCGTCCCCGCCAGCCGGGCCTCAGCGCCCCCGCAGTCCGCCGCCGCCGCCAAGGTCAGGCCATCTTCTTGGCCGCCGCGGCGGCCCGCTCCGCGCCCACCAGGCCCACCCGCCCGGGCAGGCGGTCCTTCGGCACAATGGTCGGATTGACGTTCTGCTCGACGGCCGCGCGGTCGATCACCACGCTGGCGATGTCCTCGCGCGAGGGCACGTCGAACATCAGCGGTTGGAGGATCTCCTCCATGATGGCGCGCAGCCCGCGCGCCCCGGTCCCGCGCGCCATCGCCTGCTCGGCAATGGCCTCGATGGCGTCATCGGTGAACTCCAAGGCCACGCCGTCCAGTTCGAACATGCGCTGATACTGTTTGGCCAGCGCGTTGCGGGGCTCGGTCAGGATGCGTTGCAACGACTCCTGGCTCAGCGGCGAAACCGTCGCCACCACCGGCATGCGCCCAATGAACTCCGGGATCAAACCGAATTTGAGCAGGTCCTCGGGGCGCACGTCCTCGAAATCGTCCTCCCCGCCGGCTATGTGCAGCGGCGCGCCGAAGCCGATCCCGTGGCGCCCGGCGCGCTGGGCGATGATCTCCTCCAGCCCGGCGAACGCGCCCGCCAAGATGAACAGCACGTTGGTGGTGTCGAGTTGGAGGTAGTCGGACGCCTGCGGGTGCTTGCGCCCGCCCTGGGCCGGCACCGACGCGACCGTGCCCTCCAGGATCTTCAGCAACGCCTGCTGGACGCCTTCGCCGGAGACGTCCCGGGTGATCGACGGGCCGTCGGCCTTGCGCGCGATCTTGTCGATCTCATCGATGTAGACAATCCCAGTCTCGGCCCGTTTGACGTCGCCGTCGGCCGCCTGGATCAGTTTCAGCAGGATGTTCTCGACGTCCTCGCCCACGTAACCGGCCTCGGTCAGCGCGGTCGCGTCGGCGATGGCGAAGGGCACGTTCAGCATTTTGGCCAGCGTTTGCGCCACATAGGTCTTGCCGCAGCCGGTCGGGCCGATCAGCAAGATGTTCGACTTGGCGATCTCGACCGGTTCGCTGTCCGCCGATGCCGTCGCCCCACTCCCAGCCCCAACGCCCATCCCAGCGCCAGCCCCGGCGCCCATCCCGGCGCCCGTCGCCCCGGCGCCCGTGCCAGCGCGAGCCGACCTGGCGTCATCGGGCCCCGCCGCCCCGGCGCGCCCGGACGGCGCCCGGCCGGCGGTCTCGCGCGTCGCCTTGGCCCCCGCGCGGGCGGCGGCGCGGGCCGGCGCCGAACCGCCCGGCGCCTGGGCCGAGCCGATGCGCTTGTAGTGGTTGTAGACCGCCACCGACAGGGCGCGCTTGGCCCCGGCCTGGCCCACGACGTACTGATCCAGGAAATTGAAGATCTCCTTCGGCTTGGGCAGTTCGGCGGCCGCCGCCGCGCCCTTGGGCTGGACTTCCTCGGCGATGATCTCGTTGCAGAGTTCGACGCATTCGTCGCAGATGTAGACCGAGGGCCCCGCGATCAGTTTCCGGACGTGCTTCTGCGACTTGCCGCAGAACGAGCATTTGAGCAGGTCAGCCCCACCGTCTGAGATCATCGTCATAGAGCGTTCCTTTCGCTGCGGCCAGGGAAGATCGGCTCCTATGCTAACCCCACCGGCCCAAGGCTGACGGCAGGCTCGCTGGTGGGAGGCGCGCGGCATCGTGCATCTGGTCGGGTAGACGCCGCCTGACGTGGGATAATCGTCCTATGTCGACGACCTCACAACCGGTCGAATCACCCTATTTGGCCTTCGAGCGCGGGGACTGGGGCGAGCTGGCGTCATCGACGCCGCTGCCGCTGACGGCGCAGGACATCGCCCGGATCAAGGGGATCGGCGACGAGATCTCGCTGGCCGAGGTCGACGCCATCTACCGCCCGCTCAGCGGCCTGCTGAACCTGCACGCGCACGCCTCGCACTACCTCCACGACGTGCGCGGGATGTTCCTGCGCGATTCGACTGTGCGCACGCCCTATGTGATCGGGATCGCCGGGTCGGTGGCGGTCGGCAAGTCGACGGTCGCCCGCCTGCTGGTCGAATTGCTGGCGCGCTGGCCCAACACCCCGAGGGTGCAACTGCTGCCGACCGACGGCTTCCTCTACCCGAACGCCGAGTTGGAGCGCCGGGGCCTGAGCGGGCGGAAGGGTTTCCCGGAGTCATACGACCGCGCGGCGCTGCTGCGATTCCTGGCCAAGGTCAAGGGCGGCGCGCCGGAGGTCGAGGCGCCCTCATACTCGCATCTGCGCTACGACATCCAGCCCGGAAGGACCACGGTGGTGACGCAGCCGGACGTGCTCATAGTCGAGGGCCTGAATGTGCTCCAGGCGGCCCGCACCGACAGGCGCGGCGCCGACGAGGTCGTGGTCTCGGACTTCTTCGATTTCTCGATCTACGTCGACGCCGCCGAATCCCACATCCGGCGCTGGTACCTGGACCGGTTCTTGGCCCTGCGCGACACGGCCTTCACCAACCCGGAATCCTATTTCCACCGCTACGCCTCGATGTCCCTGACGGAGGCGGTCGCCTTCGCCGAGAGCGTCTGGGAGGCCACCAACTCCCCGAACCTCGAGCAGAACATTTTGCCGACGCGCTCGCGTGCGTCGCTGATCCTCCGCAAGGGGCCGGATCACCTGGTCGAACGGATTTTTCTGCGCAAGACCTGACGGCGCGGCCTGACGCGCGGCCTGACGGCGCCGCCGGTCAGCCGAAGGCGACTTCGATCCGCCCGGACGCCAGGGCCTTGGCCGTGAGCCCGGTCAGGTCCGCCATCACCGCCACTTGGGCCGGGTCTTCCGGCTGGCCAGCGCCGCCGCCCACAACTGCCAGTTTGGCCCCGGATGCCAGCGCCGCCGCGACCCCGGCCGGCGAGTCCTCCAGCACCAGGCAGTCCTCGATCCCCACCCCCAGCCGCCGGGCCGCCGCCAGATAGCCGTCCGGGGCCGGTTTGCCGGCTGCGACGTCCTCGGCGCAGATCGCCACCGCCGGCAGCGCCAGGCCGGCCGCCGCCATTCTGACTTCGGCCAGCGGCCGCGAGGCGGAGGTCACCAGGGCGACTTTGGCGTCAGGACTTCCCCCGCCGATGCCGTGCCACAGGTCGGCCGCGCCCGGCGCCGCCCGCAGGGCCTGGGTCAGGCTCATCTCTTGGGCTTGCAGTCTTTGGGCGGTGGCCGCCGGGTCCGGGTCGGCGGGGTCGAAGCGGGCGATGGTCTCGTTCGGCCTGCGGCCGTGGGCGTGGCCGAGCACCGCGGCCGGGTCGAGCCCGCGCGCCTGGGCGTATTCGGTCCAGACTTGGGCGACCGCCGCCGAGGAATCGACCAGCGTGCCGTCCATGTCGACCAGCAGGGCGCCGACTTCGAGCGCCGGCGACCTGGGCTCGCCCGTTGGCGCGTCTTGGGCGGCCAGGACAGCCGCCGCCTGTTCGACGCAGGCCCGGGCCGCGCCCTGGGCGCCTGTGAAAGTCGGGATCTTCATGGCCGCCATCACCCGGCGCATGCCGGGGCCCATGTGCTCCACCACCACGCAGCCGACCTGGTGGTGGCGCAGGAAGCGGACGATCCGGGCGTGATGCGCCCCCTCGCCGCCAACGCCGTGGAGGTCGCCCCAGCCGACCTCGTGAACCTCCCAGGAATCGATCTGGCCGGCGGCGTCGACGCTGGCCAGCGCCACCGCCTGCGCCCGCCCCCAGCCGCCGCCCACAAATCCCCGCTGGTCAACCGGAACGCAAAAGATCACGATCCTCGACCCTAATCCATCGGCGGGCCCTGGCCGGCCGCCGGCCGGCGGCGGCCGGCGCGGGTCATTCAGGCTCGGGCGATGGCGTGTGGGCCAGGAGATCGCCCGGCTGGCAACCCAGCACCCGGCAGATGGCGTCCAGGGTTGTGAAACGCACGGCCTTGGCCCGGCCGCTCTTGAGGACGAAGACGTTGGCCGGGGTGATGCCGATGGCCGCGGCCAGTTCCGCCACCGACATCTTCCGCTTGGCCAGTTCGACGTCCAGGTTGATGACGATGGCCATCAAACGACCTCGGCCCAGTCGGCCTCAAGCTGGGTG
>JAITJZ010000074.1 GCA_031278655.1 Bifidobacteriaceae bacterium
CCCGGCCCAAGCCATGGCCGACCACTTCCAACACGGCCCGCAAGGCCAACAAGACCAACTGCCGCTAGCGGCATGAGGAAAACCCAACTAACCGTCCATAGAGTTTGACACAGCACACAATGTGTGCGGGGTTATGTCACCGCCCCGGCGCCGCCCGCGCGCCGGGCTTGGCGTAGCCGCAGGTCAGAGCCTTAGCCGGGCGCGTGTGCTGGTGGGCTGGTGACATAACCCCGCGCAAGTTTGCGCGGGGGTCAATGTGTGCGGGGTTATGTCACCGCCCCGGGCCGCGCCCGGCACCTCGGCGGCCGAACCAGCCACAGGCGCGGCGGCCGCGGCCTGCGCCAGGGCACGTAAGCCCGGTCAAGTTGCGCGTCGGCGAAAGTGACCGGGGTTAGCTGCGGGGCCGGGGCGCGCAGCGCGCCCTAGGCGACGCATAAGCCCTGGTCACGCGCGCGGGGCCGACACGCGCGCGGCGCCGGCGGCCTGCGCCAGGGCATGTAAGTCCGGTCAAGTTGCGCGGCGGCGAAAGTGACCGGGGTTAGCTGCGAGGCCGGGGCGCGCGGCGCGCCCGGGCAGCCAACAACCACCGTCCATGGTGCGGGGGGAGAGAGAGAAACGACACAACAGCCGCCCGCCCCTGGGCAAGCGGACCAGCACACTCATTCCGGCAGGCGGCCACCCCCGAAACACGCCACCATGCCGCACACCAACGACCTTGCCTAGCCGCACTATGTAGCCGAAGCCTTTGCACCTGAGCGGAGTTTCGCCTACTCGGGGTCCCCGCAAAATCTCGGAGCGAAGCGGAGAGAGTCTGTGGGGTGCCTCTAGACCCTGTGGCGCCGCCAGAGAAGTGCAGTACGCTCGGTGGGCATGGACTCGCAGACTCAGCTCACGGCCCTGGGGGTGGTTCAACGGATTCAGGGGGCGCTGCCAGCGGAAACGCATCCGGGGACGGTGGACGTTTTCCTTGAGGGGGACCCCGATTTGGCGGTCAAGGGCGTCGCGGTGACCATGATGGCCACCCTTGAAGTGCTGGAGATGGCGGTGGCGGGCGGGGCGAACATGGTGATCACGCATGAGCCGCTCTACTTCAACCATCACAACGCCTTCGTCCCGCAGCTGGCGGGCGGCGATGACCCGGTTTATCTCGCCAAGCGCGCGTTCCTGCTGGAGCGCCGGGTGACGGTCTGGCACTGCCACGACCGCCTCCACCAAATCCGGCCGGACATGATTCATCTGGGGGTGTTGACCGCGCTGGGGTGGCCCAGCGACGGGATCGGCCTGGGGCTGGGGCCCTCGGTGGTGGACATACCGGAGGCGAGTCTCGGCGATGTGCTCCGGCACGTCGCCGACAAGCTGGGGTCGACCTCGCTGCGCTATGTGGGAGACCCCCACCAGCGCGTTCGCCGGGTGGCGGTGGCCTGCGGCTACGGCGGGCTGGAGCCCTTCAGGCCGGTGCTGAGCAGCGATGAGATCGACCTGGCGATGGTCGGGGAGGCATGGGAGTGGGAATTCGGGGAATACGCCTATGACGCCGCCTGGATCGGCCGGGAGTCGGGCCGGCCGAAGGCCTTCGCCGTCCTCGGCCACGTTCCCTCCGAACAGCAAGGCATGGCCTTCTTCGCCCGGCGGCTCCAGGAGATTGTGCCGGAAGTGGACGTCAGCTTTGTGCCCGCGGCCGACATCTACCGCTCGCTTTGAGCCAGCCCAACCACGCCGTTGGCCGGGGGGCAGGCGCCCGCCGGGAAGGGCCAGGCCCAATTGGTAACGTTTTCGTCACGATTCTGGGCGTAGCCGCGGGGGCGCGCTGGCGCTAAGGTTCATCAGGACGCCCGGGGCGCCCAGCCAAACCGACCACACGAGACCACACCAGACCACGCCAGACCGCAACCGACCACGACAGATCGCATCGGAGACCGCAATGCCGCAAATTCCCAAGACCATGCGCGCCAGCGTCCTCAAAGCCCAGGGCGACCTGGCGCTCGAAGACGTCCCGACACCGGCGCCCGCCCCAGATCAAGTGGTGGTCAAGGTTGGCGCCGTCGGCATTTGCGGCTCCGACGTGCATTACTTCAAACACGGCCGGATCGGGGACTTCGTGGTCGACGCGCCCATCATTCTGGGGCACGAGGCGGCCGGGACAATCGTGGAAGTCGGCACCGGGGTGGACCCGGGGCGGATCGGCCAAAGGGTCTCGATCGAACCGCAGCGCGCCTGCCGCGTCTGCGCGCAGTGCAAGGCCGGGCGCTACAACCTCTGCCCGGCCATGGAGTTCTACGCCACGCCGCCGGTCGACGGCGCCTTCAGCGAGTACGCCGTCATCCAGCACGATTACGCCCACCCCTTGCCCGATGCCGTGTCCATCGAGGCGGGAGCATTGTGCGAGCCGCTGTCGGTGGGAATCTGGACCGCGCTGAAGGCGGGCATCAGGCCCGGCTCGTCGGTGCTGATAGCCGGGGCCGGGCCGATCGGCGTCATCATGGCCCAAGTGGCGCGCGCCTACGGCGCCTCGCGCGTGGTCAGCTCCGACCCGATCGCCCAGCGCCGCGAGCGCGCCACCCGCCTGGGCGCCACAGACGCCATTGACCCCGCGGCCAGCGACATCGCCAAACTCGGGCTCGACGTCGACGTCTTCATCGACGCCGCCGGCAACGAGGGCGCCGTCAGGGACGGCATCATGGCGCTGGGCCCGAACGGGCGGGCGGTGCTGGTCGGCATGGGCGCGGACGACATGCTCTTGCCGGTCTCAAGGATCCAGGCCCGGGAACTGATCGTGACCGGCATTTTCCGTTACGCCAACACCTGGCCGGTGGCGATCGACCTGGTCGCCTCGGGGCGCGTGGACATGGACGCCCTGGTGACCCAAACGTTCGGCTTGTCTGAAGTGCCAGCCGCGCTGACGGCATCGGGCGACCCCAAAAACCTCAAAGTGGTGGTCTACCCCGACCGGGCGTAGAGCGGCAGAGCGGCAGAGCGTCAGAGCGTCAGAGCGAGTCGCCGAAGTCGGCCCGGAACTTGGCCACCAGTTCGTGCGCCCAGTCGCCGATCGGCTCCAGGCGGCCGTAGAAGAAGCGCAGGATCTCCGGCTCCTCGATCCAGCGCAGGCCGCCGACGAGGCGGCGGTTGGCGTGCAGCCAGCGCAGGCGGTCGATCGCGTAGGACACCTGTGACAACGTGAACACGCGCCGTGGCACCGCCAACCGCACCAGCTCCATGTGCGCCAGCGGTTCGGAGCCGTCCGGATTGCGCTGCTCAGACATGGTGCCGCGTTCCATCCCGCGCACGCCTGAGGCCAAGTAAATGGCGCCGGCCAGCGCCGCCGCCGGGTACTCGGTCTGCGGCAGATGATCCAAGAAGCGCATCGCGTCAACATGCGCGCCCAGCCCGCCGGCGGGCTTGACCACCGGCACGCCGTGAGAATCCAGCTCCGAGACCATGTGTTCAATGAACTGCGGCCCCTGGTTGATCATGTCCTCGTCCATGGTCTCGTCCAGGCCCACGGTGATGGCCTCCATCTCGCGCACGGACATCCCGCCGTAGGTCAAGAAACCCTCATACATGGGCACCAGGCCGCGCATCCGCTTGTAGGTGGACTCGTCGCGGATGCAGATGCCGCCGCCGCGCCCGAAGCCCAGTTTGCGGGCCGAGAAGTAGACGATGTCGCAGGCGTCCGCTATGGCGCGGCAGATCTGGGGGATGGACAGGTGGGCGGCGGCGCGCTCGCGTTGCTTGATGAAATAGAGGTTGTCGGCCAGCAGCGAGGCGTCCATGACCAGGGTCAGGCCGTGGCGGGTGCAGGCGGCCCGGACCTGGCGCAGATTCTCCAGGGAGAACGGTTGCCCGCCGATCAGGTTGGTGCCGGCCTCGACCCTGACGAAGGCGATCCGCTCGCGGCCGACCTCCGCCACCAGGCGGTCCAGCGCCGCCACGTCGAAGTTGCCCTTGAAATCGCCCGGCGCGTCGACGGACAGCCCGTCCGGGTTGATCAATTCCAGGACCTCGCCGCCGAGTTCCACAATGTGCGCCTTTGTGGTGGTGAAGTGGTAATTCATCGGCACCAGCGAGCCCGGGCGGACATAGGTTTTGGCCAGGATGTGTTCGGCCGCCCGGCCCTGGTGGGCCGGCAAGAAATAGTCCATGCCGAAGATCTCCCGCAGTTTGGCGTGCAAACGTGAGAAGGTGGCCGAACCGGCGTAGGCGTCATCGGCCAAGAGCATGGCGGCCTGCTGGCGGTCCGACATGGCGTTGACGCCGCTGTCCGTCAGCATGTCCAGGAACACGTCGCGGTTTTGGAGCAGGAAAGTGTTGTAGCCGGCTTTGGCGACGGCGGCCAGCCGTTCCTCGATCGGCAGCAGCGTCAGTTTTTGGATGATACGGACTTTGTGCATTTCTAGGGGCAGGCTTTGCCCGCTGAAATACGTCACCTTTGGCATTCGCGGAACTCCTGGGTTTGGCCGCGCTCACCTGCGCGGCGGGGTTTCCAGCCTAGCGCTCTTGTCGCGCCGGCCGCCTTTGTCGCCTTTGCCGCCGATGCCGTTGGGCCGCCAGCGCTGGCAACGCGGGCAGAGGTGGGTGCCGCGCCCGGCGACGCGAATCTTGATGATCGGCTGGCCGCAGCGGGGGCAGGGCTGGCCTTGGCGGCGGAAGACCTTGGCGAAATCGAGGTAGGCGCCGCGGCGGCCCTCGGCGTCGACATAATTGCGGTCGGTCGAGCCGCCCAGCGACAGCGACAGCTCCATGACGGCGGCCGCCGCCGTCAAGAGTTCCTTCAGCTTGCGGTCCGTGACGGATGCGACCGGCGTGGCGGGATGGACGCGGGAGGCCCAGAGCGCCTCATCGGCGTAGATGTTGCCGATCCCGGCCACCACCGACTGATCCAGCAGCGCCGCCTTGATGGGCGAGCGCCGCCGCCGGCGCAGGCGCTCCCTGGCCGCCGGCCAGGCCCCGGCGTCCAGCGGCTCCGGCCCCATCTTGGCCAGCAGCGGGATCGCGGTCACCTGGGACTGAGGCATCAGCGCCAACCAGCCGAATTTGCGCTGGTCGTTGAAGTACAGCCGGGCGCCGCCGGCGAATTCGACGATCACTCGGGTGGAGTTGTCCGGCAGCGACCCGATCAGCGAGTCATTGGGGTGGCCGGCGCCCCAGGCCTCGGCCCCGCCGGCAGGCGGGCCAACTGCGCGCGGGCCGGCTGCGCGCGGGCCGGCTGCGCGCGGGCCCCTGAAGACCATTTGCCCGGTCATCTTCAGGTGCGCCACCAGGCAGCGGCCGTCGTCAAGGTCGAGCCCCAGGACCTTGCCCCGCCGCCAGGCCCTGACGAAGCGGCGGCCGATCAGCGACGCGGGGTCGCCGCGCAAGCTGGCGGGCGCCAAAACGGCGACGGCGGCGATCGGCGAACCGATCACCAAACGCTCGAGCCCGCGGCGGACGGTTTCGACTTCGGGCAATTCCGGCACCGCCCCAGCTTAACCGCCAGGTCACGGCCGGCGCCGCGCGGCTGGCCCCACATTGGGCAGGAGAACAGCGAATAAGATGGCACGGTAAACGCGCAAGAATGGTGTTGGAATGTTGGCGCGGAGGAAGGGACCCAGCATAGGCTGACTCATCTCGACCGCCGGCAGTGAGAGATTGGGCGATTGGCGGTGAGGCGGAATTGGCGGTCAGAGAATTGGCGGCCAAGAACACGGTTGTTGGGTTTTCCCGTATCCAGTAATCAGCGGGAGGCAGAAGCTGATGAGACGTCCTCGGAAGGCGATTGGCAATAAGGCGAAACGCGGGGCCACGCGGCTGTTGGCGCTGGCGGCGGCCGCCGCCCTGGGACTGGTGGGCCTGGTGGTGGCGCAGCCGGAAGCGGCCAAGGCGTCGTTCTCGACTGGCGGGACGGGACGCTTCCGTGACCTGATCGACTGGTTCGAATGGGGCGCCAATGTCGGCGACATCGTCAAAGCAGGCACCGTCACCAACATCCGCACTGAGGGGGCCACCAAGATCGAAACCGCCTGCACCATCTTCAACATCTCCAGCAAGGGGAATAACAAAGACCCGCTGCGGGTGAAGCGGCCCGGCTCCTGGAAAAGCGACGGTTTCGACAACCTTTACAACATTGGCGGCACAGACGGAAACAACCAGCAATTGGCGGGCATCACCCACGCCGTCCAGGGCGACTTGGTCACGTTCACGATCTCCTGCAAGATGACCCTGATCGACCCGAAGCTGGGGTCGACAGAGGTTGATCTGCCGGGCTTGGTCTTCGCCGACGCGGAGGCGTCCGGGAGCGACGAGTACGTCACAGCCAAGCCCGGCTCAGGTTTCACCGGTTGGCGGATCATCGACCGCTACAGGGGCGAAGACTGCAAGGTCTCGACCATCGCCAAACTGGCCAACGACGACACTCTGACCCTGACGTCATCGGCCTCCTCCGAATGCGAAGCGCAGGATCAGAAGGACGGCACCTTCCTGGGCGGCGGCCCGACGGCTGTGGCCTTCATGGAGGGCACCACCAGCGCGACGGTCACGATCAAAGGAAAAGGGCTGTCAGCCGTGGCCATCGGCGTGGTCAGTTTCATCGACTGGGGCGATGCCGACTCGAGTTACGGCGCGGCCGGGGTCCTGGCCCTGCCGCCGTGGACCGGCGGCCTGCTTCAGCGAGGCAACACTGACCTGTTCGAGGCGGTCTCAGCCACAGACCCGACCCCCAAGTTCGCCTTGGCCGAGGTCGGGTCGCCGGGGGTGCGGCTGGGCAACCTGGTGGACGGCGAACCGGCCCCGCTCTACAGCGTCACCGCCACTGGCGATGACGCCAACAACCTCGATGACGAGGACTTGGCCATCCCGGCCACCATCACCGGCTACCGCGGCGGCACGGTCATCCTCAACGACCTCGAGTGCGTCGGTGACGGCCGGATCTGGGGGTGGATCGACTTCAACGAGAGCCACAGCTTCGGGGCGGAGGACTGGGGCGGACCGGTGCCGAGCGCCGGCCAGCCCGTCCAACCCGGTTCGGTCCCGTGCGCGTCGGCCGTCGGCGAGGAGGCTGTCTTCTCGATGGCTTGGGATGTGCCGGCCGACGCCAAGCCGCAACCGGTGGGCAAGACCGCCATTGTGCGCATGGGCATAACGACTGATTCCCGCGTCACCGATGAGCCAGTCGGGGTGGCGATCACCGGAGAGCTTGAGGATCACGCGGTCGACTTCCTGCTCGACCCTTATGTGGTCGAGAAGACCTCGACCGCGACGGAGGACTCGCGTGTGGGCGACGTGATCACCTATTCGGTCAAGATCACCACCCCGACCGCGACGGGCACCTCGACCACGCCGGACACAATCGTGGTCAAAGACGATCTCAGCGACGTGCTTGACGACGCCACCTGGCTGAACCAGACCGGCGGCGGCGGCGCCTTCTCCCTTGACTCCAGCCTGTTGACCTGGACCGGGGCGCCGCCGGCGGCCGGCGCCTCCAAGACCATCACCTACCAGGTCCAGATCAACGGCGACGTCGCCGGCAACCGCGAGCTGAAGAACGTCGCCTGGGTCGACAATCCGGCCGTCGCCACCACCCCGGCCTGCGACATCGGCGTGGCTTCCGGCCGCGACCCGGATAGCGACGAACCCTGCGCCTCGCTCAACGCCGAGACCCCGTCGCTGGCCCTGACCAAGACCTCGACCAACGCGGCCGACAAGCGCGCCGGCGACCTGGTGACCTACACCGTCACCGCCACCAACGAGGGGCCGGGAACGTTCACCGAAGCCGCGCCCGCGACCATTTGGGACGACTTGTCCGGCATTCTTGACGATGTCGAGTTGGTCAGCGTGTCCGTCGACCGGCCGGGCGGCCACCTGGACGCGACCGCGGACGCGGGCGACCCGTACATCGGCTGGTCAGGGCCGCTGGCGGACCTTCAATCGGTGCAGTTGACGTACACCGTGCGACTGACGGCCGCCGGCGATGGCGCCCTGAGGAACGTGGCCTGGGTCCGCGCCGACCCGACGCCCCCGGCCGCGCCGCCCACCCAGAGCCCGGCCTGCGCCCTGAGCCCGGACTCGGTCACGGGAGAGGTCTGCGCGGTGGTCGAATTCGGCCTGCCGCGCCTGGAGGTGTTCAAGCAGGTCGACGCGCCGGCCGAGGTCCGCCCGGGCGATGTCATCAGCTTCACCGTCACCGCCAAGAACACCGGCCAGGCCGGCTTCGACAGCCAGCGGCCGCTGGTGTTGGCGGACGACATCCAGGACATCGTGGACGGCCTGACCTACAACGGCGATGGCGCCGCCAAGATCAGCGGCGCGGCGGCGGGCCAGTTGACGGTGGACGTGTTGACCGGCAGGTTGTATTGGGTCGGCGAACTGGCCCAGGGCGCGAGCGTGGTCATCACCTATTCGTTCACGGCCACCGGCCACGGCAACGGCCTGGCCGGGAACACGGCCTGGGCGCCGCGCGGCCAGACGGCGCCGGCCCAGGGCGGCGACGAGCCGCCCCCGCCGGACTGCCTCGACCAGAACAACGACCCGATCAGCGACGGCGGCTTGGACCCGAAGACCGGCGAGCCGTGCGCCCAAGTGATTGAGAAAAGGCCGCTGCTGCGCTTGTCCAAGACCGTCCGCGTCGAGGGCGGCGCCGGGGCGATTCCCGGCGCGACGGTGACTTACACCATCACCGGCGCCAACGTGGGCGCGCAGGACTACACCGAGGCCGACCCGGCGCCGATCTGGGACGACCTGACTGAGGTGGTGGCCTCAGCCGCCTACAACAACGACGCCAAGGCTTTGATCGGTCAGCTTGACGCGCCCAGCCAGCCAGCCTTCAGCGCTGGCGGCGCCGACCCGACCGAGGCCCGTGACCTGCTGAAATGGTCTGGGCCGCTGGCGGTCGGCGAGACAGTTGTCATCACCTATTCGGTCACGTTGGCGGCCGGCGGGGCGGGGACGCTGCGCAACGTCGCTTGGGCGCAGCGGGCCGATCCGCCCGCGACTCCGGCTTGCGACCAGGCGCCGCCGTTGCCGGACGACCCGACCAGCCGCCAGGTCTGCGCCGCCGCCGAGTTGGCCCGGCCGCTGCTGGAGGTCACAAAGGTCGCCGACGCCTCGGACGCGCGGGCCGGGGACACGGTTCACTACACGGTCACCGCCCGGAATGTTGGCGCCGCCGACTTCACCACGAACACGACGGCTTTGGTGCACGACTATTTGGGCGACGTCATGGACGATGCCGCCGGGCCGCCCACGGATCTGAAGGCCAGTCGCGGCAACCCGGCTGTGGCCGCGCCGTCCCCCGTTTACCTGGGCGACGGCATCGGGCAAATCCGTTGGGAGGGCGTCCTGGCGGTGGGCGAGACGGTCACCATCGAATACGACGTCAAGCTGAAGCCCGGGGGGAACGGCGACGTCAAGAACGTGGCCTGGTCGCCGCTGGCCGCGAACCGGTCCTCGGCGCCGCCGCCGCCAACCGCCTGCGATGGCGGATTCGACAAGGTCACGGGTGAGCCCTGCGCCGAGGTCGGGTACCGGATCCCTGACTTCGACCTGTCGAAGTCGTTCGTGGTGGCGGGGAAAGGTTCCGGCGAGCCGCTGGCGGCCGGTGACGAGTTGACCTTCACGATTCTAATTGAGAACAACTCCGGGGCCGGTTACACCGGCGCGCGCCCCCTGGTGCTGACCGATTCGCTGGCCTCGACCCTGGGTGATTCGACCATCAAGACCAAGCCGGCTGTGACCGGGGTTGGCGCGGTTGATTTCGACGCCGCGCCGCTGGCCACCTACAGCGGCGCGCTGGGGGACGGCGAGTCGGCGACGATCACCTACACCGTGGTGTTGAACGCCGCCGGCGACGGCGGCTTCCGCAACATTGTCTTCGCGCCCGGCGGGGGCGCGTCGGCGCCCCCTGACTGCGTCGACTCCGGCGGCGTGGCGAGCGCGGGCGCGGGCTTGGTCGATTCCGCCACCAATCAGCGCTGCGCCCGCGTCGATGTGTCCTTCCCGGTGCTGAGGATCACCAAGTCCTCCAACATGCCCTCGCCTTGGGCCCCCGGCCGGGACGTCACCTACAACGTCCAGGTGACGAACATCGGCCCGGCGGCCATAACCGGCGCCACGGTGATGGACGACCTCAGCCGGGTCACCGGCAACGCTTGCGCGGACTGGGCTCAGGGATCGCAGACAGCCACATCCGGCGCCGTCACCTACGCCGGTGGCGGCACGCGGCCAACGGTCACTTGGGTGGGGGACCTGGACGCGGGCGCGTCCGCGACCTTCAGCTTCGCGGTCACGACCCGGGCTTGCGCCGACAACGGCCTGGTCAACGTCGCCTGGCAGCCGGCCGACCCGGCCGACCCCGACCCCCAGACCCCCGTCTGCGACGGCCACCCGCTGGACTCGGCCAGCGGCGAGCCCTGCGCCAAGACGGACGCGCCGCTGCCGACGGTCAGCCTGTCGAAGACTCACCAGATCACCCGCGGCGGTCAGGCGTTGACGGCCGGCCAGGCGCCGAGGGCCGGCGATGTGGTGACTTACACCATCACCGCTGAGAACGTGGGCTCCGTGCCCTACACGTCGCTGGCGCCGTTGGTGTTGCGAGACGACCTCAGCCAAATCGGCGATTCGGCCCGGATCGACCAAGCCTCTTGGGCCAACGTCTGGGCGCCGGTGGACGCGGCTGACGAAGGCTCGTTCGCGCTGGTCGGCGGCCACATGGTCTGGACCGGGACGCTGACGGTGGGCCAGACGCTGACCCTCACGTTCAAGGCGACGCTTCTGGCCGGCGGCGATCCCGTCATCCGGAACGTCGTCTGGGAGCCGGCCAACCCCAACCAGCCGGATCCGCCGGCGCCAAGCGAGTGCGTTGTCCGCGAGGACCCGAAGCTTGGGCCGAGGGCCGCAACCGGCGAGGCCTGCGCCGACTCGACCTTCGCCAGGCCGGTGCTGGCGATCGCCAAGACCGCGCAGACCTTTGGGGCTGATCCGCTCAAGACCGGCGACAAGGTCGAGTTCGCCGTCACCATCACCAACACCGGCTCGGTGGGCTTCCCCGACACGGACCCGGCGCGTTTCTACGACTCGTTGGAGGACGTGCTGATCGGGGCGTCCTACAACCAGGACGCCGCCATTGTTGGCGACGACTTCCTGACCATGGGCGCGGTCTCATGTCAGGGTGATCCATGCGCGCGGATCGAATGGGAAGGCCCGTTGGCCGCCGGGGCGTCGGTGACGGTGACGTTCTCGGTCACCCTCGAAGGCCGCGGCGAGGCCCTGCTTTACAACGTCGCCTGGGCGCCGACCGACCCGAGCGGCACGGCGCCACCGGCCTGCCCGGCCACCGGGGCAGACCCGGACACCGGCGAGCCCTGCGGGCGGGTGGAGTTGAGGCGCAGCCTGATCCACATGGAGAAAGTGGTGGAGGGCCCGGCCGCGCCCAGGGCCGGGGACACCTTGACCTACTCGGTCACCTTCCGGAACGTCGGCGACGCGGGCTATGACCAGGAGCACCCGGCCTATTTCTACGACGACCTGAGCGAAGTCCTGGCCAACGCCAAATACAACGGCGACGCGGCGACGCGAGACGGGTCGGGCGCCAAGACCCTCAGCCTCGATTATGACAAGCCGCTGATCAAGTGGTCGGGTTCGCTGCCGGCCTGGGGGCAGGTGACCCTGACCTACTCGGTGACGCTGACCGGCGCCGGCACGGCCAGTTTCACCAATGTGGCCTGGGCGCCGGTCGACCCGGACGAGTCCGCTCCCGCGGATGAGTTGAAGGCCCTTTGCCCGCCCCGTCAGGACGTGCCGGGCGCAGGCGAGGTCATCCGCTGCGCCTCGGTGACTGTCGACCGCGGGCTGTTGGAAATCGAGAAACGGGTTGTGGACCCGCCCAGCCTGCCGCACACCGGCGACACCTTGACCTATGAGGTCACGATGACCAACAGCGGCGCGGCCGACTACCCGGAAAGCCGCCCGGCGGTGCTCCGCGACGACCTGACCGAGGTCCTGACCGGGGCCCACTACCAGGCGGACGCCGCGGCGGTGTACAGCCCGGCGGGCGCGGTCCCGCCGGCCCCGGTTTACAGCGCCCCCCATCTGGTCTGGTCGGGGCCGTTGGCGCAGGGCCAATCCGTGACCGTGACCTACCAGGTGATGCTCCGTTCGAGCGAGACTTCCCAGGTCAGCAACCTGGCTTGGGCGCCGGACCAGCCGTTCACCGCCACCACGCCGCCCCCGCCCCCAAGCTGCGACGCCGCCAGCGGGACGGGCGCGGGCACAGGCGAAGCCTGCGCCCAGGTGACGCTTGATCGCGGCCTGCTGACCCTGAGCAAAGCGGTCGACCTGGGCGGCCCGCAGGTCGTCGCCCAAGCGGGCGACGTGCTGACCTACACGGTCACGGTCAAGAACGCCTCGGCCTTGGCCTTCGGCGGCGCCGACTCGGCGGTCGCCTGGGACCACCTCACCGACGCGCTCAAGGAGGCCGACTGGGTGGCCGGCTCGTTGAGCGCGAGCGTCGGGGCGGCATCGTACAAACCCCCCACCGAGGCCGACCCGACCGCCAAGATCAAGTGGTCCGGGCCCCTGGCCCCGGCGGGCGAAGACGGCGACACGGCCACCTTCTCCTACAGCCTGAAGGTGACCGCCCTTGGCAACGGCCTCATCCGCAACGTCGCCTGGGTGCCGTTCAATCCTCACGCCGCCAACCCCGACTCGCCGACCTGCCAGGCCTCGACCGACGGCCAGCCGGTGATCTCCATTTCCTCCGGCGAACTGTGCGCCGGGCTGGACGTGCGCTCGCCGCTGCTGGCCCTGTCCAAGTTCTCCAGCCCCAGGGGCCCGGCGCTGCCCGGGGACGTGATCGACTACTCGATTGTCGCCACCAACGTTGGCGGCGCGGCCTTCACCGCCGAGCGCCCGGCCGTCCTCAAGGACGACCTCAGCACCATTCTCGATGACGTCGAACTGGTCGGGACGCCAACGGCCACCCTCGGCCAGGCCGAGGTCGACAGCGACGGCGAACTGACCTGGGAGCACGAGTTGGCGGTCGGCCAAACGGTGACGATCAGCTTCAAGGTCAAGGTCATTGGCGGCGGCGACGGCCAAGCCCGCAACGTTGTCTACCAGCCCTTCGACCCGCCGGCGGGGCCGGTGGCCTGCGATCAGGCGACCGGGGCGGCCGACCCGGGCACCGGCCAAGCCTGCGCCTTCGACAATCATCCGCTGGGGAAGCTGACCCTGACCAAGGCGCTGCTGACGCCGGCGCCCCACGCCCAGGGCAAACAGGCCCAGTACCAAATCATGATCGAGAACACCGGCGGCGCCGCCTTCACCCCGGCCAAGCCGGCGACGGTCGTGGACGACATCTCCGGCCTGCTGGACGGCGGCCGTTTCAACAACGATCAAAAGGCCGTTGGCGCCGGCGGGCTGGAGGTTGGCGCGCTCAGCTACGCCGAGCCGCTCCTGACCTGGACCGGCGCCCTGAACCCGGGGGAGGTCGTGACCCTGACCTACTCGGTGACGTGGCTCGCCATCGGCGACGGCCTGATGCGCAACGTGGTCTGGCAGCCGGCCGACCCGGACCACCCGCAGGCGCCGGCCTGCGCCAACCTGTCCGGGGTGGACCCGGACACCGGCGAGCCCTGCGCCGCCACCGACGACCGCCGCCCGTTGCTGGAGATCGACAAGACCTCGACGCCCGGCGGCACGCCGCTGACGGCCGGCGACCAGGTCAGCTACACCCTGACCGCCAAGAATGTTGGCCAAGCGGATTACACCGACGGTTTCAAAGCGGTGGTGGAGGACTCGCTCTCGGCGCTTTTGGGCGCGGCGACCTTCAACCACGACGCGGCGGCGAAGATCAACGGCCAACCGGTCAGCGACCCGGTGTTCAGGGCGGACACGGCCCGCCTGCGCTGGGAGGGTCCGTTGGCGCAGGACCAGACCGTCACCATCACCTTCTCGATCACCCTGCTGGCCGGCGGCCTGGGCGTGGGCCGCAACCTGGCCTGGAGCCCGGTCGATCCTGAGATGGAGACGCCGCCGCGGCCGACCTGCTCGGCGGCCGACGCGGCCGCCGGGCGCGACTCGCTCAGCGGCGAGCCCTGCGACGAGGACGTCTACCACCGCCCAACCCTGTCCCTGACCAAGTCCTCGGACGCGACCAGCCCCAAGCCGGGCGACATCGTCACCTTCACCCTGGTGGCCATGAACACGTCGGAGGTCGACTTCACCGACCAGGTGCCCGGCATTGTGCGCGACTACCTTGGCGACGTCCTGGACGACGCCTCCTTCGCCTGGCCGCAGGCGGCCACCGTGACCGGGCCGACGCCCGGCGAGCTGACCTATGACGACAAAGAGGCCATGCTGACCTGGAGCGGCGCGCTGAAGGCGGGCGAGAGCGTGACCATCACCCTGGTGGTGGAACTGCTGCCCACGGGCGACGGCTATGTGCGCAACGTCGCTTGGCGGCCCAACCTGCCGGGGCAGACCGCGCCCGAGCCGCCTGACTGCCCGATCTCAGGGATCGACCCGGAGACGGTCGAGCCGTGCGCGGTGACGCAATTCGACAAGAGCGGGCTGAAGCTGACCAAGACCGCCAGCCCGGCGGACCCGATGCCCGGCGTGACGGTGGACTACACGGTCACATTGAAGAACACCGGCCGCATCCCGTTCACCGAGTCGGCGCCGGTGTGGCTCTGGGACGACCTCACTGATGTGATGGGGACCCTGGTGGGAGGCAGTTTGGCGGCGGACCGCGCGGGCAATTTGGTCGACCAGTTCGCGGCTTCGCGGCGGATCGGCTGGAGCGGCGCCCTCGCCCCCGGCGAGGTGGTGACCGTCACTTACAGCGTCCAACTTGACGCCACGATGGGCGCCAGCCGCAGCCGGAGCGTGGCCTGGGTGCCGAACGACTGGTTGAACGTGGAAACGCCGGAGTGCGTCGACGCGGACAACTCTGGCACGGATGAGTCCACTGGCGAGGTCTGCGCGGCGGTCGCGCTGACGCCGCCGGTGCTGGAGGTGGCCAAGAGCTCGACCTTGGTCCGGCCCGGCGACCCGGACCCGCCGCCCTACGCGCGGCCCGGTGACCAGGTCATATATTCTCTCCACATCAAGAATGTCGGCAGCGGCGCCTACACCGTCACGCACCCGGCGGTGGTGGTCGACTCGCTCAGCCAGGTGCTCGATGACGCCACCTGGGACAACGCCGCGCAGATCGTCTCCGGCCCGGGCGCCTTGGTCTGGAGCGCCGCCAACGAGCGCTTGACCTGGTCCGGCGACCTGTCGGTGAAGGCGGAGGTGGAGATCACCTATTCGGTGACGGTCAAGGCTGGCGGCGACGGCCAGTTGGCCAACGTTGTCTGGGTGCCGGAGGACCCGGATTCGGCGGGCGATCCGCCCGCCTGCGACCAGGCCGCCGGGGAGTGGTGCGCCTCGGGCCAGGTGGCGTTGCCGGAGTTGTCGATCACGAAGTCGGTCACGCAGACGCCAGCGGACGGCGCCTGGCAGGCCGGGGTGCGCCTGACCTACACGCTGACCTTGGAGAACACCGGGCGGGGGGATTTTGAGGGGGTCAGTTTGGCGTCGGTCCGCGACGAGTTGGCGGAAGTCTTGGACGATGCCGTCTGGGTCCGTTTGGTCTCCAAGCCGGTCGCCGGGACCACGGTTTGGGACCCGGTCGACTCGGTGCTGACCTGGACCGGGCCGCTCGCCAGCGGGGCCGTGGTGGCGCTGGTCTACGAGGTCGATTTGACGTCCGGCGGCGACGGGCAACTGCGCAACCTGGCCTGGTTCCCGTCGCAACCCGGCCTGGCCGATCCGCCGCCGCCGGACTGCGAGGCGCCGGTGAACGGTTTGGACCCGGACAGCGGCGAGCCGTGCGCGCTGGACGACAGGCTGCGGGCGATTCTGCAGATCGTCTCCAAGAGCGCCGATGGCGGGGCTTTCGCCCGCCCCGGGGACACCTTGACCTACACGATTGTGGCCCGCAACCGGGGGGCGGCTGATTTCACCGACGCCCGCCCGGCCGTGGTGGCGGACTCCTTGGAGCAGATGCTGGACGAGGTTGAGCCGTTCGACCTGACCACGACCTCTGACGGCGGGGCCGGCGGCGTGTTCGGCTACACCCAGCCGGTGCTGCGGTGGCTGGGCCCGCTGGCGGCCGGGGCCGAGGTGACCCTGACCTACCAGGTCCGCTTGAAGGGCCTTGGCGACGGCGTGATCGACAACGTGGTTTGGGCGCCGAGCGACCCGACCTTGGCCGCCCCGGCGGCCCCGGGCTGCGATGATCCGGCGGCGGTGCGTTCGGGCGGGGTTTTCAACAGCTGGTCGGGGGCGGATCCCGAGTCCCATGAGAGTTGCGCCAAGATCGAGTTGCGCCCGCCGATCATCGAGGTCTCCAAGACCTCGCAGTTGGCCGGGGCTTTGGGCCAGGCGGCCCGCCCGGGGGACCGAGTCGACTACACCTTCCGCCTGCGCAACGTTGGCCTGGGCGATTTCACGGACACGCACCCGGCTGTGGCTGTGGATTCCTTGGAACTGGTGTTGGATGACACGGAGCCGTTTGACCTGACCACCGCCGCCGACGGCGGCGCCGGCGGCGCCCTCAGCTACGAGGCGCCGCTGCTGAAATGGTCCGGCCCGCTGGCCGCCGGGGCCGAGGTCGCCGTCACCTATTCGGTGATCCTCAAGTCCGGCGGCGACGGCCGCCTGGCCAACGCGGTCTGGCTGCCGGAGGACCCGGACAACCCGGGGCTGGCGCCGGCCTGCGCCCCCGAAGGCGACTGGTGCGCCGCCGACGACCTCAAACTGCCGTCCCTGGCCATCGCCAAAACGGCAACCCAGACGCCATCGGGCGGAAATTGGCAGTCCGGCGTGCGCCTGACCTACACCCTGACGCTGCGCAACACCGGGCCGGGCGACTTCACGGACGCCCGCCCGGCCGTTGTCCGCGACGACCTGACGGACATCATCGACGATGCCGTCTGGGCGGGCGTCGTCGCCAAGCCCAGCGGCGGCCAGGCGACATGGGCGTCACCGGTCTTGACCTGGTCCGGGCCGCTGGCCGCGGGGGCGGCGGCGGAACTGGTCTACGCCGTCGATCTGACGACCGACGGCGACGGTCGCCTGCGCAACCTGGCCTGGTTCCCGCTGGACACGGCGGTGGCTTCGCCGCCGGAACCGGGCTGCGAGGACCCGGTGGACGGGTTGGACCCGGACAGCGGCGAACCCTGCGCGCTGCTCGACCAGGTCCGGCCGATCCTCAAAGTCACGGCCAAGGCCGTCGAGGGCGAGGTCGACGGCGTGGTCGACGCCCATCCGGGCGAGACCGTCACCTATCAACTGGACGTGCGCAACATAGGCCCGATCGACTTCACCGCCGCGGCGCCGGCGCTGGTGGCCGACTCCCTGGCCGACCTGCTGGACGACGCCGAACCGTTCGACCTGGCGACCGCCTCCGACGCCGGCGCCGGCGGCGAGTTCAGCTACGCGGCGCCGGTCCTGGAATGGCGCGGCGAATTGGCGCAAGGCGCCGGGGTCACCATCACCTACTCGGTGCGCCTCAAGGCCGGCGGCGACGGGCTGCTCAAGAACGTGGCCTGGGTGCCGCGCGACCCGGGGCCGGACCCGCCGGCCCCCGGCTGCGACCACCCCGACAGCGGCGGGATCGACCCGGAGACCGGCGAGTCCTGTGTCCTGGACGAAGTCGAACCGCCGATCTTAGACGTGGTCAAGACGGTTCAAGCGCCCGCGCCGGTGGCCGTCGGCAGCGTGCTCAACTACACCGTCAAGGTCACCAACTCGACGCCGTTCGACTTCCCGGCCGATCGCCCGGCCGAGGCCTTCGACGACCTCTCCGAGGTCCTGGACGACGCCTCCTACCAGGGCGACGCCGTGGCCAGCCGGGGCACGGTCCGCCGCGAGGGGTCGCGGTTGATCTGGAGCGGATCGCTGGCGGCGGGCCAGACCGCCACCATCACCTATTCGGTCAAGGTGGTCGGCGCCGGCGACGGCCGCAGCCGCAACGTCGCCTGGGCCGAATGGTCGGCGCTGAGCGAGGTCACGGTCGCGGTTCCGGCCGGATTGTCCTCCACCGGGACGGATGTCTGGTTGGTAGCCTGGTTGGCGGGATTGGCGCTGGCGTTCGGCCTGACAGCGCACCGCCTGGCGCGATGGCGCGCCCGGCGGTCCTGAGACCGCCCACGGTCCGGCGGGGGAGCGCCGGGCCGTGGGTGCTACGGCGATTGGCCTGGTGATTGGCCTGGTGTTGGCCTGGTGATTGGCGTGGTGTTGGGCCGGTGATTGGCCGGGCGCGGCAAGTCGCGGGGCTTCGGCTCAGCCGGCGGCGGCCGCGTCCACCAGCCAAAGCGTCCGCCGCCGCCCGGCCACCCGGGCCGCTGGGACTGAGGTTGCCGCCCAAGCCGCGGCGACGGCATCGTGCTTAGGGCTGCCCGCCGCCACCAACCAAACCTCGTCGGCGGCGTTGATGGTGTCCATGGTCAGCGAGACGCGGGCGGGCGGCGGCTTGGGCGAGGCGGGCACGGCGAAGGCGGCGGGCGCGGCCGCCCCGGCGCCGTCCGGCCCGCCCGGGAAAATCGAGGCGACGTGGCCGTCCCGGCCCACCCCCAGCAGCACCAACGCGAAGCGGACCCGGAGGCGGCGCAACTCGTCGCCGTAACCGGCGGCGGCCCGCTCCAAGGTCAGCCCCTGGGCGGCGGCGGCCACCGGATGAACGCCGCCGGGGGATTCGGGCAGGTGGTCGAGCAGGGCCGCGCGCGCCTGGGCGTCATTGCGCTCCGGCGAATCCGCCTCCACAAAGCGCTCATCGCCCCACCAGAAGTGGACGTCCGGCCAAGACACGGCGCTCAGGAGCGGATTGGCGCGGACGCGCCGCAGGACCTCGACACCCTCCGAGCCGCCGGTCAGCGCCACATGGATGGGCGCGGTCAAGGATTGAGCCTCCAACAAGAAGCAGACCAGGCGCGCGGCGGCGGCCTCCGCCACAGCCGCCGCATCCGCCAGCACAATGACGTCCCTCATGGCGCGCCTGACGCCGGGGCGTGGGCCAAGCGCGCCGGCAGCGCGCCAGTGACCAGGCGGCCGTAGACCTCATCCGGCTCAAGGCGGCGCAATTCCTCGGCCAAGGCCTCGGCCCGGCTGCGGCGCGACAGCGTGACCACGCGGTCCACCTGGCCGGTGATGCGCAGCACCGCCTGCGACTCCTCCGACTCCTTGTCCAAAAGAATGCGCCGCCCGCCGGAAAGATGGAACTCGACCGCCGTCATGAACGACGAATCGACGTCCTGGCGGCGGATCGGCACGCCCAGGCGGTCCGCCAACCAGGCCGCCATCAGATGAGTCGAAGCCGAATCCGGGCCGGTGACGGTGGCCGAAGTGACCGGCTCCAGCGGCGGTATCTCCAGGGCGGCCGCCAACTGCGCCCGCCACGGCGTCAGCCGGGTCCAGGCCAAATCGGTGTCGCCGGGGGTGTAACCGCTGGACATGGCGGCCAGCAGGGCGGCGCAGCCGGGTCCCTCGACAATGTGGCGCTCGCAGGCGGTGACGTCGGTGATGCGCCGCGAGGCCAAGCGCCCCAAGGTGTCAGCGGCCGGCACGGGCGGGCGGCGATCCGGCCACCACACCACCACCGGGGCGTCGGACAGCAGCAGCGGCGTGGCCACAGCGTCCAGATGATCGCCAGGGCCGCCGCGCAGGCGCAAGACAATGACCTCCGAAGCGCCGGCGTCCGAACCGACCCTGATCTGGGCGTCCATGGACGCCGGCCCGCCCAGATCCTCAGCCGTCAACACGATCACCCGGCAGGGATGCTCCATCGAGGCCAGATTCGCGGCCTGGATCGAGGTCTCGATGTCCGCCGCCTCGCACTTGACGATCAGCGTCAGAACGCGCCCGAGGGCGGCCATGCCGCCGTCCTCGCGCAACTCGACCAATTTGGTGGCGACCTGCGCGGTCGAAGCCGCGTACAGAGGGATGATCACGGCCGCCTCCATTCCCGGCCGTCGCGGCGCGTCAGCGCGTCCGCGCCCGGCGGCCCCCAGGTCCCGGCTTGATAGAGTTCCGGCCCGCCCGGCGTCCGCGCCCAGTGCTCCTCGACCTGGTCGATCAGCCGCCACGACTCCTCGACCTCGCGCGAGCGCGGGAAAAGCGGGTCGTGGCCCAGCAGAACATCCAAGATCAGGCGCTCATAGGCGTCCGGCAACGACTCGGTGAAAGCGTGCCCGTAGGAGAAGTCCATGGTCACGTCGCGGACCGCCATGTCGGTTTGGGGCACCTTCGCCCCCACCCGCAGAGTCATGCCCTCATCCGGCTGCACGCGGATGACCAGCGCGTTCGCGCCCAGGTAGCGGGTGTCCAAGCCAGCGCGGACCTGGCTGGCGGTGCGTGAGAAAGTGATCGCCACCTCCGTCACCCGCCGTCCCAGGCGTTTGCCGGTGCGCAGGTAGAAAGGCGTGCCCGCCCAGCGGTCGGTCATGACCTCGAGTTTGAGCGCGCCGAAGGTGTCGGTGGTCGATCCGGCCGACACGCCCGGCTCATCCAAGTAGGCCGCCGCCGGGATGTTCCCCTGCCAGCCCGCCGTGTACTGGCCGCGGACGGCGCACTCGGCCACCGGCCCGGGAATCCGGGTGGCCGCCAGCACCGCCTCCTTGGCCGCCCTCAGGTCGGCCGCGCCGAAGGAGGCCGGCTCGTCCATGGCGGTGATGGCCAGCAGTTGCAGCAGATGGTTCTGCATCACATCGCGGGTGGCGCCGATGCCGTCGTAGTAGCTGGCGCGCGAGCCCACGCCCAGTTCCTCGGCCATGGTGATTTGGACGTGGTCGACGTACCGCCCGCACCACAGCGGCTCGAAGACCTGGTTGGCGAAGCGCGTCGCCAACATTCCCCGCACGGTCTCCTTGCCCAGGTAATGATCGATCCGGAAGACATTGGCCGGGTCGAAGGCCCGGCCAAGGGCCGCGTCCAACTCCCGTGCCGAGGCCGCGTCGCGGCCGAACGGTTTCTCGACCACCACCTTGGCGCCGTCAGGGCCGCCCACTGGTCCGCCCGCCGGTCCGCCCGCAGGTCCGCCCGCCGGTCCGCCCGCCGGTCCGCCCGCAGGTCCGCCCGCCGGGGCTCCGGCGGCTCGATCAGCGGCTCGATCAGCGGCTCGGTCGGCGGCCCGGCCCGAGGCCAGCCCGGCCGCCGCCAACTGGTCACAGATGACGCCAAAGACGGCCGGCGGCATCGACAGATAAAAAACCCGGCCCACTC
Organism: Bifidobacteriaceae bacterium; assembly: GCA_031278655.1. GTDB lineage: Bacteria > Actinomycetota > Actinomycetes > Actinomycetales > WQXJ01 > JAIRTF01. Next base: position 21,232 of record JAITJZ010000074.1, read on the forward strand.
CGGTGCCGAAACGCTGATCCGAAGACTCCAACGCCTCGGCCAACTTGGCGTAGGTGGCCGGGTCGGCGACATCGCCGCTGACATAGGTCATCGACGCGGTCAACTGCTCCCAGACCCGCTGGCGGAAAGGCGTCCGCGCGCCGGCGGCCACGGCGGCGTGAGCGTGCGACACGAACTGCGCCGTGGTCCAATCCGACCTGGCCACCCCCGTCAAGGAAAACCCCGCCGGCAACAGTCCCCGGTTGGCCAGGTCGTAGATGGCGGGCATGACCTTGCGGCGGGCCAGGTCGCCGGTGGCGCCGAAGATCGTCAGCGCGCACGGCGCCGGGATCCGCGGAACGCGCTGATCCGCCGGATCGACCAGCGGGTTGACGAACATCAGCGGTTGGCGCTGGCGGCCGCGATCGACTGGCGGGCGGCATCGGCCACGTGTTCCGGCGTGAAACCGAACTTGGCGAACAACTCCCCGGCGCCGGCCGACTCGCCGAAAACCTCGACCGAGACGCACCGCCCGGCGTCCCCGACCAACTGGCGCCACGGCATCGCCACCCCCGCCTCGACGGCGACCCGGGCCCTGACGGCGGCCGGCAGAACGTCCTCGCGGTACTCCGGGGTCTGCTCCGCGAACCACTCCAAACACGGCGCCGAGACCACGCGCGCCCCGATCGACTCGGCCGCCAGCAACGACCGCGCCGCCAACGCCAATTGCACCTCCGAGCCGCTGGCCAGCAGCAACACATCGATCTTCGGCAGGGGCGAATCGGCCAGGACGTAAGCGCCGCCGCAAAGGTCGCGGGCCGCGCCCAAGCCCTCGCCCAGGCGGTCGAAGACCGGCAGGTTCTGGCGGCTCAGGATCAGGGCCGCCGGGCGGCGGCGGGCCAACAGGTGACGCCAGGCCCAAGCGGTCTCATTGGCGTCCGCCGGGCGGATCACGTCCAAGCCCGGCACCGTCCGCAGCGAGGCCAGCTGCTCGACCGGCTGATGGGTGGGGCCGTCCTCGCCGACCCCGATCGAATCATGCGTCCAGACATAGGTGACCGGCAGATTCATCAGGGCGGTCAGGCGCACCGCGCCGCGCATGTAGTCGCTGAAGACCAGGAAGGTGCCGCCGTAGGGCAACGTTGGGCCATGCAACGCGATCCCATTCATGACGGCCGCCATGGCGTGCTCGCGGACCCCGAAGTGGACGGTCCGCCCGCCCGGGCTGTCCGGCAGGAACGAGGTCTCGCCCGCGATGGTGGTGTTGTTGGAGCCCGCCAGATCCGCCGAGCCGCCCCACAATTCCGGCAGTTTGGCGCCCAGTGCCGCCAGCACCTTGCCCGATGCCGCCCGGGTGGCCAGCGCTGTTCCGGCCGGGAACAGGGGCAGCGCGTCTTCGATCGCCTGGGGCAGTTCGCGGTTTTGGAGCCGGTCCCACAGTTCGGCCGCCTCCGGGTTGGCGGCGCGCCAATCGTCGAACTTCGCCTGCCAGGCGATGCGCGCCTTGGCGCCCCGGTCGCGCGCCTGGCGGGTGACGGCCAGGACTTCCTCGGGCACATTGAAGGTCTTGTCCGGGTCCAATCCCAGCGCCCGCTTCAGGCCCGCGACCTCGGTGGGGCCGAGCTTGGCGCCGTGGATGGCGCCGGTGTTCTGCTTCGACGGCGACGGCCAGCCGATGATCGAGCGGAGCCGCACAATTGACGGGCGGCCGACCTCGGCCTTGGCCGCGGCCAGCGCCTGATAAAGGGCCTCGTAGTCCTCGCGGTAACGCCCGCCGCTGGTCCAATCGACGCTTTGGGTGTGCCAGCCGTAAGCCTTGTAGCGCTCGAGCACGTCCTCGGTGAAGGCGATGTCGGTGTCGCCCTCGATTGAGATTTGGTTCTGGTCGAACAGCACCACCAGGTTGCCCAGCCGCTGCGTGCCCGCCAGCGACGAGGCCTCGGCGGTGATGCCCTCCTCCATGTCGCCTTCGCCGGCGACAACCCAAATGGTGTGGTCGAAAACGCTGTTTTGGCTGGTGGGCGGGGCGGCGGCATCGGCGGCTGGCGGGTCGAACAGCTGGCGCTCGCGGCGGGCGGCCATGGCCATGCCGACGGCGCTGGCCAAACCCTGCCCGAGCGGGCCGGTGGACATCTCGACGCCGGGCGTGACGCCGTGCTCGGGATGGCCCGGCGTGATCGAGCCGGCCGTGCGCAGCGCCTTCAGATCCTCCAGCGACAGGTCGTAGCCGGCCAGGTACAACTGCGTGTACAGCATGATCGAGGTGTGCCCGGCGCTGAGCACAAAGCGGTCGCGGCCGGGCCAGGCCGGATCGGCCGGGTCGTGGGTCATGAGGCGCTGGAACAGCAGATAGGCGGCGCCCGCCAGCGATATGGCGGTGCCGGGGTGGCCGGAGCCGGCTTTTTCGACGGCATCGGCGGCGAGGGCTTTGGCGGCTGCGACCGCCTCGTTGTCCAGATTGGTCCAGTGAAGCGATTGCGACATGGTCACAATCCTAGGGGCGGCCTGCTCGGGTCCCTGGGCCGATGCACCCGGTAGGCCAAGATTGAGATGTGCGAACCGCCGCCGCCGTGAGGCGCTATCTGACCCATCTGCGGGTCGAGCGGGCGCTCAGCGCCGCCACCCTGGCGGCTTACACCGCCGACTTGGCGCGTTACCTGGATCACCTTGGCGCTTCGCGCCTGAACTGTGCCGGGGCGGGCGGTGCCGGCGGTGCCGGTGGTGCCGGTTCGGCGGGCGTGGGTCCGGCGAGCGCTGGGTTGGCGAGCGCTGGGCCGGCGAGCGCTGGGCCGGCGAACGCTGGGTTGGGCGAGTCTTGGCGCGGTTCGGGGTCGAGCGGGACCGGGCCGGGCGACCTGGGCCCGGGCGAGACCGGGAGCGGCGACCCGGAGTTGGCGGCTGTGACGCCAGCAGTGATCGAGGGCTTCCGCGAGCGGTTGGCGGCGGACGGGCTGGCGGCCGCCTCGGTCGCGCGGACGATGGCGTCGGTGCGCGGGCTGCACCGGTTCGCGTTCTTGGAAGGCTGGACCCAGTCTGACCCGGCCGGGGAGGTCGCGCCCCCCAAGACGTCCGCGCGGCTGCCGAAGGCGCTCACGACCGGCCAGGTCGAGGCGCTGATCGCCGCCACCGGCGAGGACCTGACGGCCCGCGCGCTGGTCGAATTGCTTTACGGCGCCGGCGCTCGCGTCTCCGAAGTTCTGCAACTGGACGTTGACGACCTGGGCCTGGGCGACCGGGGCGCGGGCGCCCAGGTCCCGCCGAGCGCTTGGGTTCGGGTGGTGGGCAAAGGCGGCAAGGAGCGGATCGTCCCGATGGGCGGGTGCGCCCAGGCCGCTGTCGAGTCCTATCTGGTGCGCGAGCGTCCCGCGCGCGTCGCGCGCGGCGGCGGCACGCCGGCGCTGCTGGTTGGGCGGCGCGGGCGGCGCCTGACCCGCCAGGCCGCTTTTGAGCTGGTCAGGTCCGCCGGCGAGGCGGCTGGCCTGGAGGGAGTCAGCCCCCACACACTGAGGCATTCCTTCGCCACTCATCTGCTCCAGGGCGGCGCCGACATCCGCGTGGTCCAAGAACTCCTCGGCCATGCCTCCGTCACCACGACCCAGATCTACACCAAGGTCACCCCCGACCAGCTGCGCGAGGTCTACGCCGCCGCCCACCCTCGCGCCCTCTGACCCCGCCCGCCCCCGCGCCCTCTGACCCCGCCCGCCCCCGCCCGGGCCGCCATCGGCTGGGCGGTGGTCGTAACCCCGCGCAAGTTTGCGCCGGGGTCAATGTGTGCGGGGTTATGTCATGGCGGGCGCCGGGGCGGGCGCGGGGTGGGCGGTGTTGTCCCAGGTCAGCTCGTTGCCGTTGTTTCGCCGCCGGCTGGGCGGTGGTCGTAACCCCGCGCAAGTTTGCGCCGGGGTCAATGTGTGCGGGGTTATGTCATGGCGGGCGCCGGGGCGGCGGCCGTGGGCGGCAAGACCAGTGGCCCCGCCCCGCCTGCCGGTCCCGCGGCTCCGCCGCGGCAAGACCAGTGGCCCCGCCGCGCCGACCAAACCAGCGCCCGCCGCTCCGCCGCGCCCCGGTGGCACGCGGAACAGGGCGGATGGGGCCGCGTGCGGGCACGTAAGTCCGGTCAAGTTGCTCGCGGGTGAAAGTGACCGGGCTTAGTTGCTGGGCGGGCGCCGCGCAGCGGCCCGGGGCGATGTGTTGTGCCAGGTCACGCGCGCGGAGTTGACGGGAACAGGGCGGATGGGGCCGCGTGCGGGCACGTAAGTCCGGTCAAGTTGCTCGCGGGTGAAAGTGACCGGACTTAGTTGCTGGGCGGACCCGCTCGGAGACTTGGGTTGCCGGGGGCTGGGCTTTGCCGGGGCTGAGAGGGGCGGACAACTTGTCGGTTGCTCAGGCCAGCGACTTGGAGTAGAGGGCGTAGTGGTGGCTGCGGGTGATCTGATCTGGCAGGTAGTGGGCGGTCGGCGCGTCCTCATGGATCAGCGCGCCGATGGCGGGGACGCCCAGGCGGGCGGCTCGGGCCAGTCCGGGCAGGGTCAGGGCCGGTCCCAGGCCGCGATAGGCCCGGTCGACCGCCAGGTAGGAACAGATCAAGGCGCCCGGGCGCAGTCGCCGGGCGAAGATGGCGGCCAGCGCCCGCGCCGGTCCGGAGTCAAGTGAGCGCCCGAAATCGGGCGTCACGGCGGCGAAGCCGACCAGTCGCTCGTCGGCCCAGGCCAGCTGGCTGGCGCGGCGGTCCAGGAGCCGGCCGAGTGGCCGCAGCAGGGCCGCGAACTGGTCGAACGTCAGCGGATGAAACTCCGCCATGATGGCGAAGCGATCCATCACCAGGCCGTGAATCGCCGCCAAGGCGGCCTCGAAGCCCAAGCCCAAGGGCCGGACTTCGACGCCGTTGGCCTGGGCGTGGGCGCGCACGGCGGCCGGGCGCCACGGGCCGTCTGCGGGAACTCGCGGCCGCGCCACAACGCTGGAATGGTAGCGGCCGGTGACCTCGTAACCGGAGGCCTCCCACAGGCCGGGGTATTCGGGTCGGTTGAACGGCTCGCCGAAGAACGGCGGCACATCGAAATGATCCAGTTTCATCCGATACCCGACCCAATAATCGGGGTCGAACGGCCCCCGGATGGCCAAGGCGCCGCGATCTGCCGCCAGCGCCTCGGCGGCGGCCAACAGGGCCGGCGCGGCGGCCAGATCGAGGCATTCGAAGAAGCCGAGGCGGGCAACGGATGAGCCGGACCGGAAACAGACCGCGCAACGGCCGGCGGCCCGCCCGTGCCGATCGACCGCCAGCAGCGGGCGGAAGTCCAGGTCCGCGGACAGCGGGTGGCGGCTGGCCAACAGCGCCGCCTCGTGGTGGGCTTGCCCGCCCCTGAAACGTCGGTCCGGGTAAACCCGCTCGACCAGGCCGCGCCATTCGGCGCCGGTCGACGATCCCGCCTCGGCCGCGACTATTCGCCAGTTCATGATCCGCCCCCCGGCTGCCCGGGAACCGACCCGGCCGCGCCCGGCCGCCACTCGCCGCCAGCCCCGCCAGTCCTGCCAGTCCTGCCAGTCCCGCCAGAAGCCCCGCCAGCCCCGCCAGAAGCCCCGCCACAAGCCCCGCCAGAAGCAGCGCCAGAAGCAGCGCCAGAAGCCCCGCCAGAAGCCCCGCCAGAAGCACCGCAGGCCAACAGCTCGACCGTGCCAGCGGCGCCGTCGAGTCTGAGCCGGTCGCAGTCAGCCAGCAGGCTGGTGGCGCCGGCCACGCCGGCCACGAAGGGCACCCCCAACTCGCGCGCGACGATCGCCGTGTGGGACAGCAGCGATCCCTTCTCGCTGACCACGCCCGCGGCGGAGGCGAGATGGAAGACCCAGCCGGGGTCCGTCGCCTCGGTCACCAGGATCTTGCCCGCCGCCGCGCCGGCCTCGAGCGGGCCGCGCACCACCAGGGCCGGCGCCTCCCTCCGTCCGCCGGAGCAGCCCTCGCCCTGGAGCACCAGTCCGGCCGCCCGCGGCGGGGCCGGCGCGCCAACCCCGTCGCCCCGCCCGCCAATGGTCGAGCGCGGCACGATCAGCCCGGCGAACTCGACTCGCGGATAGGCGGGCAGCCTTCCGTAGGCGGCGAGTTCGCGCCGCCGCCGCTCGACCAGGGCGCGGGCGTCCGGCGGGCCGCCCTCGGCCAGCGCCTCAGTCAGCGTCAGATGGGTCACGTCCTCGGCGCGCGCCAGTCGCCCCGAACGCGCCAACTCCAGGCCGCGGAGCCGAAAAAGCTCTCGGACCATCCCGAACAGCCGCGACCGGTCCAGCCGCGACAGCTCTCGCGCCTCGACGCCCGCCCGCGCCCGCCGGGCCAGCCAGCGGGCCGCCGCCCGGTGGCGACGGGGGAAGACGCTGTCCGCCGCCGGAGCCGTCGGCAGGGCGTCGTTTTGCCCGATGCCGTGCCCGCGTTTGGCCGCCCCGGCCTGGTCCGCTCGCCCCGGCAGGCGCCCAGGGACCGCCGGCTCGGCCGGCCAGGTCTGCCCGATGCCGTCCACCAGCGCCCGTATCAGCGTCAGCGGATGGGACCGGGCCGTCTCGGTTTCGAGTTTGAGTTCGCCGGTGGCGCGGTCGCCGTAGCGGTCGATGAAGTCTTTGAGCGCGCGGGCGAAGCCGCCATGCGGCCGCCCGGCCGCCAGCCAAGCGCGAACGTCCTGGTCAGAGGCCAGAACTCTGAGGAAGGCGGCCAGTTCCGGATCGGCTTGAACCGACCGGCCCAACTCCTGCCTGGCCGTCAGCGGCTCCAGCGACACCAGCGGCCTCCCTTGGGCGATGAGTCGCGCGGCGGCATCGGCCGGGCGGGCCACACCCGCCCGCTTGGCCAGGGCCGTGAGCGCCGCCGCGAAGGCGAAGGCGTGGATGTCGTTGATCAAGGTGACATCCCAGCGCGGCCCCAACTCGTCGGCCAACCAGCCGTAGATCGCCGCCGCTCTTGGTGCGCTCAGCCCGCCCGCGCCGGGCCCGCCCGCGCCGGGCCCGCCCGAGCCGGAACCACCCGAGCCGGAACCGCCCGCGCGGGAACCGCCCGAGCCGGGACCGTCCGCGCCCGAGCCCGCCCCACTGGTGTCCCCGCCCGTTCGATGTCCGCCCGCGGCATCGCCGGCGAGTCGACGCCAGAACTCGCGCTCGACGGCCGCGAAGCGGCCATGCAGGGCTTCCACCAGCGCCGGCGCCCGCGCCACCGCCAGCCCCAATGACAGCCACAGCCGCACCCGATGAGCCGGCCCCAGCGCCGGGCCGGCGCGGAAAGCGCGCTGGCGCACGCCCAACATGTCCTGCCAGGCCGCCACCACGACGCGCGGGAACGGCAGCAGCGTCAGCAGCGCGTACCAGTTGGAAATCTGGTAATACATCCGCCCGCCCCACCAGGCGACCATCGCCCGCAGGTCGCCGTCGCGCTCGCGCGCCACCGCCGCCGAACCCAACCGCTCCGCCAACGCCCGGAACACCCGGTGATAGATGTCGCCCGCGAACGAGGCGGTCAGCGCCCGGCTCAGCCCCGGATAGCTCTCGACCACGTTTGAGTTGTCGAGGATCACCCCGCCGCGCCCGAGCGTCGTGACAGGTCGCGCCTGCAGCAGCCAAAGTTCGCCATCGTGCCCGATGACGACCTCTAAGTCGGCCGGGGCGCCCAGTTCGCGCACGGTCGCGTCGGCCAGGGCTGTCAATTGGTCGAGCTGGTCGCGGGTCGCCGTGGGCCCTTCCCCGGGGCAATCGGCGCTGATCAGCGCGCGGTCGCCGCCCGGTGGGCGATAAATCAGATAGGTGGCCAGGGCGGTCGAATCGTCCACGCCGGCGCCAACGCCGCGCCCCAGGGTGATCACAGCCTCGTCCAGGGGGCCGACCGGGTTGGATGTGAAGACCACGCCGGAGAGCGCGGCCGGGATCATCGGCTGGATCACCACGCCGATCAGCGACTCGGCCAGGCTGGCCCGCCCGCAGGCGCGGGCATAGGCGAGGGCGGCCGGGCTGAAGGCCGAGCGCCAGACCTCGAGCACGGCCGCGCCCACATCCGGGCCGGGAACGCCCAGGCGGGTCAGATAGCACCCGGCCGCGGAGCGCTCGGCCCCGTCCTCGGCCAGCGCCGATGAACGCACAGCGTAGAGCCCGTCAGGGCGGACGCCCTGGCCGATGGCGCGCCTCAGGTCCGCGCCCAACTCGAGGTCCGCCAGAACGTCCGCGGCGACGGCGGCCGCCCGGGCGGCATCGGGCAAGGCGATGGCCGCGGCCAGGCGCTCCCAAACCGGTGTCACGGCCGAGCGCATGGCGGCGACGGCCACGGCCGCGAAATCGGGGACGGGCAGACCGGCGCCGCGCAGCCGGGCCAAGGCCGCCGCCTTGGGACCGGCGGCGCCGTCGCGGGCGCCGGCGGCGTCGAGCCAAAACCGCGGCGTCCCAAAGTCAGGCGCGGTCCCGCCGAGGCCGGCGGCTGGCTGAGCGGCTGCCGGGCGGCCGGACGCCGCTGGCAGGTCGGGGCTCGCTGGGAGGCCGGCGGCCGGCTGAGCGGCCGCCGGGCGGGGCGTGATCAGGCCGATGCGAGCGCCGAGGGTCACCCTGGTCTCCAGGCCGCGGCGGCTGAGTTCGACGATGTCTGGGTCGATCGCCACGCGGCCGGGCGCCAACAAGACCACCAAAGTGGACCCGCCCAGGTCGAACCGGCCCTGCTCCTGGCCGCGCGCGAAGGTGGCGGCGCCGGCGTCGACAATCCGCCCCACGGTCAGGGCCCCGACCGCGATCACATAGGTCAGGCCCAGGTTCTCAGCCTCGAGCAGGCTGACCAGGCGCTGGTTGTGGGCCAGCGCCGGGCGCCCGGCCGAGGCCGGGCCAACGCTGTCCAGCCGACCCGGGATCCAACGCCGCCAGCGGGTCCGGCCCGCGTCCTGGTAGACGTAATGGTGGAAATCGTCCACCGACAGGCGGAAGACAAGACACCAACCGCCTTCGAAGGCGGCCGTCGGCGCCGAGGCGCCCACCAATTCGCCCAGCCGGTAGCTGACGCCCTTGACCGTCACGGCCCGGCCCGGCCCGGTCGGCTGGGCCAGCAGCTTGGAGTCGGCCGGGGCGATCAGATGGGTCGGCGTCTGATCGATCGGCCGGGCGCCCGGCCGGGGCCGCCGGGCGAAGAAGGCGGCGAAGCTGGGCCAGTCGGAGGCGTCGCATTCGTCGAGGTCAATCCCATGTGCCGCCGCGAACGGGGCGATCCGCCGGGCGGACGCCCGGCTGCGGGCCGGGGCCGCCGCCAGGCGTGAGAACCAGGGCCGCGACACCGCCCAATTGACCAGCGCGCGGCCGGGGCCGGCGCCATAGATCAGTCCGAGCGCGCGCGGCGACGGCACGGTTTCCTCGAGCCAACGGCCGGTGGCGCGGTCGAAGACGCGGCTGGCCGGGTTCACCGCACCGCCGCCAAACCCGCCGTCAGGCCCACCGCCACCAGGATCAAGACCGCGTTCCAAAAGCCTCTGGGCTTGGCCACGGGCACATCCCAGACGAACAAGACGGCCAGGACCAACAAGCTCCCCGCCATCAGCCAGCCCAACTGGGCGGGGGCGAAGGCCAGCCCGGCCAGCCCGGCCAGCGGCGCCACCAGGGCGGCGTAGGTGACCGGCAGCCCCCGGTAGTGGGTCAGCCGCGGCGCGGGCCGCTCCGGCTCAGGGTTGACGGCCGGGCTGGGCGCGGCCGGGTCGCTCGGCCCGCCGGATTGGTCGGCCAGGCCCGCCGCCGGCTCGCTGCCCGCCGCCCGCTCGTGGGCGTCGGCGTCGAACCAGGCCAGGCGCGTCAGGCCGGCGATGACGTAGACGGTGGCGGCCGCCCAGGCCCAAGGCTGCGAACCGGTGGCCAACGTGACCGCGGCCGGGAGCGCCAGGAAGCAGACGGCATCGGCCAAGGAGTCGAGCGCCACTCCCAACCGGCGTTCGAGGGCGGTGCGCTGGAAACGGCCGGCGAAGGCGCCGTCGAAAAGATCGGCCAGCCCGGCGGCGGTCAGGCAGATCAGCGCCAAGGCGACCTCGCCGGCGCCGGCCCAGCCGAGCCCGGCCACGCCGGCCGCCACCCCGGCGTAGGTGACCAGGTTCGCCGGATGCGGGCCCGCCAGCATCAGGCCTCGCCCAGCAAGGTGACCGTCCCGGCGGCGCCGTCGACCTCGACCATGGCGCCGTCCGGGATGGCGGTGGTCGCCCCGGCCAACGCCACCACGCAAGGGATGGCGAACTCCCGGGAGACTATGGCGGCGTGGCAGAGCATGCCGCCGTGTTCGGTGACCACGCCGCCCAGGCGGGCGAAGGCCGGCGTCCAGCCGGTGTCGGTGAAGCGGGTGACCAGGATGTCGCCTTGGGCGAGCCGCCCGATCTGGTCCAGGGAGTCGACCACGCGGGCGCGTCCGCGCCCGGTCGAGGCTTGGCAGCCGATGCCTTGGAGGCGTTCGCCGGCGGCGCTGGGTCTGACCGGCGCCCGGACGCCGACGCGGTCGCCGATCTCATCGGGTCCGCGGTAGTTGCGGTAGGCGGTGAAGTAGCGCCGGTGGCGGTCGATCTGTTGGCGCAGTTGGGCCGGGCTGGCCCGGCCCTCGATGACCGCCCAGACTTGGCCGACCTCGGTGAACCAGAGGTCCTCGGCGCGCTCGATCACACCGCTGGCCGCCCAATGCTCGGCCAGGCGCAGGGCCGCCTGCCGGATCACGTGGTAGTGCTTGGTCGAGACGTCCCGGAAGGCCTCGCGCCACCACAGCAGGCGCCGCATTTGGCGGACTTTGGCGGTCAGCGCCCGGACCCGGCGGGGCGGGACCGCGGCGCGGAGGCGACCGATGGCGGCGGCGAAGGCCGCCTCGGCCCTTTCGGCGTCGCGGCGTGGCGAGGCTTCGTCCGACAGTTCGAGGTTGGCCCGCAGGTGGCGGATGACGGCCGCCGGGTCCTCCGCGAACGACGGCTGGGTGATGTCGAGTTCCCGGTCTGAGTGGTGGCCGTGGCGCTCCAGCCAGGCGCGCAGTTCCGCCAGCTGGGCCCGGCCGGCGTCGATGGCGCCGGGGCCGGCGGCGCCTTCGCCGGACAACGCCCGGGCGATGGCCTGGGGTTCCGTTTGGCGCCACCAGCGGGCGGCCGCCGGATCGGCCAGGATCCGCCGTGACAGCTCCCACAGTTCGTAAAACGGGGCCAGATGGGAAACGGCGCCCTGCCCGCCGCCTTGCCCGCCGCCTTGCCCGATGCCGTGCCCGCCGTTTTCGCCGCCCGCCCGCCGCCCTTGGGCCAGGTCGGCGTCGATCCGCGTGCCCAGGCCGCCGATCAACGCCAGGTAGTCGCCTGGGCCGACGTGCTTCAGAATGGTCGACTTGAACAAGGGCTGGTGGACCTGGTTCAAGAAGATTTGCGAGAAATAGGTCGATTCGCTGGCCAGGTAGTCGTCCTTGGTGATGCCCAAGAACAGGCCCGGCAGCGCCTCGGGGGCGGCCGCCGCCAGCGCCGCCGTCCGCGCCTGATAGGTGGCCTCCAATTCCGCCCTCAGGCGCCGCGCCGACCGCAGCCGCCGGCGCAGCCAGATCGTCTCCGTGACGGCGACCCGCGCCACCGTCCAGGCCGTCCGGGGCGTCAAGCGGGTGGCCTCGCCGTCGCCCTCATAGGCCGGGGCGATCCCAAGGTCCTCGTCAAACTCGCGTTCGACATAACCCGGCACCCGCGCCATGGCCTCTTTGGCCAACTGGGCGTTCCAGTATGGCCGGCCGTGAAAGACCCGGCTGGCGCGCCGCCAGCGCTTGGCCGGGAGCATGCCGGAGCCGATCAGGAACTCGGGGAAGGCCCGCTCCCAGATGTACTCGTAGAGCGACCACATGAAGGGCGGGAAGACCGCCGAGGAGACGCCGCCGTCGCGGAAGTCGGCGGTGGTCCAAGTGTCTTCGACCCCGGCGTGGTTGATGGATGTGATCGGCCGAGACTGGACCACGCGCACCTGGTCGCCGTCGAAGACGGCCTCGATGTCGCAAGGCGCGCCGGCCCATTCCTGGATCCGCCAGACCGCGTCCCACAGGTTCTCCAAACCGCGGGCGCTGACCGGTGAGGCGGCGGCGGGTGGCGGCGCGGCATCGGGAATCCGGCGCTCCAGCCAATCGTGAACGTGCCTTTGGGCGCTGATCCGCCCGCCCACCAGGTCGGCCGCCGGTCCCGGCGCGAGTTCGGCCACGGCCACGGTGTCCGCGCCGGTGACCGGATCGACGGTGAAGACCACGGCCGAGGCGGTGGCGGGGGCCATCCGCTGGATGATGACGCCCATGTCCGGGTCCGGCGCGGCGCCGGCGTGGTCGCGGTAGGCGGCCGGGCGCGCGGCCTGGCCGGAGCGGTAGCAGCGCACGATGGCGCCGGCCAAGTCTTCGCGGCGCACGTCCAGACAGCTCTCAAACTGCCCGGCGAAGGACAACTCGGCGCCGTCCTCCTGTCTGCCGGATGAGCGGACCGCCCAGCGGGCGTCGGGGAAGGCGGCGGTGGCGGCGTCGATGGCGTCCAGGGCGGCCTGCGGCAACGCCCCGCTGGCGCGGAAGGCCTGGCAGATCGCCACCGGCGCAACCCAGCCTGGCGGGACGCCCACGTCCAGCGCCGTCAATTCGCCCAGGGTGGCGGCTTTGCCGCCTACGGCGGCGGCGTCGAGTCCGGGCCTGAGCGGCGCCAACGGTTCGGTCATAGCGGGCTCCGGCGCAGATGGGCCAGGTAGAGGATGGCGTTGAGGGCCAGATGCGTGGCCCCGCCCAGAACCACCCACCAGGCCGCCTCCAGCGGCGTCAGGCGCCCGGGCAGCCAGGCCACCGCCACCAGGCCGATGATCGAATCGCACTGGTCGAGGGCGATCAGCGCGTGCTTGACCGGGCCTGTGGCCGAGCGGCCGGGGGCCACGCCCAGGCGGCGCTTGAGGAACGAGTTCGGCAGTTCGAACAGGGCGTAGGCCGCCCCGAGGGCGGCCCCGAACCAGAGGCTGACCCAGGGGCTCGCGCCGAAGCGCAGATAGACGCGGTCGCAGGCGGCCAGGCCGGGGGCGGCTTGGCAGAGCCAGCCCCAGGCCAGCGAACAGACGGCGGCCAGGACGATCATGCCGATGAGGCCCTTGTAGGTCTTGTTCGGCCCGAACCAGGGCCGGCCGTCGCGCCACCGGCGGTCGCCGTCAAGCGGCGCGTTCGCTTTGCGCGCCAGCGGCAGTTTGACCCAGACCATGTTCAGGACGCCGGCCAGCAGGGCGGGCATCAGGGTCACAAAGGGTTCGGCGAGCCAATGCCGCATCTAGGTTCCCCACCCCGCCAGATGGGCGGCGATCAACGCCACGACCGTGCCCTCGGCCGCGTATTCGTACCATTGCACCCGGCTGACCAAGGCGAAGGCTTGGGGGCGGCGGATGAAGCGGAGCGATTGCCAAACCAGCCAGGCGTAGGCTCCGGCGACGGCGATCACCGCCCAAGGATACAGTTTCCAAACCAGGTACGAGGTTGTCGCCAGGTCGGCCGCCATGACGCCCAGAATGAATAGAACCGGCCGTCTGACACCGAACAGTTTGGAATAGGTGGTGTATTCCGTCTCGTCTTCCGGGGCTCGGATTTTGCGCGCGATTTCCCAGATCAGGCCGGGGAAGTAGAGGGTCAGCGCGATGGCAGCGTTGGGGAGGGTGATGAGCGGCACATCGTATTTGTGGCAGGCGAAGGAGATCACGTAAAGATTCATCACAATCTGGACCGGATTGTGCGTTATCAGCGCCAGCGGCAGGCTCGGCTGGATTTTGGCCTTGGCGAAGAACCAGAGCGACATGGCGGTGCCGTAAACCGCCAGGAAGGCGAACCAGGCCAGGTTGTTCATCAGGGCCACATTCAGGCCGATGACGGGCAGGTCGACGGCCGCCAGCAGGACGGCCAAGTCCAGGCGGTGCACCCGGCCGGAGGGCAGGGCGCGGTCCGGGAAGAGCCGTTGGTCGCTGTGGAAGTCCTTGAAGTCGTCCGCGATCCGCAGTGTCAGGAGAAAGGCGAAGATCGTCAGCGTGCCGACGGCCTCCTGCCAGCCCAGGCGGATCGGGCCGATCTGGGTTTGATTGGTCAGTAGGACCAAGAAGTAGATCTCGAAGAACAGCACCGCCGCCAATCCCAGCCGGGGGAGGACCGGGTACATCTCCTTGAGGTAGACGCGCAGGCGTTTGGGCACGCCCGCCAGGTTAGCGCCAGGTCGGCGCCGCCGCCCAACTCCGGGGCCGACCCTCTGGTTGCGGTCAAGAGCGCGCCAAGGACAAGGGATAATTGGGTTCATTGTCGGTGCATTTACTTTGACGTCAAAGAGGTAGTAGAGTTTACTTTGACGTCGAGATATTTGCGAGGGCGCGCCGGCGACGGGGCGTCCGGAAAGGGAAGCACAACGTGATGGCCTCACTTGATTCATTCGGCGCGCGCTCAGAGCTGAGCGTCGGCGCCAACAGCTACCAGATTTTCCGTCTCAGCGCGGTCGAAGGGCTGGCCAAGCTGCCCTTCTCGCTGAAGATCCTGGCCGAGTCGATCCTCCGCAACGAGGACGGCGCGACCATCACAGCCGACCAGGTCCGCGCCCTCGCCGCCTGGGACCCGACCGCCGAACCGGCGGTCGAGATCCAATTCACCCCCGCCCGGGTGGTAATGCAGGACTTCACCGGCGTGCCCTGCGTGGTCGACCTCGCCACCATGCGCGAAGCCGTCGCCGAACTCGGCGGCGACCCGGGCCAAATCAACCCGCTGGCCCCGGCCGAGATGGTGATCGACCACTCCGTCATCATCGAGCACGCCGGCTCAGAGCGCGCCTTCGACCTCAACGTCGCCATCGAATACGAGCGCAACCGCGAGCGCTACCAATTCCTGCGCTGGGGCCAGGGCGCCTTCTCCGAGTTCAAGGTGGTCCCGCCGGGCACGGGGATCGTCCACCAGGTCAACATTGAGCACCTGGCCCGCGGCGTCATGGCCCGCGGCGCCCTCGCCTACCCCGACAGCTGCGTCGGCACCGACAGCCACACCACCATGGTCAACGGGCTGGGCATCCTCGGCTGGGGGGTTGGCGGCATAGAAGCTGAGGCCGCCATGCTCGGCCAACCGGTCTCCATGCTCATCCCCAAAGTGGTCGGCTTCAAACTCCACGGCGCCATCCCGCCCGGGGTGACAGCCACGGACGTGGTGCTGACCATCACCGAGAAACTGCGCCAGCACGGAGTTGTCGGGAAATTCGTCGAGTTCTACGGCCAAGGCGTCGCCCAGGTGCCGCTGGCCAACCGCGCCACCATCGGCAACATGAGCCCAGAGTTCGGCTCGACCTGCGGCATCTTCCCGGTCGATGACGTCACCCTCGACTACTACCGCCTGACCGGCCGCTCGCCGGAGCAAGTGGCGCTGATCGAGGCCTACTGCAAGGCCCAAGGGCTCTGGTTCGACCCGACCAGCCCCGACTACCAAGAGCCGGTCTTCTCCGAATACCTGGAGTTGGACCTGGCCACGGTTGTGCCCTCGATCGCCGGGCCGAAACGGCCCCAAGACCGCATCGAACTGCGCGACGCCAAACAAGCCTTCCGGCGCGACCTGCCGAATTACGCCCCGGATGTGGCCGCCTCCCAAGCCGGGGACGAAGCCGAGGCCGAATCCTTCCCGGCGTCCGACCCGACGGCATCGGACCCGGTCACAGCCACGGCCGTGACGGTCGAAGTCCCGGGCAAAGGCAAGTTCCAACTCAGGCACGGCGACGTGGCCATCGCCTCGATCACGTCTTGCACCAACACCTCCAACCCGTCGGTCATGCTGGCCGCCGGGCTGCTGGCGCAAAAAGCCGCCGCCAAGGGCCTGAAGTCGAAACCGTGGGTGAAAACGTCGATGGCGCCCGGCTCGAAAGCCGTCACCGCCTACTACGACAAGGCCGGGCTGTGGCCGGCCCTGGACGCGCTCGGCTTCAACGTTGTCGGCTACGGCTGCACCACCTGCATCGGCAACTCCGGCCCGCTGGCGCCGGAGATTTCCCAGGCCATCGCCGAGAACGGCCTGGCCGTCACGGCCGTGCTCTCCGGCAACCGCAACTTCGAGGGCCGGATCGGCCCCGACATCGCCATGAACTACCTGGCCAGCCCGCCACTGGTGGTGGCCTACGCCCTGGCCGGGACGCTCGACTTCGACTTCGAGACCGAGCCGCTGGGCTTCGAGGCGGACGGGCGGCCGGTCTTCCTGGCGGACATCTGGCCCAGCCCAGACGAGGTCCAACGGACCATCGACTCGACCATCTCCCGCGAGATGTTCGAAGCCTCCTACGCCGACGTCTTCGCCGGCGACGAGCGCTGGCGCTCGCTGCCGACCCCCAAGGGCGCCGTCTTCGAGTGGGACGAAGCCTCGACCTACGTCCGCAAACCGCCCTACTTCGACACGATGGGCCGCCAGCCGCGGCCGGTGGCGGACATCTCCGGCGCGCGGGTGCTGGCCAAACTGGGCGACTCGGTCACCACCGACCACATCTCGCCAGCCGGCAACATCAAGGCCGACAGCCCGGCCGGCCGCTACCTGGCCGAACGCGGCGTCGCGGTCAAAGACTTCAACTCCTACGGCTCGCGCCGGGGCAACCACGAGGTCATGATGCGCGGCACCTTCGCCAACATCCGGCTGCGCAATCAGTTGGTGGACGTGGCCGGCGGCCTCACCCGCAACTTCCTGGACGGCGCCGCCCAGACCACCATCTTCGACGCCGCCGAGGCCTACAAAGCGGCCGGCGTGCCGCTGGTGGTGTTGGGCGGCAAGGAGTACGGCACCGGCTCGTCGCGCGACTGGGCCGCCAAGGGCACGCTGCTGCTCGGCGTCAAAGCCGTCATCACCGAGTCGTTCGAGCGCATCCACCGCTCCAACCTGATCGGCATGGGCGTCCTGCCGTTGCAGTTCCCGGCCGGGCAATCGGCCGACTCGCTCGGCCTGGACGGCACGGAGGTCTTCGACATCGCCGGGGTCACCGCGCTGAACAGCGGCGTCACGCCCAAAACGGTCCGGGTCACGGCCACAAAGGCGGACGGTTCGGCCGTCGCCTTCGACGCGGTGGTCCGCATCGACACGCCCGGCGAGGCCGACTACTACCGCAACGGCGGCATCCTGCAGTTCGTCTTGCGGCAGTTGGCGGGGTAGGCACCCGGCCGGTTTCGGGGCGCCGGGCAACGCCGCCAGCGCCATTGACGCCGATGCCGTCGGTGCCGCCGGTGCCGCCGGCGCCGTCGATGTCCGATGCCGCGCGGTCGCCTTGGGTCGCGCGGTCGCCTTGGGTCGCGCGGCCGGCTTGGGTCGCCCGGCCGGCTTGGGGCGCCCGGCCGGCTTGGGCCCCGCTGGACGGGGCAGCGGGACTGGCGCGGCGGCATCGGGCGGCTTGGCGGCAAAACCGGTCCTGCGGCCTTACCATTGAAACTCGGCCGCCCGCCGCGGCGGCCAGTGATAGCAGAAAGGTGCCAGCCTTTGAACGCTGCGCGCAGAGACCCGGGCCGAGGCCGAACTCGACCGCCGGGGACGGTGTTGGCCCAGGTGACGGGGCCGGCCAGCCTCAAGAAGCTGGCCCCGGAGCTGGTCGATGACCTGGCGGCGGACATCCGCGACTTCCTGGTCGACAAGGTCGCCAAAGCTGGCGGCCACCTGGGGCCGAACCTCGGCGTGGTCGAACTGACGATCGCCCTGCACCGGGTCTTCGACTCGCCGCGCGACACCCTGCTGTTCGACACCGGGCACATCGCCTACGTCCACAAAATCCTGACCGGGCGCCAGGAATTCGACCGGCTGCGCCAGGCGGGCGGGCTCTCCGGGTACCCGGCGCGGGCCGAATCCGTCCACGACGTCATCGAGAACACGCACGCCTCAGCCGGCCTGTCGTGGGCGGCCGGGATCGCGGCCGGCCGGCGCCTGGCGGGGCAGTCCGACCGCTTCACCGTCGTGGTGGTCGGGGACGGCGCGCTGACCGGCGGGATGAGCTGGGAGGCGCTCAACAACATCGCCGAATCGGACCAGGGGCGCCTGGTGGTCGTGATCAACGACAACGGCCGGTCTTACGCGCCGACCATCGGCGGGCTGGCCAACCACCTCTCGGGCTTGCGCACCGCGCCTCATTACGAGCGCGTCCTGGGCTGGGGCAAGCGGCAACTGCGCTCGCACGGCGGCTGGTTCGGGCGCTTCCTCTACGGTGCCCTGCACGGCCTCAAGAAGGGTGTCAAGGACGTGGTGGCGCCGCAGGCGCTGTTCGAGGACCTGGGCCTGAAGTACATCGGCGCGGTCGACGGCCACGACGAGGCCGCCGTCGAACGGGCGCTGAACCAGGCCAAGGCCTTCGGCGGGCCGGTCCTGGTCCACGTCATCACCGAGAAGGGGCGCGGTTATGTGCCCGCCGAGGGCCACGGCCCCGACCGCTTCCACTCCGTCGGCCGCATCCACCCGGAAACCGGCCTGCCCCTGGAGCCCTCGCGTTTTGGCTGGTCATCGGTGTTCTCTGATGAGTTGGTGCGGATCGGCCGCGCCGATCCGAAGGTCGTCGCCATCACCGCCGCGATGCTCGAGCCGGTTGGCCTGGTGCCGTTCGCGGCCGAGTTCCCGGATCGTGTCTTCGACGTCGGCATAGCCGAGCAGCACGCCGCCGCCCTGGCGGCCGGGCTGGCCTACGCCGGCCTGCACCCGGTCGTGGCCGTCTACGCCACCTTCCTCAACCGCGCCTTCGACCAGGTGTTGATGGACTGCGCCCTGCACCGGGCGGGCGTCACCTTTGTCCTCGACCGCGCCGGGATCACCGGCGCGGACGGCCCCAGCCACAACGGGCAATGGGATTTGGCGTTGTTCCGGCTGGTGCCGGGGTTGCGTTTGGCGGCGCCGCGCGACGCGTCGGCGCTGCGCCGGTTGCTGCGCCAGGCCGTCGCCGTCCAGGACGCGCCCACCGTTGTGCGTTACCCCAAGGGTCCGATGCCGCGCGACATCCCCGCGATTGGACGTCAAGAGGGGTTGGAGGTGCTTTCCCGGACGGGTCCCAATCCGTTGGTGTTGCTGGTGGCGGTCGGTTCTGAGGCGGCCACGGCGTTGGCGGCGGCCGAGTTGCTGAAGGAGCGCGGCGTTGCCGCCACGGTGGTCGATCCGGGTTGGGTCTACCCGGTGGCCGGCGGCCTGCCGCGGCTGGCGGCCGCTCACGAGCTGGTCGTGACCGTCGAGGACGGCATGGTCTGCGGGGGAGCGGGCGAGGCGATCGCCCGCGCCATCGCCGCCGAAGGCTTGACCTTGCCGGTGGTGACCTGCGGCTTGCCGAAGGCGTTCTTGGCCCACGGCGCCCGCCGGTCGATCGCTGAAGCCCACGGTTTGACCGCGCAGGGGGTGGCGGCCCGCGCGCTGGCCGCCATGCCGGCCGCCATCTGAGCTGGGCGCTGTCGCGGCGTCAGCCGGCCGGGCCCGGCGTCAGTCGGCCGGGTCGGCGCTCCCCGGCTGATCTGGGCGCACAGGGAGATCTGGGCTCACAGGGAGATCCGGGCTCCCCGGAAGATCGGGGCGCACCAGGTGATCTGGGCTCACAGGGAGATCGGGGCGCGGCCGGGGTTTGGGGTGACGCGGGGGATCGGGATGATCGCGGATGGCGGCGGCCACGATCGGCGCGACCGCCTCGATCTGCCAGCCGCGGGCGCCGCCCGCGGCCATCGCCTCGGCCACCGCCTGCGGGGCCTTGAACACCACCGAGCGAACCAGGTCTGGCTGCATCAGGTTCTCGACCGGAATCTGTTCGGCCTCGGACAGCTCCGCCAACTGCGCCTTGACCTGAGCCATGCGCGCGGCCGCGGCCGGGTGGCGCACGTGCCACTGCCGGATCGGCGGCAACTGGTCGTGGCTCGGCCCGCGCAAGGTTGGCCAAGCCGTCGGCGGCAAGGCCAAGGCCTCGGCCACGGCCGCCCACCAATAGTCCTTGAGCTTGGTCTGGCGGTGCCCGTTGAAAGGCGGGATCGCGGCCAGGGCCTCGCAGGACGTCGGCATCGCCTGGGCCGCCGCGATGATGGCCCGGTCCGGCAGCACGCGCCCTGGGAAAACGTCACGCCTGGCCCCCAGCCGGTCGCGGGCCTCCCACAGCGAGCGCACCACCGCCAACTGGCGGCGGTCCTTCAGGCTGTGGCGGCCGCTGGTCCGCCGCCAAGGCTCCGGGCGCGGGGCGGGCGGCGCCGCCGCCAGCACCGCCCGGGCCTCGGCCTGAGCGATCTCCAGTTTCCCGGCCGCCTCCAGCTCGCGTTCGAGCACGTCGCGGACGTCGACCAAGACGGCCACGTCCAAGGCGGCGTAGTTGAGCCAAGCCCTCGGCAGCGGGCGGAGCGACCAGTCCTGCGCCGAATGCTCCTTGGCCAAGCCCAGCCCAAGCGTGCGCGCCACCACCGCCGCCAGGCCCACGCGCGGCGCCCCAAGGATGCGTGAGGCCAACTCGGTGTCGAAGATCAAGGCCGGGTCGAGGCCGCATTCGCGCAGACAGGGCAGGTCCTGGGAGGCGGCGTGGAAAACCCATTCGACGTCCGCCAGCGCGCGGTCAACCGAACTGAGGTCCGGCAGGGCGCGGGCGTCGATCAAAACGATCCCGGTCCCGCGCCGGAACAATTGCACCAATTCGGCCCGCGCCTGGTAACGGAAACCGCTGGCCCGCTCGGAATCGGCGGCCACCGGCCCCGTGCCCTGCGACAGGAGCTCCACCGCCTCGGCCAGGGCCCGGCGGGTGTTGGTCACGGGCGGCACGCCGGTCGGCGGCGTGTTGAGCGGGAGAATCGATTCAGTCATGTCGTTCTAAGCCTATGCCACCAGTGCGGACGTCCGCCGCGTAGCCGCCTTGGGGGTCAACGCCGCCTCAGCGGTATGACGTCATCGGGCAGCACTTCAACCCCCCCGAGCTTGGCCAAGAACCGCAACCAGGCCGTCAACTGGCCCCCGGCGTCGGGGCCGCCAGGCGTCCAGGAGGCGCGGACCTCGACGCCGACCGACGTGCCGCGCATTCTCAGGCCCCCGAACGATTCGGACAGCGTGCGCGTGACCGTGCCCGCCAAGTGGCCCATCACCAGTGATTCGATGTCGAGCGACTCGGCCAGGTAGCTCCAGGCGACCTCGGCCAGGAAGGGGTCGTCGCCCAGCTCCGGCTCCAACTCGGCGCGGCCAACCGTCACAATCCGGAAGTCGCCCTCCCAGACCGGATGGCCGTCAGGCTCGTGCAGCACCACGAACGAGCCGGACGACTGGTCGGCGTCTTCCTCGCCGGGGAAGCGAGCCTCGATCGCCACGGCGAATGGCGCCGCCCGGATTGGCGCGGGGATTTCCTCAAGGACCGCTTGGCCGGGCAGCTCGGCCCGGCGGATCGACTCGAGCGCTTCGACGAAGCGCGCCGGCGGCGGTGCGTGCGAGGGCCTTTCCACGTCTTGAACGCTACGCGGCCCGCCGTCGGCCGCGGTGTTCCCACGCCGCGAACCCCGCAAGCCGCGCCCCAAGCCGGCCCGCCGGCGGGCGCGGCTCAGCGGCACAGCGGCTCAGCGGCTCAGGAGAGGAGTTTGGTGGTGCCGGAATAGAAGTGGATCACGGGCACGCCGAGCGCGCGGCGGGCCTTGGCCGACCAGTCCTCGTGGAGCGCGTCGCCAATCAGATGCGGCCGGGTCACAAAGACCACCGCCGAGGGCTTGCTTGAGGCGATGACCTGCACCAGGGCCGCGATCGGGTCGCCGGGGACGGCTTCGCCGTCGGCTTTGAGGCCGGCGGCGCGCAATTCGGCCAGGGACTCGCGCAGAACCGCCGACGCCCGCCGCAGGCTGCCCGCGTCCGGGTCGTGGCCGCCCAATGTGGCCCAGGCGTCCGCCAGTTCGCCCAGCACCAGGTGATCCATGGCCGCGCGCAGCCTCGGTTCTGGGTCGGCGATGGGCGCCAGCACCTGAACAAAGGTGTCGGCCCCGTAAAGCCCCACCATTTGATCGACGTCGGAGCGCGCCAGCGGGGTGTCGACTAGGACGGCGATGTTCCCTGATGCCATCTCTCAAACCTATACCGCAGCGACGAGGCGCTGGTCAGCCAGCCGGCGGCCGGTTGGCGCCGGGTCAGGCGCCAGGCGGCGCCCAGGGCCGGGGCATGGGTGTCGCCGTCCACGTCCAGGTCGATGACGGTCATCTCGGCCAGGGTCGCCAGCGGCTCGAACAGCCGGTAGACCTGGCCGCCGCCGATCACCCAGAGCGGCCCGGCCAGGCCGCTGGCGCTGGCGGCGGCGAGGGCCTCGGCCACGTCGCCGACGCCTGTCGCGCCCGATGCCGTCCAGTCGCGCCGCCGGGTCAACACCAGGTTGGCGCGCCCCGGCAGGGGACGGAACGCCTCCGGCAGCGCCTCCCAGGTGGCGCGGCCCATCACCACCGGATGACCGGCGGTCAAGGACTTGAAGCGGCGCAGATCCTCCGGCAGGCGCCAGGGCATCGCCCCGTCGCGCCCGATCACCCCGCCGCTGGTCTGCGCCCAGATCAAAGCCACCGCCAGCCCAGCCGCGCCGCCCGCGCCGACCGCGCCGTCCGCCCCAGCCGCGCCGTCCGCGCCAGCCGCGCCGTCCGCCCGGTCCGCGCCAGCCGCGCCAGCCGCCTCGGCGGGCCCCAGAGTCACACCGCCACCTGCGCCTTGATGGCCGGATGGTGCTGGTAATCGGGGAAGGCGAAATCCGACAACTGGTACTCGAACAAGGACGGCGCCCGGCGCAGCTCAAGGTGCGGCGGCGGATAGGGCTCGCGGCTGAGCTGGAGGCGGACCTGGTCGAAGTGGTTGGCGTAGATGTGGCAGTCGCCGCCGGTCCAAACGAATTCGCCGACCTCCAAATCGGTCTGCTGGGCCACCATGTGCGTCAGCAGCGAATAGGAGGCGATGTTGAACGGCACTCCCAGGAACAGATCGGCGCTGCGCTGATAGAGCTGGCAGGACAACCGCCCATCGGCGACATAGAACTGGAACAGCAGGTGGCAGGGCGGCAGCGCCATCTCTTCCAACTGGCCAACGTTCCAGGCCGAGACGATCATCCGGCGCGAGTCGGGCTGGCGCCGGAGCGACTCCAGCACCTGCGAGATCTGGTCGATGGCGCGCCCGTCCGCCGCCGGCCAGGAGCGCCACTGGACGCCGTAGACCGGCCCCAACTCGCCGTCCGGCGCCGCCCATTCGTTCCAGATGCGCACGCCTTGCTCCTGGAGCGGGCGGACGTTGTGACCGCCGTCCAAGAACCACAACAACTCGGCGATGACCGATTTCAGGTGCACCCGTTTGGTTGTGACCAGGGGGAACCCCGCCGCCAGGTCGAAGCGCAGTTGCTGGCCGAAGAGCGAACGGGTGCCGGTGGCGGTGCGGTCGGTCTTGACGGCGCCGCGCGCCATCACTTCCGCCAGCAAGGCCTCATAGGGTGGCCGAGTCACCCAGCCATGGTAGCTAACCGGCGCGCAAGCCGGCGGCCGCCAGGGCCGCCTTCAGGGCCGGCTCCAGCTCCGGCGGGAACGTCAGTTCCAGCGTCGTCACTTCGCCGTACGCCACTTGTCCGATGCCGAGCGCCGGGTTGGCGGCGCCGAAGTTGCGCAAGAGGTTCTCGACTCGCCCAACTTGGTGGGCCGGGACCTGGATCGCCAGGCGGCGCCGGGGGGAGTCGGACCGCCATTCGGCCAGGGCCACGGCCGCCGCCACACCCCCGGCGTAAGCCCTGATCAGGCCGCCGCGCCCGAGGAGGACCCCGCCGAAGTAGCGCGTGCAGACGGCCAGCACATCGGTGACTTGCTCACGGCGCAGGACCTCCAGCATGGGCGCCCCAGCCGTGCCCGCTGGTTCGCCGTCGTCGCTGGAACGTTGGACGACGGCATCGGACCCCAAAATCATGGCGTAGGCGTGGTGGCGGGCGGCGTGGTGGCGCTTGCGGACGGCGGCGAGCTGCGCCTTGGCGGCGGCGGCGTCCCTGGCCGGGATCAGCCGAGTGATGAAGCGCGACTTCTTGACCAGTTCTTCGGCGGCGACTTCATGCGCGAGGTGTCTGAGCCCCATGAACCAAACGATATAGGGTGTTTGGGCAGCCGCTAGAGGGGAGAACTGGACATTGGCTGGTGAACCGATCGAGCGCAGCGACCGGATAGTGACGGTCCCCAACGCCATCTCCGCTCTCCGGCTCTGCCTGGTGCCCGTCTTTGTCTATCTGGTCATTCATCATCAGGATGTGTGGGCGATCACTGTGCTGGCGTTCTCGGGCGTGACCGATTGGCTGGACGGGTTGGCGGCGCGTCGGCTGCATCAGTACTCGAATCTTGGGCGCCTGTTGGACCCGGCCGCGGACCGGCTGTTCATTCTGGCGACTGTGTTTCTGCTCGGCTGGCGGGAGATTGTGCCGTGGTGGCTGGTGGCGCTGCTGGCCGCGCGCGAGGCCACCATGGGGTTGGCGCTGCTGGTGCTGAAGCGGCGGGGGATCGACCCGCCGGCGGTGGTGTTCGCGGGCAAGGCGGCTACCTTCGCACTGATGTACGCTTTTCCGTTGCTTTTGCTGGCGGAAGTGTCGTATCGCCTGGTGGCGAACGCCGCCTGGGTGCTGGGCTGGGCCTTCGCCATCTGGGGGCTGGCGCTGTACTGGGTCGCCTGCGGCGCTTACCTGATCGAGACCTATCGCGCGCTGCGCCTGGCGCGCCGGGCGGCGTCGCAGGTCTGACATGCGCCGCCCCGACGAGTCGATGACGCTGCTGAAGGAGGTTCTGGCGCGTCCGCTCGACGGCGGCTACGCCGAGGCGGCGCGGCGCCGCGCGCTGCGCGAGGGCGCCGCCGGCGGATCTGGGCCAACACGGGCGGGCGCGGGCGCCCGCCTTCGGCGCGAGCAGCGTCCAGATCGGCGCCCAGATCAGGGTCCAGATCAGCGGCGCGGTTGGTGGCGCGACCGGCGTCGCGGCTGGCTGGCGGTCCTGGTGGCGGCGCTGGTGCTGGGGCTGGCCGGAACCTGGGGCGCGCGCATCCTGCGCTCCCAGGACGAATCCGAGCAGCGGGCCCGCCAGGCCCTCGAGCGCGCCGCCGCCGAATCCCAGGAGCGCGTCGGCGCCCTGCGCCAACGGACCAGCCAACTCGCGGGCGAGGTCGAGGCGCTGGAGAACCAGGCGCTGCAGTTGACCGACCCATCGGCGGCCGCCGAGGCGCGGGCGCTGGCGATCTCCGTGGGCGCGATCGCCGCCGCCGGCCCCGGCTTGGTGCTGTCGATCACCGAAGACGCAGAGGCCGTCGCGGTCGGATCGGATGAGGCCCGCATCCGCTCCGGCGACCTGCGCATTGTGGTCGGGGCGCTGTGGCAGTCCGGCGCTGAGGCCATCGCCGTGGGCGGGGTCAGGCTGGCCTCGACCACGGCCATCCGCGATGTCGGCGATCAGATTCAGGTCGGCTTCGAGTCCTTGGGCACGCCTTATGTGATCGAGGCGATCGGCCCGGCGGCGGACATGCAGGTGGGTCTGGCCGCAGGGCGGGCGGCGGACCGGATCGGGTTGTTGAGGGGTTATCTCGGGGCGGAGGTTGCGATCAGGGCGGTCGATCAGGTGGAATTGCCCGCCAGCGCCGCCGTGGCCGGATTGGAACACGTCGCGGTGGCCGCCGAGGTCGGCGCGGAAGGAAGCGGGTGAAGCGTGATCGCGCTCTTGGGGTTGATCGCCGGGGTGGTGCTGGGCATGGCCACGCAGGCGGATGTGCCGGCGTTCTTGGTGCCTTACCTGCCCATCGCCGTGGTGGCGGCCTTGGACGCCTTGGCCGGGGCGGTTCGCGCGCTTCTCGACGGCATCTTCGACGACCGCGTCTTTGTGGTCTCATTCTTCTCGAACGCGCTGGTGGCGGCGCTGCTGGTGTTCATAGGCGATCAGCTCGGGGTCGGCTCGCAGTTGTCGACGGCGGTTCTGGTGGTGCTCGGCATCAGGATCTTCTCCAACGCCGCCTCGATCCGGCGGAAGCTGTTCCGGGCCTGAGGGCAGAGCCATGAGGACACAGCCTGGAGGCGAGGTGAGGTCGGCGTGAGTTCCACCCGCGCCCCGGCGGAAGGATCGGCGGCCTGGCGACGGCTCGGCCGCGCCCTGCGCCCGCGCCTGTCGAAGGCCCAATTGACCGCCGGCCTGCTCTGCCTGGTGCTGGGCTTCGGCGCGGCCACACAGGTCAGGCAGGTCGGCAAGGCGGACTTCTCGAAACTGCGCCAGGACGAGCTGGTGGAAGTCTTGGACCAACTGGACGCCGAGGCGGCCCGTTTGGAGGCTGAGAACCGCGACCTCGAGCGCGAGCGCGACCGCCTCGAGTCGGATCAGACCAGCCAGCAGGCGGCGGCCGCCGCCGCCCGCGAACGCGCCCAAGTCCAAGGCATTCTGGCCGGGACGCTCCCGGCTGAGGGGCCGGGGGTGGCGCTGACCGTCCGCGACCCGGACCGCAAATTGACCGCCGCCGTGCTTTACATGCTGGTTGAAGAACTCCGCAACGCCGGGGCGGAGGCGATCAGCCTGGGGTCGGCGCGGGTGGTGGCGGCGACCTATTTCGAGGACGGCGAAGACAGCTCGGTGATGGTGGACGGTTCCCGGGTGCAACCCCCGTATGAGTGGCTGGCCATTGGCGACCCTTCCACCTTGGAGACAGCTTTGGGGATTCCAGGCGGCGCCTTGGCGGCGATCAGAACCCTCGGTGGCTCATCGACCGTGTCTGCCAATGACTCCGTCAGCATCACGGCAATTCGGGCTTTGATTCCGCCTCGGTACGCTACCGCGCTAGAGTGATCAGATGCTGCGCGGACCGGAAGGGGTGAGGTGAAGATGGAGCCGGATTCGGGACAGAGTTTTGGCGTCGATTCGACCCAGGCGATCGGCTCCGTGGCCGATTTCGACCGCGAGGAGCCACTCGGCGAAGGTTTGAGCCAAGGGGCGCAGGCCGCCATCGACGCCCTGCCGCCCACTTCCGCGTTGCTGGTGGTCTTGCGCGGGCCGAACGCGGGATCGCGTTTCCTGCTCGACGCCGATTCGACCAGCGCCGGGCGTTCCACCAAATCGGACATTTTCTTGGACGACGTCACCGTCTCGCGCCGTCACGCCAGCTTCGACCGCGACGGCTTCGACTTCGCGGTCCGCGATTTGGGCTCGCTCAACGGCACCTATGTCAACCGGGAGCGCGTCGACCGCGTGCTCCTGACCGCCGGCGACGAAGTCCAGATCGGCAAGTACCGTCTGACCTTCCACCCGTCCCCCTCCCGGCCGGCGTGACCGGGGCCGCCAGCGCGCAGTCCTGGCCAGCGGGACTGAGCCATCGCGCCAGCTATTCGATCTCGGCTGTGCTTGACGCCCTGGCGCGCGAGTTCCCCGAACTGAGCGTCTCCAAGCTGCGCTACCTGGAGGATCAGGGGTTGGTCAGCCCGGAGCGCACCGCCTCCGGTTACCGCCGCTATTCGGAGGCCGATGTCGAGCGGGTGGCCTGGGTTTTGACCCAGCAACGCGACCACTTCTTGCCGCTGAAGGTCATCC
The DNA here is from genome assembly GCA_031278655.1 of Bifidobacteriaceae bacterium. GTDB lineage: Bacteria > Actinomycetota > Actinomycetes > Actinomycetales > WQXJ01 > JAIRTF01. The sequence goes on from JAITJZ010000074.1 coordinate 48,682, forward strand.
GCGCGCGTTTGCGGGAACTCGACGCCGCCGGGGAGCGGGCCGAGTCCAGCCCGCGCTGGCCGCGTCCGGCGCCCGTCGACCTTCAGGACGTGGCCATTGTCACCGGCGAGGACCAGGCCCGCGTCGAGGCCGTGGCCAGGGCCGCCGGGGTCGACCCCAGCTCGGCCGATTCGGCTCTCATCCAGGCCGTCGAGGCGGTCGCCGAATTGGTGCCCTTCGGCCTCGAGATGCGCCACCTGGGGCCGGTCTTCCACGCCGCCCAGCGCCAGGTCGAGTTGGTCGCCCTGGCCACCGCCGCCGCCCGCGCCGAGGCCCCCCAGTGCGCCGACGCGATGGCCCGCCTCGCCGCCGCCCTGGTCCGCCTCAAGGCCGCCCAGTTGTAGCCCGCCCCGCTTGGCCGAGCTTTCGCCCAAAGCCGCCGATGCCGTGCCCGCAGTCCCGGCGTTGGCGCCGGCTGGGAGCAGGGCCGGGCGGGGACTGGGCTGGGCGGGGACTGGGCTGGGCGGAGCCCAGAGGTTCAAGTTGAGGTTGAGGTTGAAAGAAAGGCGTGGCGGCTCGGCGTGGCGGATTGACCTGGGGCGCTTGGGGACATAGCGTCAAGGCAGTAGGAGCAGCGCTTCAGCCAATCGAGAGAAAGTGACTCCCATGGCCTTCGATGAAAACGGCCACACAGCCGAACAAGGGCTGTTGTTCGGCGAGCGGGTCACCGACGAGTCAATCGGCTTTCGCGGGCCAACGGCCTGCCGGGCGGCCGGGATCACCTACCGGCAACTGGACTACTGGGCGCGCACCGGGCTGGTCGAGCCGTCGGTTCGGCCGGCCACCGGGTCCGGCACCGCGCGCCTCTACAACTTCCGCGACATTCTGGTCCTGAAGATCGTCAAACGGCTGCTCGACACGGGCGTGTCGCTGCACCAAATCCGGTCCGCCGTCCAACACCTGCGCGCCCGGGGAGTCGAAGACCTGGCCACCGTCACCCTCATGTCAGACGGCGCCTCCGTCTACGAGTGCACCAACGCCGACGAAGTCTTCGACCTTGTGCAAGGCGGCCAAGGGGTCTTCGGCATCGCGGTCTCAAGGGTCTGGCGCGAAGTCGAGGGCACCCTGGCGGAACTGCCGTCCGAACGTTCGGCGACGGCATCGGCGGTGGCGGCCCCCGTCGACGAACTGGCCGCCCGGCGCCGGGCGCGCCGAGTTTCGTAGTTTGAGACTTAGATCACAATCCAAAGCCCGCCCCCAAACGCCTGCCTAGCCTGAGTGGGTGGGCACATCTACTATTCACACCGGACCCATGGCCCCCTTGGTCATCAGCGTCTTCCGGTGGCTGTGGCTGGCCCAACTCGTCTCCAACATCGGCAGTTGGATGCAGACCGTCGGCGCGCAATGGCTGCTCGTCGGCGATGACCACGCCGCCCTCCTGACCGCCCTGGTCCCGGCCGCCTCGCTGCTGCCGGTGCTGGCTCTGTCGCTGCCGGCCGGGGTGCTGGCCGACTCGCTCGACCGGCGTTGGCTGCTGATCGGGTCGAACGCCTTCATGGCCCTGGCCGCCGGCGTGCTGGCGCTGACCGTCTGGACGGGGACGGCCGGGCCGGCCGTGGTGCTGGTCCTGACGTTCGCGCTGGGCTGCGGCACCGCCGTCGGCTCGCCGGCCTGGCAGGCCATCCAACCGGACCTGGTGCCGCGCTACCTGATTCCCTCGGCCTCGGCCATCACCAGCGCCAACATCAACGTGGCGCGGGCCGTCGGCCCGGCCGTCGCCGGCGGCCTGGTGGCCTGGGCGGGTCCGGGCCTGGTCTTCGCCGTCAACGCCCTCAGCTTCCTCAGCGTCATCGCGGCGCTGGCTCTGTGGCACGGCACGCCGCGCTCGCGCGGCTCCGTCGGCATGGGACCGGCCATCGCCTCCGGCCTGCGTTACGTCCGCAACGCGCCCGGCGTCAAACGCATCACCCTGCGCGCGGCCGTCTTCGTGATCCCGGCCAGCGCGCTCTGGGCGCTCCTGGCGGTGATCGCCCACGGGGTCATGGGCCAGCAATCAGGCGGCTACGGGCTGATGCTGGGCAGCCTGGGCGTGGGCGCGGTCCTGGGCGCGCTGGTGCTGCCGGCCCTGCGGGGCCGGTTCTCCAACAACGGTCTGCTGGTGGGCGCCAGCGTGCTCTACGGCATCGCCATGGTGGCGGTCGCCTTCCTGCGCTCACTGATGGCCGTGCTGGTCACCTTGGTGGCGGCCGGGGTCGGCTGGGTGATCGTCCTGTCGGTGCTCAACACCGCCATCATGCTGACCCTGCCGGCCTGGGTCAGGGCCCGCTCGCTGGCCGTCTACTCGCTCGTCTTCATGGGCGGCCAGGGCGTCGGCTCGATGATCTGGGGCATGGTGGCCAGCGTCATCGGCGCCTTGGCGACCCTGATGGTGGGGGCGGCGCTGGTCTTCCTGGGGTTGGTGACGATGGCGTTGTGGCCGCTGTACCGCTCGACCGGGCGCCTCGACCGGGATGTCGCCGCCATGCCGGAGGCTATGCCCGATGACGTTGTCCCCGCCTCGGCCGGACCGGTCCTGATCCAGATCGCCTACCAGGTCTCGGCCGATGACGCGGAGGCCTTTGAGCAGGCGGCCCGCGCGCTGGCGACTTCGCGCCGCCGCACCGGCGCGACCAGTTGGGACCTGTGGCAGGACGTCGGCGACGAGCAGCGTTTTGTCGAGCAGTACAGCCTGTCGACCTGGGGGGAACACATCGCCCAGCGGGAGGAGCGCATGACCGGTTACGACCGCGAACTAGAACGTCAAACCATGGCGCTGGCCGCGCCGAATCCCGAGGTGACGCACCTGATTCGGCCGGAACACATGCCGCGGACCGATCGGGGGATCGCCGTGGCCGATTTGCAGAAGCAAGGAGCAAGCAAATGACTCAGACCCAACCTTGGATCAATCCGGCCCCCGGCGGGCCCGGCGGGCCCGAAGGCCCCGAAGGCCCCGCCTTCGAACCCGCCTTCGCGCCCGGCTTCAGGCCGCCGCACGGTCACCACCGCCGCAGCGGGTCTGCGCCCGGCGGGCTTGGGGGCGGCGGGTCTGCGCACGATGGGCTTGGCCGCGGCCGGCCGAGCGGTTGGCTGGCCGACCGGCCGTTCGAGCTGGGCCCGAAGCAGGCTGGCCGCTGGCGCGTGATGTTGACGGTCAGGGGTCTGATCGGCCTGGCGCTGGGCTGCCTGATCCTGTTCTGGCCAGGCCCTTCGATCGACGTCCTGGCCCTGGTGATCGGCGTCTTCTGGATCGCGGCCGGAGTTGTGCGGATCGTCATCGGCGCGGTCGACTCCGAGTTCACCACGGGCGTGCGGGTCCTCAACGCCATCGTCGGCGTGCTGTTGGTGGCGATCGGCGCGGTCGCCGTCCGCTTCCCGGGCTTCGGGCTGCTGGCGACGGTGCTGCTGATCGGCTTCGCCTGGCTGATGGAGGGCGCCGCCACTCTGGCCCTGGCGCCGCCGCGCCACCAAGGCCGAGGCTGGGCCATCGCCTTCGCCGTGGTCTCGATCGTGGCCGGGGTCCTGATCATCGCCTGGCCGGTGGCGGCCCTCTTGCCGCTGTTGATCGTGGCCGGGGCGGCCCTGGTGGTGGGCGGCGTCTTCGACGTCATCACCGCCTTCACCATCAAGTCGCGCCCGCGCCAGCCCCAGCCGCTCTGACCGTCCGGCGCGCCCCGGCGCGGCGCGGCCCGGGGCGAGTGGTCAAATTGACCACTCGAGGGCCAAAACCGCGTTGAGTGGTCAGTTTGACCACTCCAAAACCAGCCCCGCCCGATGCCGCCGGGCCGGGTTTTCGTGTTTGGCCAGGTCAGGCCGCCGCGCTGGTTTGGGGTCGTCTGGGCCCGGGTCGAGGCGAGTGGTCAAATTGACCACTCAAGGGCCAAAACCGCGTTGAGTGGTCAGTTTGACCACTCCCAAGCCGGCGTTGTCCGATGCCGCCGGGCCGGGTTTTCGTGTTTGGCCAGGTCAGGCCGCCGCACTGGTTTGGGGTCGTCTGGGCGCGGGCCGGGGCGAGTGGTCAAATTGACCACTCGAGGGCCAAAACCGCGTTGAGTGGTCAATTTGACCACTCCAAACCCAGCCCCGCCCGATGCCGCCGGGCCGGGTTTTCGTGTTTGGCCAGGTCAGGTCGCCGCACTGGTT
>JAITJZ010000140.1 GCA_031278655.1 Bifidobacteriaceae bacterium
AATAGGCGCTGCGCCGTGGTTCGAGTGCGGGCGGCGGAACGAAAGTGGAGCATAGGGGATTCGAACCCCTGACCTCTTCCATGCCATGGAAGCGCGCTACCAACTGCGCCAATGCCCCGTGAAACCATCATCCTACCAAAATGGCGGCGAACGGCCCGGACCACCGGACCACTCTAGGGCAAGGGCAGGCGGGCGCCAAACCCGCCGATGCCGTCCGGCTCGCCACAGCCCGGTCACGCCCAGGGCGTCAGCCCGGGCTGCCCGTCAAGATCGCCGAGGTCGTAGCCGACCAACCGCCACGCGGGCGGGCGCCGCCCGCCCTCCTCCAGGACCGCCCAGTGGGCGTTGCGCATGACGCGCAAGCCGAGCCAATGGACCGGATCGAGTTCGAGCAGCCCGGTGATCCCGCAGACCGAGACCCCGCCGTGCGTCGCCACCACCACTGTTGAGCCTTCGGCGGCGGCCGCGGCCGCTTCCCGCACGCAGGCGGCCAGCCGGGCCGCCGCGCGGTCACGGGTCTCCATGCCGATCTCCGGCAGGTCCTCCCCCGCCCGCCAGCGCTGGTACAAATCTGGCCAGCGCTGTCCGATCTCGCTGACGGCCAGTCCTTCCCAGTCGCCGAATTCGCGCTCCCGCGCGCGCGCGTCCAGGGAGACCTCCAGCCCGGTCAGGGCCGCCAGGGCTGCGGCCGTGGCCCTGGCGCGGACCAGGTCGGAGGACCAGATAGCGCTCGGCGCCAAGCGCGCCAGTCGCGCCGCCGCCGCCTCGGCCTGCGCCAGCCCGACTGCGTCCAGGGCCACGTCGGAGGCGCCTTGGATGCGCCCGTCGCGGTTGTAGGTGGTCTGCCCGTGGCGCCAGATCACGACCCGCCGGGCCGTCATGCGCGGACCGGCGCCAGCCGCGCCTCACCGCCGAGGACCCCGTCGAGGACCCCGTCGAGGACCCCGTCGAGGGGCAACGCCGGGCAGTCTTTCCAGAGCTTGTCGAGAGCGTAGAACTCGCGGTCCTCTGTGTGCATGACGTGGACCACGATCTCCCCGAAGTCCAACAGGATCCAGCGCGCCCCGGCTCGTCCCTCGCGCCGCAGGGTGCTCGCGCCCAGTTTCGCCAGCCGTTCCTCGACGGCCTCAGCGATGGCGTCGACCTGCCGTTCTCCCGCGCCGCTGGCCAGCACAAAGACATCTGTCAGGGGCAGACGCGAACTGACGTCCAGCGCCACGATGTCGGTTGCCTTGATGGAATCGGCCGCGCGGGCCGCTTCTTCCGCTAGTTGTTGCGCTTGGGCGTCAGCCACTCAAGGGTCTCCTTCGCTTAGTTGAGCAAGAACAATCTCACAATCGCCGCCACTAGGCCAATTCCGATCCCCCAGGCGCCGGCCACCACCGCCCGGCGGATCGGCTGCGACGGCGCCGAGCCCCAGGGCGCGTCGGGGCCGTCCATCCACGGTCCTCGGCCGTCCGGTCCGATCTCCGGCGGTCCCTCCCAGCCCATGTCCTCGTCGGCGGTCATCTCGGCGGCGTAAGCGGCGGCCTCGGCGGGGACGGGGGCCGCCAGCGAGGCCATGGCCGCCAGGTCCGCGTTGGTGCCCGATGCCGTGCCCTCGCCCGCCGCAGCGACCGCCAGGTCGCCGGGTGGCCATTCGAGCGACGGGGGGCCGGCGGGGAGGATCGGCCCCTCGCCGAAGTTCGGCGGCAGGGCGAATGCCCCTGGCAGGAGCGCGTCCGGCGGGGCGATCGTCAGGCCTGGCCCGAACCCGTCCTCGGTTTGCGTTGACGGCGGCGCCGTGGCGCCGGGTCCCGCGGTCTCTTGGGGGTGGATGGGCGCGGGCGCCCAGGCTGCCGCGTCGGGCGCGAACTGGGCCGCTGGTTCTTGGATGGTCAGTTCCCCGTAGGGAATCTCTGGGGGAGCCGGCTCCTGGTAGGCCGGCTCCTGGTAGGCCGGCTCCTTGTAGGCCGGCTCCTGGAAAAGCGGCTCAACCGGCGCCGGTTCGGCCGTCCCCTGCGCGGCGTCCGCCGGAGGCGGGGCCCACTCGGGTTCGGGGGCCGCGACCGCGGCCTCAACCGGCGCTGGCGCCGCCATCCCCGCGGCCCCGGCCAGCCCGGCCCCGGCCAGCCCGGCCCCGGCCAACCCAGGTCCGGCCAACCCAGGTCCGGCCAACCCGGGCGCGGTCCACTCAGGTTCGGGCGCCTCCGGCGCGACCCCTGCGGGCGCGGGCGGACCAGACGGTGTCCAATCGGATTCTGGCGCGGTGGCCGCGAACTGAATTGGCGCTGGCGCCGGCGGAGACCAATCTGATTCTGGCGCCGCGACGGCGGCCTCAACGAACCCGGGCGCTGGCGGGGCGGCCGATGCAAGCGCTGGGTCGGCTGATTCCCCGGGCGCGGCCGATCCTGGCGGCGCCCATTGCTTCGGCGCCGAAGGCGCCGTCTGGGCCGCCGCTGGCACCGGCGGCTCCGCCGCCGACTCGGGCGCGAACCACTCGGGCTCTGGCGCCGAAGGCGCCGCATCGATTGACGCTGGCGCCTGGGCCGCGCTCGCGGCTGGGCCTTGGTCGGCTTCTTGGGCTTGGTCGGCTGCTTCCGGCCCGGGCGCCGGCGACCGCCGACCGTGCACCAGCGGCGCCAGCGCGCCGAACGAGGCCGAGGAGATCTCCGCGCGAGGAATGACTTGATAGAACCCTTCCTCGTCGTATTCGGCGTCGGCTTTCGCCCACCGGCGCGACGTCAGCTCCAAGAAGGAGCTGCCAGAATCGTCGGCGGAACCCGCAGCAGGCTGCGACCAAGCCGCCGTCGCTCCCGGAAAGTCGTCGATCGGCCCGACCGCGAACCTGAGCGGTTCGGCGGACCCGCCGGCAGGAGCGTTGAGCGACTCTGCCGCGGCGGCGCCAGCCGGGCTGGCAGGAGGCGTTGCGTCCGGGCTGGTCAAATCGTACGAGGGCGCGGGGATCGCGTTCGGGCCCGAGGCCGGGACAGCGCCGGGGGCGCTGGCGGAAGGCGCTGCGGCGGCGCCAGCCGGATCGTAGGACGGCGGCGCGGGGATCGCGTTCGGGCCCGAGGGCGGGAGAGCGCCGGGGGCGCTGGCCGAAGGGGCCGCGGCGGCGGCGGCTGGGTCTGCGGGGGGCTGGGCGGGCGCCGGGACGGCGTCGGCGGCGGCGGCAATCGGCGCGGCGGCGGGCGGCGGCTCGCCTTGACCGCCAGCCTCAGACGCGGGTGGGTGCTGCACGGATCGGCGCTCCGGCGCCGCTGGCGCCGGCTGGTCGGCGGGCCGCCCCCCGGGCGGGTAACTCGGCAGCGCGATGGGCACCTGAACGGGCGCGATCGCGCCCAAAGTGCCGGTGACGTCGACTTGCGCCTGCGCTGCGGCGGGCGGATGGATTGTGACCGACAGCGCTGGAGGATCGGCTTGGGCCGGGCCGGGCGGCGCGGACGTGACCTCGGCGCCGGGCGCGTCAGGCCCGGCGCCCTGGACCGCTGGCGCCGCGCCCGTGTTCGGCTGCGACCCGCCCGCGACGGGCCGCGCCGGCCGCGAGACAGCCGCGCTGATGGCGGCCGAGCGAGCGCGTTCGCGCGCCAGGCGCATCTGCGAGCGGCTGACCGGGTAGGCACCGGCCAGCGAGCGGGAAGTCGGGTAGCGCGCCTGCGGCGCGCCGGCTGGGGCCGCGGTGGCGGCGGGCGCAGCCCCGGCGGCGGACTGGCGCCCGGCCGACCAGTCGTTGGCGGAACCCGTCAGCGGCACCACGGGCAGCGCCGGGGACCCCTGCCCGCCGCCAAGCGCGCCGGTCAGCTTGGCGGCGTCGGGTTGAGCGTCGGCCGGCCGTTGGCGGGCCGACAGCGAACTGATTGTGCCCGGGGCCGTCCTCGGCGGCGAGCCGGCGGGCGGAAGCGCGGCATCGGAAACCGGCGACCCAGCGGCCCCGGCCGACCCGGCGACCCCGGCGGCCCCGGGCGACCCAGCGGCCCCGGCCGACCCAGCAACCCCGGGCGACCCAGCGGCCCCGGGCCGCGCCGTCCCCCCCGGCGGAAGCGCGGCATCGGAAACCGGCGACGGTGCCGCGGACGGCGCCACCGGCGACGGCGCCGCGCCCGGCCCCGGCGTCCCGGACCCGGCGGCGATGGCCGACTGCGGTATCACCGGCGACGGCGCCGTGGGCAAATGACGGCTGGCCACATACCAACCAGCCGTCTCAAGCTTGGCCGACTCCGCCGCCCAGGCGGCGGCCGCCGATGACGTTTCGGGGTGATCGGTCACTGGCCGCCCTCCCGGTAAAGGCCGTGTTTGGCTGTGTATTGGACCACGCCATCGGGCACCAGATACCAAATCGGGTGGCCCTCGCCGGCGCGCCGGCGGATGTCGGTCGATGAGATCGCCAGCGCTGGGACCTCCAGCAGCGAGACGTCGCTCTGCGGCAGGCCGCGGGCGTGAAGCGTGTGGCCGGGGCGGGTGACGCCCACGAAATGCGCCAACTCGAACAGGCCGGCGGTGTCCTTCCAGGCCAGAATCTCACCCATGGCGTCCGCGCCGGTGATGAAGAACAATTCGGCGTCCGGGCGCTCGGCGCGCAAATCCCTCAACGTGTCAATGGTGTAGGTGGGACCGTCGCGGTCAATGTCGACCCGGCTGACGCTGAAGCGCGGGTTGGAGGCGGTGGCGATGACGGCCATCAGGTAGCGGTGCTCGGCGGCGGTGACGGGCTGACCGTGTTTGAAAACCGGCTGGCCAGTGGGCACAAAGACGACCTCGGCCAGGTCGAAGACGGCCGCCGCCTCGCTGGCCGCGACCAAGTGCCCATGGTGGATCGGGTCGAAGGTTCCGCCCATGACGCCGACGCGCGGACGAAGCGGTTCGGCCGACACAAAACCTCCTGATTCGACGTGATGCGAGTCACACTGCCCTAAGTGTCTCACCAATTGCCCCCCGATTGGTGCAATACCAGGTAAAACGCCTGGCGTTTCGGGAGTGTTATCCACGGCCGGGCGCGGTTGGCGGTGTGGGGGATCATCACGTCAGCGGCGAATATGCCCGTCCCCGAGGCAAATCCACTTGGTAGAGGTCAGTTCGGCCAAGCCCATGGGGCCGCGGGCGTGGAGTTTCTGGGTCGAGATGCCGATCTCCGCGCCCAACCCGAACTGCCCGCCGTCGGTGAAGCGGGTCGAGGCGTTGATCATGATCACCGCCGAGTCCAACCGGTCGGCGAAGGCCCGCGCCCGGCCCAGGTCCTCGGTGCAGATGGCCTCGGTGTGCCCGGAGGAATAGCGCTGGATGTGCTTGATCGCCTGGTCCAACCCGTCCACCACTGCCACAGCCATCTGCAGGTCGAGGTATTCCGTCGACCAATCGGAGGCGGTGGCTGAGTCCCAGTCCGCCCCGTCCGGGGCGAAGGCGGCCGCGCGCTGGTCAAGGTGCAGTTTGACGCCTTCGGCGCCAAGGGCCGCCAGCGCCCCGGGCAAGAACTCCGGCGCTATCGCCTTGTCCACCAGCAGGGTCTCGGCGGCGTTGCAGACCGATGGCCGCTGCGTCTTCGAGTTGACCACAATGGCGAGCGCCTTGGCTTGGTCCGCGGCGCCGTCAACGTAGACGTGGCAGTTGCCGACGCCGGTCTCGATGACGGGCACGCGGGCCTCGCGCACCACCGTCTGAATCAGGCCCGCGCCGCCGCGTGGCACCAGCAGGTCGACCAGCCCCCGCGCCCGCATCAAAGCCCGCACGCCTTCACGGCCGTGCTGGTCGATGGTTTGGATGGCGTCGGCCGGCAATCCCGCCTCGTCCACGGCCGCGCGCAGCGCCTCGACAATGGCGGCGTTGGTGCGTTGGGCGGCGCTGCCGCCGCGCAGGATGACGGCGTTGCCGGATTTCAGCCCCAGCCCGGCCGCGTCCACGGTCACATTCGGCCTGGCCTCGTAGATCATCCCGACCACGCCCATCGGCACCCTGACTTGCCTCAGCCTGAGCCCGTTGGCGAGGGTCGAGCCGCGCACCACCTCCCCCACCGGGTCGGCCAGCCCGGCCACTTCCCGCAGCGCCTCGACAATGCCGACGATCCGCTCCGGTGTCAGCGCCAGCCGGTCCTGCAGCGCCGTTGACAGCCCGTTGGCGGCCCCCAGCTCAAGGTCTTTGCGGTTTTCGACCAGGATCACGTCGGCCGCCTCAAGGAGGGCGTCCGCCATGGCCACAAGCGCCTGGTCCTTCTGCGCCCGCGCCGCCAGCCCCAGCCCGCGGCCCGCCGCCCGCGCCCGCCCGGCGATCTCCTCGATGGCGGCGGTCACGCCCGCGTCGATTTCGGTCATGAGGAGAGTCTATTGTCCGATGCCGTCTGGCCTCCCACCAGCCCCACGACCGGTAGTCTGGCTGTGCAGGTCGGGGCCGAGGTCGCAGTCCAGCCGCGATTAAGCGCCCGGGCCGGCTCCAACGGCGGCGCGAGAAAGGGTAGTTCATAGTCATGGCTACAGCCCGAGTTTTGGCGATTGTGTTGGCCGGCGGCGAAGGCAAGCGGCTGATGCCGCTGACACGCGACCGGGCCAAACCGGCGGTGCCGTTCGGCGGCATCTACCGGCTGATCGATTTCCCGTTGTCGAACCTGGTCAATTCTGGCTATCTGCAGATCGTGGTCCTGACCCAGTACAAGTCGCATTCGCTGGACCGCCACATCGCCTCGACCTGGAACTTGTCCTCGCTGCTCCATCAATACGTCGCGCCGGTCCCGGCGCAGCAGCGCAAGGGCAAGAACTGGTTCCTGGGCTCGGCCGACGCCATCTACCAGTCCCTGAACCTGCTCGATGACGAGAAACCGGACATCGTGGTGGTGGTCGGCGCCGACCACGTCTACCGGATGGACTTCTCGCAGATGGTCCACCAGCACATCGAGTCCGGCGCCGAGTTGACGGTGGCGGGCATCCGCCAGCCCCTCGACCTGGCGGACCAGTTCGGGGTCCTGGAGACCGACCCGGCCCGGCCCGGTTTCATCAAACGCTTCCGGGAGAAGCCGAAGGACGCCTCCGGCCTCGAGGACGACCCAGGCTCGGTGCTGGCCTCCATGGGCAACTACGTCTTCAACGCGGACGCGCTCATCGACGCGGTCTTGGCCGACGCCAGCAAACTGGCGTCCCGGCATGACATGGGCGGCGACATCGTGCCGGCCTTTGTCGAGCGCGGCGCGGCCGGCTTCTACGACTTCAAGTTCAACGACGTGCCCGGCTCGACCGAACGCGACCGCGCCTACTGGCGCGACGTCGGCACGCTGGACGTCTACTACGAGGCGCACCGCGACCTGATCTCGACGGTCCCGGTCTTCAACCTGTACAACTGGCGCTGGCCGCTGGTCACGGGGAACATCAGCCAGCCGCCGGCCAAGTTCACGCACGCCGAGCCGGGGCGGATCGGGCACGCCGTCCGCTCGTTGGTCTCGCCCGGGGTGATCGTCTCCGGGGCGTCGATCTCCGGCTCGGTCGTCTCGCCGGGGGTGCATCTGCACTCCTGGTCCGAGGTCTCCGACTCGGTGGTCCTGCATGACGTGCAGGTCGGGCGCCACGCCCGCGTCAACCGCGCCATCGTCGACAAGTCGGTCGTCATCGAAGACGGCGCCTCGGTCGGGATCGACCGGGACCGCGACCGCGACCGCGGCTACACCGTCACCGCCGGCGGCATCACCGTTGTGCCGAAGGGGGCCCGGGTCGAGGCCTGAACGGGCGGGCTGATACCCTGCCAGCATGCCTGCTTTCACGCCCTTCAGGGCTCTGCGCTACGCGCCTGGAACCGACCTCAACGCCGTCATCGCGCCCCCTTACGACGTGCTGTCGAAGGCGGACGTGGCCGCCTTGAAGGCGCGCGACCCGCACAACATCACCCACATCGACGTCCCCGCCGGCGGCGATCCGGCCCTGACCGGCGGCGATCCCTACGGCCAGGCGGCCCTGGCGCTGCGCCGGTGGCTGGGCGAAGGCGTGCTGGTCCCAGACGAGTCGCCGTCCTACACCATCTACCGGATGGCCTTCACCGATGAGGCGGGCGCGCGGCGCGAACTGGTCGGGGTCCTCGGCGGCCTGGAAGTGGTCGACGCGGGCGCCGGCGGCGTCCTCCCCCACGAACGCACCACGCCGAAGGCGGTCACCGACCGGCTTGACCTGACCCGAGCCACCAAGGCGAATCTGTCCCCGGTCTGGGGTTTGTCGCTGGCCTCGGGGTTGAGCGCCGCCTTGGCGGACGGCGGCGAGCCGATCGGCGAGTTGACGGTGGAGGGCGTCAGGCACAGCGTCGAACGGTTGACGGACCCCGCCCGCATCGCCGAGGTCGGGGCCGTCATCGCCTCCGATGACGTGCTGATCGCCGACGGCCACCACCGTTACGCCATCTCCCGGACTTGGCGCGACGAGGTCAGGGCAGCCACCGGCCGGACCGACACCGCCGCCGAGCAGACCCTCGCCTTTGTCGGCGAGTTGGCCCCGGAGCAGCTTTCGATCGAAGCCATCCACCGGCTCTATTCCGGCATCTGCTTCGATCATTTGCGCGCCGCGCTGGCGGCCTCGTTCGACCTCGCGCCGCTGGCCGAGGTGACGCCGGCAACCTTGAAGCAGATGGTCGCGGACGGTCGGCTGGTGCTGGTGCGCCCGGACGGCTCGGCCGAATGGCTGATCCCCAAGAGCGGCGCCTTTGACGGCGTGCGCGCCCTCGACGGCGCCTATTTAGAGCACGCCTTGGCCCCGGTCGCCGCTCAAGGCGCCCAGCTGCAGGTCTCCTACCAGCACGGTTTGGCGGAGATGCTGGAAGCGGTCAAGGACCAGACGGCGGGCGTGCTGATCCGCCCGACCAGCTTGGCCGAGATTCGCCGCACCGCCCGCGAGGGCCTGCTGATGCCGCCGAAGTCAACCTTCTTCACACCGAAACTGCGCACCGGCTTCGTCATCCGGCCCGCCGGCGCCTGAGGGGCGGGCTCGGCCGGGTTGGCCGGGGCGGCCGGGTTGGCCGGGTTGGCCGGGTTGGGCCGGGTTGGGCCGGGTTGGCCGGCTCAGGCCAGGGGGGTCAGCAACCAGCGCAGAATGGTCGGCTGGAGGCCGACCGAGTCCCACGGCCCATCGACCTGGATGACGGCCACACCGGCGGTCGGGAGCCCGCGCCTGACCCGGGTGACGGCATCGGGCGTCGAACCCGAGCCGGCCAACTTGTAGGCGGTCGCGGAAGTCGTCGGCTCGTGGCCCACAACCATCAGCCTTGAACAGGTGTCCGGGGCGGCGCGGACGGCCGCCAGCATTTCCTCGACATAGCCGCTGTAGAGGCTGGTCACCAACTCCGGCTCGATCGACCAAGCGGCGGCCGCGGCCATGGCGTTGAAGGTCTGCTTCGCCCGGCGCGCCGTCGAGACCAGCGCGACCTCCGGGTTCAGGCCCATCGAACTCATCTCGCGGGCGACCACCCGGCACTGCTCATAGCCCAGTTCGCTCAGCGCCCGCTCCGCGTCGCCGCCGCCGTCTCCGCCGCCCGCCTTGGCGTGCCGCACCAGCATCAAGGTCCGTTCCATGACCCGATTCTAGATTCCCCGGAGCCCCTGGTCCGTCCGGCGCGCGCGATTCGCCGGCGGGCGCGGGGCGACCGCTGCCCCCGCGGCGGCCGGATCACTGGCCCATGACGTGCGCGCCGCCGTCGACGTGGACAACCTCGCCGGTGGTGGCCGGGAAGAAATCGGACAGCAAGGCCACCACCGCGCGGGCGGCCGGCGCCGGGTCGGACGAGTCCCAGCCGAGCGGCGCGCGGTCCGCCCAGCGGCCCTCCATCTGGTCAAAACCGGGGATCGAAGTCGCCGCCACCGTCTTCAGCGGGCCGGCGCTGACCAGGTTGACGCGCACGCCGGACGGTCCCAGGTCGCGTGCCAGGTAGCGGGCCACCGCCTCAAAGGCCGCCTTCGAGACCCCCATCCAGTCATAGACAGGCCAGGCGTAGCGGGCGTCAAAGGTCAGCCCGACCACCGACCCGCCCCTGACCAGCAGCGGCGCCGCGGCCACGGCCAGCGACTTAAGCGAGAAAGCCGACGTCTTCAGCGAGGTCGCCACGTCTTCCCAGTCCGCGCCTAAGAAGTTGCCGCCCATGATCCGCCCCGAGGCGAAGCCGATCGAGTGGACAACGCCGTCGAGCCTGTCGGTGTGCGCCGCCAGGCGTTCCGCCAGCGTGTCCAAGTCGCCTTGGTCGGTCACGTCCAGCGGCTCGATCGGCGCCGCATCTGGCAGGCGCCGGGCGGTGGCGGCTGTCAGGCGCGCGCCTTTGCCGAAGGCAGTCAGGATCACCTGGGCGCCCTCGCGCTGGGCGATCCGGGCGACCTCGAAGGCGATTGAGCGGTCCGTCAGCACGCCGGTGACCAGCAGTGTCTTTCCTTCGAGCAACGCCATGGCGGTTTCCTCCGGGGTTTGCTTGGGTTTTCTTCGGCTGTCTTCGCGTTCGGTCGGGTTCGGTCGCGTTCGGTCGCGTTCGGTCGCATTCTTGAGCCGGGCCTCAGTGGCCCATGCCCAGGCCGCCGTCAACGGGAATGACGGCGCCGGTGATGTACGGAGCCGAGGCCAGGAAGACGGCGGCGGCGGCGACATCGTGCGCCTGCCCAAACCGGCCCGCTGGAATCCGCGCCCGGTACGCCTCGCGGGTGGCGGCCGGCAGCGCGGCCGTCATGTCGGTCTCGATGAAACCCGGCGCGATGACGTTGGCGGTGACCCCGCGCGGGCCCAACTCGCGGGCGGCCGAGCGCGCCAGGCCGACCAACCCGGCCTTGGAGGCCGCGTAATTAGCCTGGCCAACGCCGCCGATGGCGCCCACCACCGACCCGATCAGGATGATCGACCCGCGCCTGGTCGGGGCCATCGAGCGCACGGCCCGGCGCACGCAGCGGAAGGCGCCGCCGAGGTTCGTGTCCACCACCCCGGCGAAATCGGCGTCCGTGAGGCGCAGCAGAAGCTGGTCCTTGACCACGCCCGCGACCGCGACCAGCACTTCCACCTTGCCGAAGGCCGCCTCGGCCTGGTCGAAGGCGGCGGCGACCTCGGCCGTCGAGGCGACATCGGCCTTCAGGGCCATGACCCGGGGGTCTTCAATGCCGGGGCCGCTCCCCGCCCGGTCCGCGGTGGCGACGTTGTCGCCAAGGTCGAAGAAGGCTTGGGCGACCGCCCGGCCAATCCCCCGGCTGGCGCCGGTGATGAAGACATGTCGTGGCACCCTTGGAGGTTATCTCCTGGCGGCCACCGCGTTCGGGCTGGTCGTCAACCAGGCTGGCCGCGATTCTTTGTGGATTCGCTCCAAGCGGACCGGCGCGATTCCCCCAGGGCGGCGCCCTCTAAAGCCGATGTTCCCGGCCATGGCCAGAACAAGCGCCCCGGCCAGGTCGATGACCGCCGGCGCGGGCTCAGGCCAGTTCGATCAGGTCCTCGTAGTCCGCCGACCACATGTCCTCATCGCCGTCCGGCAGCAGCAAGACCCGTTCCGGGTCGAGCGCGCGGACCGCCTCCGCGTCGTGGCTGACCAACACCACCGCCGCCTTGACCTTGGCCAGCGCGGCCAGGATCTCAGCGCGCGAGGCCGGATCGAGGTTGTTCGTCGGCTCGTCCAGGAGCAGCACATTGGCGGCCGAGACCACCAAGATCGCCAGCGCCAGCCGCGTCTTCTCGCCGCCGGAGAGCACGCTTGCGGGCTTCATCACAGCGTCCCCGGAGAACAGGAACGACCCCAGGATCTTGCGCGCCTCGGTGGTGTCCAGGTCCGGCGCCGCCGCCGCCATGTTTTCCAGCACCGTCCGCTCCAGGTCGAGGGTCTCGTGCTCCTGCGCGTAATAGCCCAGCTTCAGGCCGTGGCCGGGGACCACCCGGCCCGTGTCGGGCGGCTCGAGGCCGGCCAGCAGGCGCAGCATGGTGGTCTTGCCGGCGCCGTTGAGCCCCAGCACCACCACCCGCGAGCCCCGGTCGATGGCAAGGTCGACGTCGGTGAAGACCTCTTGGGAGCCGTAGGACTTGCTCAGACCTTCGGCTTCCAAAGGCACCTTGCCCGATGCCGCCGGGTCGGGAAAGCGGATGGCCGCCACTTTGTCTTGGGCGGCCCGGGCTTGGCTGGTGGACATCAGCCGCTCGGCGCGCCGCAGCATGTTCTGGGCGGCGACCGCCTTGGTCGCTTTGGCGCGCATCTTGTTGGCCTGGGCGGTCAGGGCGGCCGCCTTCTTCTCGGCGTTGGCCCGCTCGCGCCGCCGGCGGCGCTCATCGGTCTCGCGCTGTTCCAGGTAGGCCGCCCAGCCGAGGTTGTATTGGTCAAGCTCTTGGCGCCTGGCGTCGAGGTGGAAAACCTTGGTGACGGTCTCGGCCAGGAGGGCGGCGTCATGGGAGATGACCATGAAGCCGCCGCCGTAGGCGCGCAGAAAATCGCGCAGCCAGCGGACCGAATCCTGGTCCAGGTGGTTGGTCGGCTCGTCCAGCAGCAGCACGTCGGCGCCTTGGAACAAGATGCGCGCCAGTTCGACGCGGCGGCGCTGGCCGCCCGAGAGGGTGGCCAACTCCTGGCCGAGGGCCCTGGAGTCCAAGCCCAGGTTGGCGGCGATGCGCGCCGCCTCGGCCTGGGCGCCGTAGCCGCCGGCGGCCATGAACCGAGTCTCGAGTTTGGCGTACTGCTCAATGCCCCGGTTCATCTCGTCCGGATCGGCGCTGGTCATCGCCTGACCGGCCGCGTCCATCCGTTTGACCAGGCGGTCCAGCCCGCGCGAGGACAAGATTCGGTCCCGGGCGGTGATGGCCGGGCCGCCTTCGGCGGGGTCCTGCGGCAGATAACCGACGCTGCCTTGGCGCTCGACCCGCCCGCCCGCCGGGGCGCGCTCGCCGGCCAAGACTCGCATCAGCGTGGTCTTGCCGGCGCCGTTGCGGCCGACCAGCCCAATCCGGTCCCCGGGACCCACCCGGCAGCTGGTCGGCCGCAGCAGCAGCTCGGCCCCAGCCCGCAACTCGACTCCCGACACGGCGATCACGATGGCCCATCGTACCGACCGCCCCGCCCTCGCCGTCCCCGGCCAGCACAATCCACAAGTGTCAGAGGCAGCGGGCGGGGTTTAGCGGGGAAGGGTGGCGGTGGCCAGGACTTCGATGTGGTGGGTGCCGGGGAAGATGTCGAAGGCCCGCAGTCCGGTCAGGCGGTAGCCGGCCGCCAGCAGGGCGGCCAAGTCGCGGGCCAGCGCGGACGGCTCGCAGGCCAGGTAGGCGATCCGCCGGGGGCGGGCCGCCGCCACCGCCCGCATGACCTCGCGCCCGGCGCCCGCGCGCGGCGGGTCCAACAAGACCGCCCGCGGGCGGGCCTCGCCCAGGCCGGCGCGCAGCGCCTTGGCCACCGACGCGTCCGCGACCGCCAGCAAGTCCAGGCCGGCCCGTCTGACATTGGAACGCAGGTCCTTGACCGCCTGACGCGAAGCCTCGACGGCGCAGACCCGCGCCCCGGCCGCCGCCAGCGGCAGAGTGAACAGCCCGGCCCCGGCGTACAAGTCCCAGACGACCTCGCCGCCGCCCGGCCGCAAGGCCGCCAGCGCGGCTTCGACCAGCGCCGCCGGCGCCGCCGCATGCACCTGCCAAAAGCCCCGGGCCGCCAGTTCGTAGCGGTGCGCCCGGCCGGCCGCGCGCACCACCTCACGGCGAACGCGGGACGACCGGACGGCATCGGACACCCAAAAGGCGTCCCCGGCGGAAGGCGCCACGGCCGTCAGCCGCGCGCCGGGCGGCCAACTCCGGTCGAACAGCCCCAGCTCGGCGATGGCCGGCACGGCCAGCGGCATGGCGGTCAGGGCCTGGTGCCGGTTCGAGCCGGCGGCGAACATGCCGGCGCGGCCCTCGCCGTCCACGGCCAGCTCGACCTTGGTCCGCCAGCCGAGCGGGCCGCCGTCGCCGACAGGCTCGACCACCAGCGGGAACTCGCCGCCGATGGCGTGCCCCAAGACGCCGCTGACGACCTCCGCCTTGGCGGCGCGGGCCGCCGCCGGGGCGATGTGCAGCCAGTCGGCGGCGCCGAGTTCGAGCCCCAGGGGCCAGGCCGGTTCGACCCGATCCGGCGACGCCTCCAAGACCCGCGTCACACGCGCCCGCCAGTACGAGCGGGTGACGGCGGTGACCTCGGCGGTGACACGCTCGCCGGGGATGGCCCCGCTCAACAGCACCACCGGCCCGTCCGGGCGGCGGCACGCGCAGATGCCGCCGTTGCCCCAGGGCCCGGCCGTCAATTCGATCAGGCTGGGCGGGGCCGTCCCGGCGGCGGGGGCGACGTCAGGCGGGGCGCCGGGCGAGCGGGAATCAGCGGACGGCATCGGCGGCTCCGTCTCCCGACCCGTCCGCCGGGGCGCCGAAAACCCGCCGCCCGGGCCGCGAACCCCGGCCGAGCTGGCCGGGCGGGTCAAGCTGCCAAGGCACGCTCGCCACCACCACGCCGGGGACGTGGCGCAGGCGCGAGGTCAGGCGCGCCGCCGAACGGTTGTGCAACCAGCGTTCCCACCAGTGCCGGACCACCTTCTCGGGGATGTAGAGGACCACCATGTCGCGCGGGGCGCGGCGGCGCAGGGCGGTGATGTGATCGATCAGCGGGCGGGTGATCTCGCGCCGCGGCGAGTCCAGGACCCGCAGCGTCACCGGCACGTCGACGCGGTCCCACGCCCGCCTCAGTTCCCAGACGCGGGCCATGTCGACCGCCACCGTCAGGGCCTCAAGGGTGGCCGGACGGGTCGCGCGGGCGTAGGCCAGCGCCCGCACCGTCGCCCGGTTCATGGCGCTGACCAGCACAATCCCGTGGACACGGGAGGGCAGGCCAAGGTCGGCGCGGTCGTCCTTGGGCAGTTTCAGCTCGGCCGCGACCTGCCGGTAGTGGCGCCGGATCGACAGCATGGTCCAAAAGGCCGCGCCGACCAGCCCCAGCGATATCCAGGCGCCGTGGGTGAATTTGGTGATGACCACTATTGCCAGCGCCACGGCCGTCAAGGCGAGCCCGATGCCGTTGACCGCCCGGGAGCCGATCATGCGGCGGCGCTCGGGGGCGGTTTTGGCCAGCGGCAGTTTCGCGTTCCAGTGCCGCAGCATGCCGAGTTGCGAAAGGGTGAAGGACAGGAAAACGCCCACGATGTACAACTGGATCAGGCGCGTCACCGACGCGCCCATCAGCCAGATCAGGGCCGACGAGCCGATCCCCAGGGTGACGATCCCGTGGGCGGCGACCCGCCGGTCAGAGCGCCGGTAGAACTGTTTCGGCAGGAACTCGTCCTGGGCCAGCATCGACATCAGGGCCGGCACCCAGCGGAAGGCGTTCGAGGCGGCCAGGATCAGCAGCCAGCCGACCAGCGCTATGACGATCACGTAGACCGGCCGCGCGCCGGCGAAGACCGTTTGGGCGATCTGCGCCCAGATCGGGTCCTGGTGGAAGTCGGGCGCCACCGCCTGCCCCGAGGCCAGGCGCAAATCGGCGGCGGGGTTGGCCACGACCAGCGCGCCGGTCTGGCGCGCCAGGGCCAGGGTGCCGAGCAACAGCCCGGCGCAGGCGACGCCCAGGAATGTCAGCGAGCGGGCGGCGCTGCGCGACTTGGGGTCCCGGAAGCGCTGCACGCCGGTGGCGATGGTCTGCACGCCGGTCAGGGCCACGGCCCCGGACGAGAACGCCCGCAGGGCCAGGAAGGCCGCGCCCAGCGCGGTCAAGCCGTGTTCGAAGCCGCGCCCGGGGACCAGTTCGAGGTCGGCCATCGGCCCTTGGCCGAGCGTTCCGGTCAGCGCCTGGACCCCGCCCACCAGGGCGGTCACCGCCAGCGCCCCGAGGAAGGCGTAAACCGCCAGGATGACCGTGTTGTCCAGGGCTTTCAGCCCCCGCAGGGAGGCCAGCGTGATCAGCGCCACCAGGGCGACGGCGACCGGTTTGGTGTGGCCCTCGAGGGCCGGGATGATGGCCGCCAGGTACTGCGCACCGCATGACACCGACACCGCCACGGTCAGCAGCGAGTCGACCATGGCCGCGCCGCCCACCAGTCCGCCCGCCGCCGAGCCGAGGTTCTGCTTGGCGACGGCGTAGTCGCCGCCGCCCTCTGGGTACTCCTTGATCGTCTGGCGGTAGGAGGCGATCACCACCGCCATGACGCCGGCGATGGCCAGCCCCACCCACGGCGACAGGTTGATCCCGACCATCCCGGCGGCCGCCAGCGTCAGCAGAATCTCATCCGGCGCGTAGGCGACCGAGCTGAGCGCGTCCGGCGCCAGCAGGGGCAGCGCCCGCCGGATGCGCAGCGGGCGCGGTTTCGCCCTCGGGGCGAACTCAGGGGTCGGACGCCCCAGGACCAGGCGGCCCAGTGCCCCCATCACGTCAGGCATAACCTTCAGCCTATTAGAGGTCGCGCCGCCGGGGTCGCGCGACATGGGCGGCCCGCCCAAACTCGGGCCCTCCGGCGCGGCGGGCGCGGGGGGCGCGCAGGCGCGCGGGCGCGGATGGGGCGGCGGGCGCGGGGGGCGCGGCGGGCGCGGCGGGCGCGGGGGGGCGCGCGGGCGCGGGGGGCGCTGGGGCGCGGCGGGCGCGGGGGGCGCGG
>JAITJZ010000143.1 GCA_031278655.1 Bifidobacteriaceae bacterium
CAACTCCGGCGGGGTCCGGTCAGAAGAACTCTGACGGGATCGATTGGCGCTCGATGATGACGCCTTGGTCGGCTGCCGCCCAGGCGGCCGCCGCCCCGGCCCTGATGGCCTGGTTGGACCTAACTCCTGCCACCTTTCGTGATTAGCTGGTTGGCGGGGCTGTGGCCTGGGGGTTTGCCGGGGCGCAGGCGCGAATTGGGTACTAATATTGGGGCGGTAGCCTGGCTTGGTGGGCCAGTGGCGGGTGCGCAAGACCAGGACCGCTTCGGGCGCGGTCGCGGTCCAGCTGGTGCGCAAGTCCCGCGGCGCGGTGGTGGAGGTCGAGCACGTGGGGTCGGCCCACTGCGACGCGGAGCTGGCGCTTCTGGTCGAGGCCGCGAACGGGCGGCTGAGCCCGGGCCAAGACGCGTTTGATCTGGGCCCTTTGCCGCGGACGGCGCCGTCGATGGGGGACGTCGCGGACTGGACGGGCCGGGGCGGCCCGCTGCTGGCGGCAGGGCCTGGGCCGGGCCGGCCTCCGCTGGTCGCGGGGGGCGCGAGGGTGGCGTCTACCAGCGCCGACGCATTGTGGCGGGTGTTGGAGGGCGCGTGGGAGAGGCTCGGTTTCGCGACCGCGGTCCCGGACCGGGCGTTCGCGGGGATCGCGTTGGCCAGGGTGGTTGAGGCGACGTCGAAGGCGGGGGCTTTGCGGGTGCTGGCCGAGGTCGGGGCTCCGGGGATGTCTGAGCGGACGGTGTTCCGGATGCTGCGGCGCTGCGTGGACCGCGACTACCGGGGCGCCCTGTCGGGGGCGTGCGACCGGTGGGTGTCGCGGGGAGGGAGGCCCGCCATGGTGTTGTATGACGCCACCAACCTTGAATGCCGACGTCGGCATTCCAAAGTTTATGCCGAGGTGTCGGGTATGCCGACTGGTTGGGTTCTGGGCCTGTTCGGGGGCGGGGACCTGGGCTGAAACGTCGGCATAATCACAGGTGGGAGAGCCAGTCGAGGATGTCGGGTTGCGGTTGGTAGGTTCCGGGCTTGGTGTTCGGGGGCCGTGTCCGGTCGATGGCGGCTTGTTTGATGGTCATGTCGGCGTGGAGGTAGGCGTCGGTGGAGTGGGTGTTCTGATGGCCGAGCCACATCGCGATCACGGCGATGTCGACTCCTTCGGCGAGGAGGTTCATGGCGGCGGTGTGCCGCAGGGCGTGCATAGTGATGTTCTTTTCGCCGATGCTCGGGCAGGTGGCTGCGGCTTTGGTGAGGTGTTTCGCGAGGCGGTGTTCGATCGCGTCGCGGGAGAGGTGTTGTCCGCGGGGGCCGTTGAATAGGGCGGTTCCGGGTTTGGTGGCGCGTTCTGCGAGGTAAGCGCCCATGATGTTGGCGGTCAGTTTGGTCAGGGGGGTCGCTCTGCGCCGGCGGCCCTTGCCGAGGCAGGTGACGTGCGGCGCGCCGCCGAGGTGGATGTCGGCGGTCGTCAACGAGCGGAGTTCGCTGATCCGCAGCCCTGTTTGGATGGCCAGCGCGAGGAGCACGTGATCGCGCCGGCCGGTCCATGTGGTCCGGTCGGGGGCGGCGAGCAGGGCGTCGGTTTCGTCCCGGTTGAGGAATTCCAGGATTGGCTTGGGGTGGCGTTTGCGCGGGATCGCGAGTATCCGGGTGATCGTGGCCGAATGCTCTGGGAGATCTGACTGGGCGTGGGTGAGGACGGCGCGGATCGCGGTCAACCTGGTGTTGCGCGTCGAGGCGCTGTTGCCGCGGTCGCGTTCGAGGTGGTCGAGGAACGCGGTGACGTGGCCGGCGTCAAGGATGTCGAAGTCGATGGCGCTGGCTGGTTTCCCGCTGGCCGCGGCGAGGTGTTTGATCAGCAAGCGCCAGGTGTCGCGGTATGCGCCGATGGTGTTGTCTGACAAGTCGCGTTGGGTGCGGGCGTAAACGGCGAAGTAGCGTTGCAGAGCTGTGGCCAGGGTGTTCATAGTTGTCCTTTGGTGGAGTCGGAGTGTTCTAGGCGTTGGGCGGCCAGGGCCATGAGCTGCGGGGTGGCGCTCAGGTACCAGTAGGTGTCGGCGATGTGTGTGTGGCCGAGCCAGGTCGCGAGCAGCCCGAGGGTTCGCGCCGGGTCGGTGTTGTTCCGGTAGGCGGCGGCCATGTGCGCGGTGGGGAACACATGGCGCCAGTCGTGTAGGCGCGGCCGGGCGCGTCCTCGGGGGGTGATCCCGGCGGCGCGGGTGAGGCGCCGATAGTGCTGCTCGATCGTGTTGACTGTGAAGCCGGCGCCTTTGTAGCTGACGAAGACGGGACCGGCCGGGTCGGGACGTGTGGCGGCGCGTTCGGGCATGGCGAGGTAGTCGAGGATGGCTGCGGTGGTGGTCGGGTCGATAGGCACGAGCCGGTCCAGCGGTGTTTTCCGGCCCCGCACCAAGATGACGTTGTTGTCGGCGTCTAGGTCTGCGACCATCAGGTGCAGCGCCTCGCCGATCCTCATCCCCGTGGCGGCGAGCAGCCCGACGATGACCCGCATGGTGGCGGCAACCCTCGGGTCCTGGAACACGGCCGGGCAGGCGGCCAGCAGCGAGTCGAGGTCGGTTTGGGAGTAGATGAACGGCGCCGCCCGCGTCGTGACCGCCGGCAGCAGGTTCCGGGGGATCGCCGGCACGTCTCGGCCGGCAGCGTTGAGATAAGCGGCGAAAGGCCGCAGCACCGTCAGCCGGTGGGACCACCACACCGGTTTGGCGTCCGTGGGCGCCCGCGCCCACGCCACGGCGTCTTCGATCGTGAAGCCGTCGGTCTTGCCGCGAACGGCAAGCCAGTCGCAGAACTGGCCGACCAGGTATTCAGTCGCGACCAGTTTGTATCCGAGGGCGCGGCGGGTGTCTAGGTAGGTTCGGAGTTCGATGCGCAGGCTCATCGCGGCACCTTCCCGAATGGGACCGCCAGGGCCCTCAGCGACGCCAGGTCCGTCCTGGCGTAGACCCGCGTGGTTTCAGCGGACTGGTGGCCCAGGAGCTCTTGCGCCTCGATCAGCGAGCCGCCGGCCGCGATCGTGTTCATCGCGGCCGTGTGCCGCAACCGGTGCGCGCGTATCGGGGAGAGCCCGGCCCGCTCGGAACTGTGGACCACGATGTCGGAGACGCCAGCCGGTGTGAGCTTCCTCAGCGGCGCTCTCAGCCTGGTGAACACGGACCGGTCCTGGGCGTCGGCGGGCCGGACTGCCAACCAGGCCACAAGCGCCTCGCCGACGTCTACGGGCAGCGGCAGCGTCAACCGGCGTTGCCCCTTGCCGACCACGGTCAGGCGGCCGGCGGCCCAGTCGATGTCGTCCAGGGCGAGGCCGGCCACCTCTCCGGCGCGCAAACCCAGGCGCGCCAACATCGTGATCACGGCGCGGTCCCGAACCCCGACCCTGGTCGCCGGATCGGTGGCCGCCAGCAGCGCGTCGACCTGGATCTGGGCCACGCCGCGGGGCAAGGCCGCGCGGGTGGCAGGCGCCCGCAGAATCCCGCCGGTCAGGTCGGTCTCGACGCGGCCGCTAGCCAAAGCCCACCGCAGCAAGGACCTGACGGCGGTGACCAGCAGCGAGCACGACGCCGCGGAATACCCCCGTCCGCGTCCCGCCACGTACGCGTTCACCATCGCCAAATCGACCCGGTCCCAACCCGCCTGGCCGTCACCGGCCAGCCCGACCACGAAACCGGCCGCCCAACCGCGCCGGTTGACCGCGGTGCCGTCGGTGATACCCCCCTGATCGCGCAGCCACGCGCACCACTCGTCCAGTTCGAGTTCCGCGGCGCCGACCGCGGCCGGGTCCGCGGCCGGCAGCGCGGGACGGCCGCGGTCCGAGAAGAACCGCCGCACGGCGGGCACCCTGCTCAAGACCATCCCCCGCCCAGGGGTGTCAGGTCCGTAAGAAGCAGCGAACTGCCGGATCAAAGCGTCGCCGACGCCGCCGACGCCGACGCCGCGCCGCTCCATCCACCGGCTCAGCCTCTCAACCGTGCTCTCGATCTGCTGGATCGTGCCGGCCGCGTATCCCTCCGCCGCGCACCACCGGCGCAATTCCGCCAGGACCCCGGGGGCCAGCGGGCCTGACGGGACAGGTCGGCGTCCCCCGACCAAGAAAGGGTCTATTCCTTCAACGTGTTTCCTTGTCGCCACTGGGGCCTCCTTCGAATAGATTGACCATTCGAAGGATCGTCCCACCTGTGATTATGCCGACGTTTCAGCCCAGGTCCCCGCCCCCGAACAGGCCCAGAACCCAACCAGTCGGCATACCCGACACCTCGGCATAAACTTTGTGGTACACCTCCGACGCCGAGGACAAGGTGCGCAGGGCCGGGCGCGGCAAGGAGCACCGCCCGGGGCCGCAGGTCCAGGTCGGGCTGCTGGTCGACCCGGGCGGGTTCCCGTTGGAGGTCCACCTGTTCCCGGGGAACAAGGGCGAGGTGCGGACGATCCTGCCGGTGTTGAAGGGCTACCGCGAGCGGACCGGGACAGAGGGGATGGTTGTGGTCGCGGACGCCGCGATGCTGTCCGCCGACAACCTGGACGCCCTCGAGGGAGCCGGGTTCGGGTTCATCGTCGGGTCGAAGCAGACCAAGGCCGCCGACGACCTGGCCGCCCATTTCGCCCAACACGGCGACTACTTTCCGGACGGCGCCACTGTCGAGGCGTCGCGGCGGATGGGCCGGGGCAAGGACGCCAAGACCAGGCGCGTGGTGTGGCACTACTCGTTCAAACGCCACAAGCGCGACGACCACGCGATCAACAAGCAGATCGAGCGGGCCGGGAAGATCGCGTCCGGCGACCTGGAGATGCGCAACGCCAGATTCCTCAAGGTGGACGGCGCGGAGATGGGCCTCAACCAGGCGCTGATCGACCGGGCGCGGCGCCTGGCCGGCCTGAAAGGGTACGTCACCAGCCTTTCCGTCGAGCAAATGCCCGCCCTGGAGGTGGTCGGCGCCTACCACCAGCTCTACGAGGTCGAACGGTCCTTCAGGATGGCGAAGAGCGACCTGCGGGCCAGACCCATATTCCACCACCTCGAGGACTCCATCGAGGCGCACCTGACGACCGTGTTCGCGGCCCTGGCGGTCTCCCGGCATCTTGAGGCCGCGGCCGGGGTGAGCATCAAACGGCTGGTCACCACGCTGCGCCAAGTCCGATCTGCCGTAATCGAAGTCGGCGGGGGGAGCCTCACCGTGCCTCCCGCAGTTCCCCCCGGCGCTCAAGCGATCCTCGACGCCCTGGCCGCAAATGGGTACTAAGGCAAGTGGCAGGAGTTAGGTGCAGTTATTATGACCAGTGTGCTCAAACGAACTATGGCCAAGTACCTCCACCGTGGCTACAGATTCGCCTTATACGACTGCGGAGCCCTCACCCAGTCTCTGTATCTGGCTGGGACGGCCCTGGATCTGGATACCTGCGTGGTCGGGGGAATCTACGATGACGAACTCTCACGTTTCCTCGGTGTCAACTCGGTGGAAGAACCTGCGCAACTGGCCTTCCTTGTGGGGCCCAGGAGTAGCGGCTGTGATCCCGAAGGCAATCCAGCATCATGAGTAGCAATAGTCTGTCCTCCTTCGACCGAGCCCAATCCTTACTGAAACGCCTGGTGTCGCCCCGCACCGGCATCCTCAGAATGGCTCATCTGATCGAGCACACAGGGGGACAGGTCCCCTACCACCACTTCTCCGCTGCCCCGGCCCGCTACGGAGCCCTACCCACCGGCGGCGACATCGCGAATCCAGGCGCAAGTGCATGGGATGTCGAGGGAGCGGTCGCTCGGGTCACCTTCGAGGCGCTGGAACGCTACTGCGCCGCCTTTGCAGACTATGCCTCGTTGACCCTCGCCGAGCCCGACGTGTCTTCGCCTGTCTGGTCGGTAGGCATGCGCATCCAGCGCTTTGCTGACGACCAGTACGCCGCACCTGACTTCCCGTTCGTGCCCGTTGACAGCAACTCCCTCATCCACTGGGCCGCGGGCCGTTCGCTCCTCACAGGCCGGGGGCGCTTCATTCCGGCCCCCCTGGTCTACCTGCCATATCGACCCTCGACTACGGCGGAGACACTCGGCTACTCCTTCTCTACAGGAATGTCGGCCGCTTGGCGGCGCGATGATGCATGCCTTGGCGGCCTCCTCGAATTGGTCGAGCGCGACGCTTTCGTCACGGCCTGGATGAACCGCATACCCGGCGCCGTACTGGTGCCACGACCGGGAAGCGCGCTGGCCAATCGCGTCAATGCCGTCGAGGCATCGGGTGGTGGCCGAGTGACTATGACAGACCTAACCTCCGACCTCGGCATCCCGGTCGTCTGCTGCGTCCTGCGCCGACCCGCGCATGACCGTGCGGTCATCGCCGTTGGCTTGTCATGCAAGATGGACTACGCCAGTGCATGCGACAAGGCGCTATGCGAGTCAGTCTCGGAGTACGAGCGATTGCGGACCGTACTTGAGGACTCTCATGCAGACAACTGGGTGCCCGGCGATGCCTTCTGCAACGTCACAGACTTCGATTTCCACGGAAGGACTTACCTGGACGAGAAGCTACATCCGCAGCTCGATTTCCTTCTCGGCGACGGCACCGAGCGCGTCATCAACGGCGAGTTCCGTAATCAGACCTCGGCCGATCTGTTCGAGGCCATGCGACGGGTCGGCCCCCACGTCTCGGATATCGTCGCAGTCGACCTGACCACACGCGACGTTCACGAACTAGGTGTATGCGTCGTCAAGGTGTTCGCGCCCGAGTTAGTTCCTCTCAACGCCGACCACCGTTACCCCTACCTGGGCCACAAACGCCTCTACACTGCCGGAGGCCGATTGGCTACGGCCTCAGTACGCGCCAACCTGAATCCCTACCCACACCCCTTCTCGTAAGGAGGCGCGCGTCATGGTCGAAACCCCACAGGCCCGTCCGAAGCTAAGGTCAAACCTCGCGATTGGGGTGGCGCAGGACGGCAAAGTAACCGTCTCCGACCCCGTAGCCAACCGCCACTTCCTCCTCAGTACCGTGGCTCTCACCGTGCTAGAACACTTCGACGGCGTGCGCAGTGACGAAGAGATCCTCAGCCAACTGGTCGATGCGAATCTGGGCGTGAGCCAGGAAGGCATCGATCTTGTCAGGACGCAGGCCGCGACGATGGGGCTGTTCGAAGACGTGGCGGCGGAAGGAGCCGCCCCCGCGCATCTCCGGGGCCCGACGCGGCGCAACATTGCCTTCCTCAAGATCGCTGAAGTCGACCCTTCCCGAGTGGTCAATGCGCTCCGGCCCGTGGGGCACGTCCTCTTTTCCATCCCAGCCCTGGTCGCACTCGCCGGCCTCCTGGTAGGTGCCGGTTTCGCGATCAGTCACAACGCCACTAGATACATTGATGATCTCCTCGACTTCGGCCGAATCGGTGTATGGCCCTTGGTCTACGTGTGCGTGGCCGCGATCACGGTACTACACGAGTTCGGGCACGCTTTGGCGGTTGCGCGTTTTGGCGGCGCTGTTCACCGCATGGGCCTGTCACTGTACCTGCTAGCACCAGCCGCATACGCGGACACATCTGATGCCTGGCGGTTTCCAAGAGTCCGCCAGCGGATCGTAGTCAACCTTGGGGGTTTGTATGTTGAGGCTTATGTTCTCGTCGCCGGCATCTTCCTCTGGGCGGCCGGTGTTCTGCCAGACATGATCGGCGCCGCGGTGTTCGTTTCCTGTCATGTCATTCTGGGCCGCATCTTGATGAATCTCAATCCCTTGCTGCGCTTGGACGGTTACTGGCTAGCGAGTGATGCATTGCGCATTCCAAACATGCGCACTAAGGCATTCGGCATCCTGCTAGGAACCATCTCACCTTTCCGCGCGGACCGGAGCCTCGCGAGGATTGCTAGCTCCACCGAAGAACGCCTTGTGTTACTGAGCTACGCCATTCTTTCGCTGATATGGATCTTCGGTACGCTCGCGCTTAGCCTTTTCGCCATTAATAGCTTTCTGGAACAGCAAATAGCCTGGCGCGGCGACATCATCGCGAAAGTCCTCATGGTCACCCTAGTGATATTATTGACGGTTAGCGGATGGAAGTATATTCGCTCGCTACGATCAACATATAGTGCCGT
>JAITJZ010000167.1 GCA_031278655.1 Bifidobacteriaceae bacterium
CGGTTTGGCCAAGAAGCAGAAGAAGGCCCTGCTGGAGGAGTTGCTCGGCGCCGCCAAGCCCTGACCCGACCAGAATGGCAGTCGGCGGCGACCCGGCGGGGCGCCGGCGGCCGGCGCGCGGGTCAGGCGCGGGAAGCTGCGCGGCCAGGCGCGGGAAGCTGCGCGGATCAGGCTCGGGAGGCGGCGCGCTTCCGGGCCGCGCGGCCCGCCAGTTTGTCCGCCGCCACGAACAGGTAGCCGAAGGCTACCAAGGCGACGGTCATGACCAGCAGGCCCAACAGCACCCGGCCGAGGCCCAGTTCCTGAACGTCCAAGAACGGATAGGGATAGCGTCTGCCATCTCCGAAGTCGCCGCCGAGCGCCGGCCACACCACTGTGAACAGCAGATACGTGTAGGGCGGGATCGCCCACAGGACTGGGTCCCACAGGCGCAGCCGCCCCTTCGGCGCGAACAGGAACCAGTCCGCGATCGTCAGGCACGGCGTCACGATGTGGATCAGGTCGTCGGTCAGGGTGAAGGGTTTGTAGCCGCTGTCGCCCTGGACGTAGAAGGTCGGCGCCAGGACCACCAAGTAGATCAACATGGTGACGGTGATGGCCATCATCACCATCGCGCCCAGCCGCGGCCACGGGACCAGGCTGGGGCGCGGGACCGAGTTCGGCCGCTGATCGGCGCCTGCCCCGCCGGTGGCGCCCCGCGCCATCGCCCGCACCGTCACAACGGTCATGGTGATCATCCAGATCAGGCACAGGACATTGCTTTGGGTGGTGTAGAAGACCAGGGTCGACCATGACGGCCCGGGCCCGGGGCCGAAGAACCCGATCAGGCGCGCCAATCCGGTGACGATCAGCACCACCGCCACGAGTCGGAACACCAGTGCGAACGGTCGAGATGCGATGGCCATGACGCGCAGTCTATCGCGCGCCGAAGTCGACAGCCGGGACTGCCCGCCCCCCAGACGGCCGCCCCCCAGCCACCGCCCACCAGCCCGCGACCGCCCACCGACCCGCGACCGCCGGGCTCAACCCGGGCTCAGCCCGGACCGGCGCCAGGCGGCGCCGAAACCCCGCTCCCATAGGCCTGGGCCTGACGGCGCCGCCGCGCCTTGGCGATCGCCGCCCAACTCCCGAACACCACCGCCGCTGACAATTGGACGGAAAGGGCCAGGAGCGGCCAGCCCGCGCCGATGCCCATGAAGGTGACCTCGCGCACCACCAAATAGCTGGTGCCGACCTCCTGGTCGCTGTCCGCCTCAGGGAAGACCAAGTCGCCCACGATCTGCTCGCCGGGATCGGAGAAATAGAGGGTCAAAGCGGTCATCCAGCGGCCATAGTCGACCAGGGCCGCCTGGTCGACCGGTCCGGACCATTCCGGATGCGCGCCGGCATCGGGCGTCAAACGGTCGCGGGGAACATGGGCGCCGGGTTCGCCGTCTGCCTGCGCCCATTTGACGGTGTGCTGGTGTTCCCCGAAGACATACAGGTTGACGGTTTGCGTCACCCTGGCCGCTTGCGACAACGCCAACGGGTAGGTCAGGCCGCCGGCGGGCAGGTCGAAGGTGAACCGGAGCGGCGCCAGGTCGCCGCCCAGCCCCTCCGGGTTGGTCAGGGAGATCGCCACGAAGTACCAGTTTTTCGCCACGTAGCCCTCAAGCAGCCCAGCCACTTCTTCGCGCACGCCGAAGCCGTTTTCCTCCAGCCAGGAGGTCAGGCCGTCAGCGTCCGATGCCGCCAGGGTAGTTGCTCTCAGGGGTCCCAGTTGGACATCGTCCAGCACGGTTGGCTGCCCCGCGCTGCCGTCTGGCCCGCCCGCCATTCCGCCCAGGGGCGGGATGAGTCGCCACCAGTCCTCGCGGACCACCTCTTTGGGGATCATCTGTTCGGCCACGGCTTCGAAGTCCGCCTCATCCCCCATGGTGACGGTGGCCGGGGCCGGCGTGGGAAAGATCAGGCCGGTGTCTTGGGCCACGGTCTCGACGCTGAGGCGCATGTCGATTTGCTCGCGCCCGTCCCGCGCCGAGATGATCGCGTACTCGCGGTCAATGCTGACATCGCCCATCGGTTGATTGACCTCGGGAGCGGGGGCGCCGCAGGCGCACGCCCAGGCGGGCCGGGCCGCGTCGAGGACTTGAAGGCATCCCGCCAGCAAGACCGCCATGGCCGTGAGCGCGGCCGCCCGCCGAAACGTCGTCGTCGTCATCGGCCCATTGTGCCAGTCTTCGCCACTGCCAGCCAGCTCCCGCCCATCTGTTCGGGCCGGCGGCGAACCTGCCCAGCCGCCCAAACGGGTGCGGGCACGGGCGGCTTTGGGCGCTAGCGGTAGGGTGCGTTTGTGGCGACTGTTTACGATGTGGCGCGGTTGGCCGGGGTTTCCCCGGCCACGGTCAGCCGGGTTTCCAGCGGGCGGCGGGTGCGGCCGGAGTCGGAGGCGCGGGTGCGGTCAGCCATGGACGAGCTTGACTACACCCCGAGCCGGCTGGCCCAGTCGCTGCGCCGCCCGCACGCCATGGTCATCGCCCTGATCATCCCGGATGTGGAGAATCCGCACTTCACAGCCATCGCCCGCGGGGTCGAGGACGAGTCGCGGGGGGCCGGCTATTCGGTGGTTTTGTGCAATTCCGATGACGACCCGCGCCGCGAGGCGGCCTACGTCGGCATCGCCCTGGGCGAGCGCATGGCTGGGGTGATTGTCGCCCCGGCCGCCGCCGAGAGTGATTTCTCCGGCCTGACCGGCGCTGGGCGGGCGGTGGTGGCGGTGGATCGGCCCGCTTTGGGGCCGATCGACGCCGCCCTGTTGGATGATTTCGAGTTGGGAAGGGCCGCCACCGCCGCCCTTTTGGCGGCCGGGCGCAGGCGTGTCGCCTGCGTCAGCGGGCCGCGCGCGGTTTACACGGCCGCGCGCCGCCGGGCGGGTTGGAAAAGCGCCATGGCCGCGGCCGGGCGCCCGACGGCCGGGCTGACCGTTTGGGGCGATTACCGCGTCGGCGGCGGCCGGCAGGCCATGGCCGGGCTGCTCGCCAGCAAGGACGCGCCCGATGCCGTCGTCGTGGCCAACAATCTCATGGCACTTGGGGCGCTTGGCGCTTTGGGAGCACTGGGGGATTTGGGCGCTTTGGCGCCGCCTCAGCGGCGCCCGCCGAACGGCCGCCCGCCGGACCAGGCCCAACCCGACCGCGTCCCGCCGAACCAAGCCCGGCCGCCGGCGCTGGCCGTGATCGGCGATCTCCCGTTCGGGATGGAGCCGCCGGCGGACATCATCACGCTGCCGCTGCCCGCCCGCGAGTTGGGCCGCACGGCCGCGGGCTTGCTGATCCGGCGCATCGACGGCGACTCGCAGCCGCCCCAGCGCGTGATCGTCCGCCAGCCCACCTAGAAGTCCCCAGCCCACCCAGAGATCCCCGGAATGAGCCAGGCCCAGATCACTTCCGACCGGTCCCATTGAATCGACGCTTCCAGCGCCCGCAGCCGTCCCCCGGCACAACTGCCCCGGCAACACCACCCCC
Organism: Bifidobacteriaceae bacterium; assembly: GCA_031278655.1. Taxonomy (GTDB): domain Bacteria; phylum Actinomycetota; class Actinomycetes; order Actinomycetales; family WQXJ01; genus JAIRTF01. The sequence goes on from JAITJZ010000167.1 coordinate 3,504, forward strand.
GGCCCCCCGCCCCAGCGCCAACCTCAACAGAAACTGTCGACCTCGGTGAATCCGGGCGCGAGATTGTTGGTCTCGACGAACCCGGCCGGTCGGCGCCGGGCAAGCCCGGTCCGGGAGTGGTCAAATTGACCACTCAACGCGGTTTTGGCCCTCGAGTGGTCAATTTGACCACTCGCCCCGGCCCGCCCCCGGGCGGCCCGGTACCCAGCCGCTTGTCTGACCTGCGGAAACGCTGAGGCCTGGCCGGGCGGCATCGGACAACGCCAGCTGGGGAGTGGTCAAATTGACCACTCAACGCAGTTTTGACCCTTGTCAAGTCTCATGGCATCGTGGACGGTTGTGTCTCATGGGATCGTGGATGGTTGTGTCTCGTGGATCGTGGACGGTGTTGTGGACATTTATGTCTCAACACCTCGTGGACGGTCCGGCCGTTGGCCCGGCGGTTGCGATGGCATGGGGGGATGGATTCAAATTCTGTGCCCATGCGGCTACGCAAAGCGATTGTGGATTTCGACGCTGGCAACGCCCGGCGCGGCGCTGTTCGGCGGTTCTGCGAGGCGAACAGCATCTCCCGGTCGGTGTTCTACAAGATCCGGGCCCGGGCCAGGGCCCTTGGCCAGCCTGGTGTGGCGCCCTCGCCCACTTCGCGGGCCCCAAAGACGGCGCCGTCTAGGACCAGCGCCGACCTTGAGCGGCTAGCCGTCGAGACCCGCGCCGCCTTGAAAAAGGACGGCTGGGACTGCGGGCCCATCTCGGTGCGCAGCCACCTGATCCGCGCCGGGTTCCAGGACGTGCCCTCAAGGGCCACTCTCGCCCGGATCTTCGCCCGCAACGGGATGGTCACCCCGCAACCGGCGAAACGGCCAAGGGCCTCCTACAAAAGGTTCTGCCATCCCCGACCCAACGACATGTGGCAACTCGACGGCGTCGAATGGCGCCTCGACGACGAGAAGAACACCAAACAAGTCATCTACCAAGTCGAAGACGACCACTCCCGGATGATCCTGGCATGGGCCACCGACACCACAGAGAACGGCCAGACATCCATCGAAGTCGTCTCCGAGGCGATCAAACGCCATGGTGTTCCCGCCCGGTTCCTGACAGACAACGGCTCGGCCTTCAACCAGTCCAGACGCGGGAAGACCGCGCCATTGGAACGCTACCTCAAAGCATTCGGCGTCAAACCCATCTCAGGCCAGATCGCCAAACCAACCACCCAAGGCAAAAACGAACGCCTCCACCTCACACTCCAACAATTCCTCGAAGCGCACCGTCCCATCACCACCCCAGACCAGCTCGCCGAACTCCTCGACCAGTTCGCCGACCACTACAACAACCACCGCCACCACCAAGAGCTCCCCGGCCTGCAAACACCCGCCGAAGCCTACGCGGCCACACCGAAAGCCGACCCGCCACCCCTGCCCGCACCGGCCCAACCCGACCTGTTCGACGCGTCCGACACCACCGACCAGCGACCCGCGACACCCAAACGCCGCAAACCCGACGGCGCCTACCAAGTCGGCCCCCTGACCATGGCCGACCGCGCGGTCGGGAAAGACGGACGCATCTCCATCGCCCACTGCCAAATATACGTCGGACGCGCCAAAGCAGGCCAAACCATGCGCGTGTCCATCACCGACGACCACCTCGAGATCTTCGGCCCCGACGGCGACGCCCTCGGCATCATCCCCCGCCCAACCACGACCAGCCGGCGAACCAGGATCAACCTCTACACCGAAGGCATCTACTGCGGCTGAACACAACCCGATGACCTGCCCAGCCCCGCGGCCCAACACCAGGCCCCGCCAACAGCGCGGCCCCCCAAAAAACGAACCACCGATGAGACACAAATGTCCACGAAGCCACGAGACACAACCGTCCACGAACTCATGAGACGAAACCATCCACGAAGTCCCGAGACATGACAGGGCCAAAACCGCGTTGAGTGGTCAATTTGACCACTCCCGGACCGGCGTTGCCCGATGCCGCCGGGCCGGGTTTTCGTGTTTGGCCAGGTCAGGCCGCCGCGCTGGTTTGGGGTCGTCAGGGCGCGGCCCGGCGCGAGTGGTCAAATTGACCACTCAAGGGCTAAAACCGCGTTGAGTGGTCAATTTGACCACTCCCGGACCGGCGTTGTCCGATGCCGCCGGGGCGGGCGACGTTGGTTGGCCGCGGGGACGGCGCCGCGCCGCGTCCGGGGGCGCTCCGACATCTAAGTTCGGTTCGGAACGCGGTCGGGTTCCGTTTCAACGTCTGACCTCTTGGTCGCCCCCGGCGCCGGGCGCGGCCGGGGCAGGGACGGATTTGGCCTGGCCCGGCGGGCGGTCTAATCTGACTGGGTTGCGTCTGCCCCCTGATGGGGGCGCGGGCGCGGCCAAAGGCGGGGAGCCTTCCCCGCCGGGGCAGTACCCGACTGCGGCGGGCGGCATCGATCAGAGCGCGCGCCGCTCAGCTTGTATATGGAGGTCGAATGGTGGCTGAAAACCGATTAGGAACTCGACGGAAAATGGCAGTTGTGGGCGCGTTGGCGGCGGCGGCGTTGGCCCTGGGCGCCTGCTCGAACAATAGCGACGGCGGCGACGGTGGCGACGCCGGCAAGGACGCGTCCGCCGGCATCATCAAGGTGAACCGGACCGAACCGCAGAACCCGCTCATCTCAACTAACACCAACGAAGTTGGCGGCGGCTGGATCCTCGACATGATTTTCTCGGGCCTCGCCTATTACACCGCGGACGGCTCGACCGAATTGGACGTGGCCGAATCGATCGAATCTGAAGACACAATCAACTGGACAATTAAACTCAAACCCGACCAGAAATTCACCAACGGCGATCCGGTGGACGCCGACTCCTTTATCAATGCTTGGAATTATGGGGCCAGCGTCATGAACGACCAGCTCCAGAACAGCTTCTTCGTGGAGATCAAAGGCTACGAAGACGTCAACAAGATGATCGACTCGGGGGAGAAGAACGAGGACGGCACGGCCAAGCTGATCCCCGACCCGGACCAGGGGCAGGAGCTGTCCGGACTGGTCAAGGTCGATGATCTGACCTTCACGGTGGAGTTGTCCAACCCGGACCCGGATTTCACGCTCCGGCTCGGCTACAGCGCCTATTATCCGATGCCGATCAGCGCCTTCGACGACATGGAGGCCTTTGGTCAGGCGCCGGCTTCGAACGGGCCGTACAAGCTGGCCTCCGATGACGCCTGGGAGCACAACGTCAAGATCGACCTGGTCGCCAACCCGGATTACACCGGCCCGCGCAAGGCCCAAAACGGCGGCATCACCTTCGTCTTCTATGAGACTGTCGAAGCCGCTTACCAGGACCTGCTGTCCGGCCAACTGGACATTGTGGACAGTGTGCCAGACTTCAAGACCTTCGAGCAGGACTTGGGCGAGCGGGCGGTCAACCAGGCCTCGGCCACGTTCCAGGCCTTCACCGTCCCGGACCGGTTGGCGCACTTCGGCGGCGAGGAAGGCAAGCTCCGCCGCCAGGCCATCTCGATGGCCATTGACCGCGCCGCCATCACGGAGACGATTTTCTCCGGCACCCGCACCCCGGCCAAGGACTTCACCTCACCGGTGATGCCCGGCTATTCGGACTCCATCCCCGGCAACGAGGTCCTGGAGTACAACGAGGCCAAGGCCAAGGAGCTGTGGGCGCAGGCGGACGCCATCTCGCCGTGGGAGGGCACCTTCCAGATCGCCTACAACGCCGACGGCGGCCACGCCGATTGGGTTGAGGCGGTGCTCAACTCGATCCACAACACGCTCGGTGTTGAGACGGCGCCGGCGCCGTACCCGACTTTCCAAGAGTCGCGCACGGCCATCACGGACCGCACCATCCAGACGCCGTTCCGTTCCGGTTGGCAGGCTGACTATCCGTCGCTGTACAACTATCTCCAGCCGCTCTACGGCACCGGCGGCGGGGCCAATGACGCCGATTACTCGAACAAGACGTTCGATGATCTGCTGGTCCAAGGCCTCGCCCAGGCAACCCCGGCGGAGGCGGCCAAGTACTACAACCAGGCTCAGGAGCTGGTGCTCGAGGACCTGCCGGCCATCCCGCTGTGGTACGCCAACGTCACCGCCGGTTACTCGGAGAATGTCGGCAACGTCATCTTCGGTTGGAACCAGGTGCCTTTGCTGTACCAGGTGACGACCAAGTAACCAGTTGGCACCGGGGCGGGCGCCGCCAAAGAACCTGCGGCGGCGCCCGCCCAGCCACCTATCAATAGCACTGGCGCCCGGCCGGGGCGCCACCCGGAGCAACGCTGAAGGAGGCCGCAGTTGGGCTGGTACGTGGGCCGCAGGCTGCTCCAGATGATCCCCGTGTTCATCGGCGCGACCCTGTTGGTCTACGTCATGGTTTTTCTGCTGCCCGGCGACCCGGTCAAGGCCATGTTCGGGGACCGCCCCTACAATCCCGCCATCGCCGACCGCCTGCGGGCCGAATACCACCTCGACAAGCCCTTCCTGGAGCAATACTGGCTCTACCTGAAGGGACTGCTGAGCGGCGACCTGGGCACTTCCTTCTCCGGGCGCCCGGTCCTGGACGTGGTGGCCTCCGCCTACCCGGTGACGGTCAGGCTGGCGTTGATGGCGATCGCCTTCGAGGCGGTCATAGGCGTCACGGTGGGCGTCTTCGCCGGGCTCAGGCGCGGCAAACTGTTCGACTCGACGGCCCTGGTCTTCTCGATGCTCCTGATCGCGGTGCCGACCTTCGTGATGGGCTTTGTCTTGCAGACGCTCTTGGGCGTCAAACTCGGCTGGTTCCCCACAACCGTTGGCGCGAACCGCGCCTGGACGGCCTTCGTCATGCCCGCATTGGTGTTGGCGTCGGTGTCGATGGCCTATGTCCTGCGCCTGACCAGAACCTCGGTGGCGGACAACGCCATGGCCGATTATGTGCGCACGGCCAGGGCCAAAGGCCTGAAACGCGGCGCCGTGGTGCGCCGGCACATCCTGCGCAACTCGCTCATCCCGGTGGTGACCTTCTTGGGCGCCGATCTGGGCGCCCTGATGGGCGGCGCCATCGTGACCGAGGGCATTTTCAACGTGCCCGGCGTGGGCAACACCGTCTACCAGTCGATCCTGCGCGGCGACGGGCCCACGGTGGTCGCCATGGTGACCTTGTTGGTCGTGGTCTTCATAGTCTCCAACCTGGTGGTGGACTTGCTTTACGCCGCCCTTGACCCGAGGATTCGCCTTGCCTGAGACACCAGCCGCCCAGCCTGACCGGCGCAGGCGCGCGGCCGGCGCCCACTCGCCGGCGACGCATTTCTTCGCCGGCCCGGACGAGGTCGAACTGGCCGAGGTCGATCTCCTGGACGAGTCGACCCCGCCGGCGAGCCTCTGGAAAGACGCCTGGATCAAACTGCGCCGCCGTCCGCTGTTCCTGGTCTCGGCCGGGCTGATCGTTCTGATCTTGGCTGTGGCCCTGTTCCCGGGGCTGTTCTCGAAGGCCGACATGAACACCTGCTATCTGGCCGACTCGTTGAAGGGCCCGGCGCCCGGCCATCCCTTCGGGTTCGACCTCCAAGGCTGCGACATTTACGCCCGCGTCATCCACGGCGCCCGGCCGTCGGTGCTGGTCGGGGTCTTGGCCATGCTCAGCGTCCTGGTCCTGGGCGGCGCCATCGGGGCGATCGCCGGGTACTACGGCAAATGGGCCGACGCCATCCTCTCGCGCGTCGGCGACATCTTCTTCGCCATCCCAACGGTCCTGGCCGCCATCGTCTTCCTGCAGTCGATGCGTGACCGGGCCGGCGTCATGGGCGTGGTGGTGGTGCTGGCCGCCTTCGGCTGGCCGCAGATGGCCCGCATCACCCGCTCGGCGGTGCTGGCGGTGCGCGGCGCCGACTTCGTGACGGCGGCGCGGGCGTTGGGGGTGTCCCGCACCAAGATCCTGTTGCGCCACGTCATGCCCAACGCCGCCTCGCCGATGATCGTGACCGCCACGGTCTCGCTCGGGACCTACATTGTGGCCGAGGCCACCCTGTCCTTCCTGGGCCTGGGCCTGCCGATCACGATGCGCTCATGGGGTTGGCAGATCGGCGCCGCCAAAGACGTGCTCCGCCATTCGCCGGAGGTCCTGCTCTGGCCGGCCGGGGCGCTCGCCATCACCGTGCTGGCCTTCATCATGCTGGGCGACGCCGTCAAGGACGCCCTCGACCCGAAGGCCCGCCGATGACCGCCCAACCCGCCGCCGGCGCCCCCGCCTCCGCCGCCGGCGCCCCCGAGCCGCTGCTGGCGATCAGAGACCTCGAGGTCACCTTCCAGTCGCGGACCTCCAAGGTCCACGCCGTCCGGGGAGCGTCGCTGGCCTTGTACGCGGGCCGGTCACTCGCCATCGTCGGGGAGTCTGGCTCCGGCAAATCGACCACCGCCCACGCCGTGATTGGGCTGTTGCCCGCCGGCGGGCGCGTGACCGGCGGCTCGATCCGGTTCGAGGGCCGCGAACTGGCGGGCGCCAGCGAGAAGACGCTGGTGGCGCTGCGCGGAGGCGGGATTGGGCTGGTGCCGCAGGACCCGATGTCGAACCTCAACCCGGTCTACCGCGTGGGCGCCCAAATCCGCGAGGCGCTGGCCGCCAACGGGATCGACGCCTCGCGCTCGACCTACAAGGCCTTGGCCTCGCTGGCGGCCGAGGACAACATCCCCGACACGCCGCGGGGCCGGCTGTACCTGTCGGCCACGGGCCGCGACGCGCTGCTGGCGGAGTTGGCCGCGCGCGGGTTCGCCGCCGAGGACCTGGCGGACGCGCTGATCGTCGGGTTCACCACCGGGATCGAGGTCCAGGCCCTGCTCATGGGGTTGGGGGTGGAGGACGCGGCCGCCTTGGCGGCCAAGCATGTCACCGGCACCAGCGCCACGGACCGGGTGGCCGGGTTGCTGTCAGAAGCCGGTTTGTCCGATGCCGCGCGGCGGGCCCGGCAGTATCCGCACGAGTTTTCGGGGGGGATGCGCCAGCGGGCCTTGATCGCCATGGCTTTGGCGGCCCGCCCCAAGCTGCTGATCGCCGATGAGCCGACCTCGGCGCTGGACGTCACCGTCCAGCGCCAAATCCTCGACCACTTGGGGACGCTGACCCGCGAACTGGGCACGGCCATGCTCTTGATCACGCATGACCTGGGGCTGGCGGCCGAGCGGGCGGAGGACCTGGTGGTCATGTACAAGGGCAAGGTGGTCGAGTCCGGCCCGTCGCTGGAGGTTTTGACCAACCCCCGCCACCCTTACACGCAGCGGCTGGTCGAGGCGGCCCCGTCATTGGCCTCGCGGCGCATCCAACAGGCCAAGGAATTGGGCTTGGAGACGGCGGCCGGGGCTGAGGTGCTGGCCGTCACCGGCGGGGCGGGCGCTGGGACCGGGCCAGACGGCATCGGGCAAGCTCAACTGCTGGAAGTGCGCGACGTCACCAAGGTCTTTCCGCTGCGCGGCAAACGGCCCTGGCAGCGGACCGACTTCAAGGCGGTGGACGGCGTCTCGCTGACGGTGCGGCGCGGCACCACGGCGGCGCTGGTGGGGGAGTCCGGCTCGGGCAAATCGACCATCGCCAACATGGTGCTGTCGCTGCTGGAGCCGACCAGCGGGTCGATTGTCTTCGACGGCGTCGACACGGCCGGGCTGAGCCGGCGGCAACTGTTCGAGTTCCGTTCCAAGGTGCAGCCGGTTTTCCAGGACCCCTACGGCTCGCTCGATCCGGCTTATTCGATCTACCGGATCATTGAGGAGCCGTTGCGGACGCACCGCGTCGGCAACCACCAATCGCGCGAAGCCCGTGTCAAGGAGCTGCTGGACAAGGTGGCGCTGCCGGCGGCGACCATGCGTCGCTACCCGAACGAGTTGTCCGGGGGGCAGCGTCAGCGGGTGGCGGTGGCCCGGGCGCTGGCCCTCGACCCGCAGATGGTGGTCCTGGATGAGGCCGTCTCGGCTTTGGACGTGCTGGTCCAGGCGCAGGTCCTGGAGTTGCTTGGGCAGTTGCAGCGCGACCTGGGGCTGACTTACCTGTTCATCACGCATGATTTGGCGGTTGTGCGCCAGATGGCGGACGAGGTCTACGTCATGGAGCGCGGGCGGATCGTGGAGCAGGGGCCGACCGACCGCGTCTTCGAGCGCCCGGAGCAGGCTTACACCAAGGCTTTGCTGGAGGCGATCCCGGGCTCGAGCATCGACTTGGGGCGTGGCTGACGCTGATCGAGGGGCGGGACGAAAAGAGCCATGTTACAGAGTTAATTGGGACTGGCCAGAGTGCCCGCCGAACCGTTATCATATTGTAATAATGCGATCTCAGTGCTCTCTCTACGTGGACGCCGGCTACTTGCTGGCGTCGGTGGCGACCCGATTGACCGGGACCTCGCTGCGGCCCGGTGTGCGCGTGGACTACGGCAAACTGATCGCCTGTCTGACCAGGCAGGCGGAAGACATCTCAGGCGTGCCGCTACTGCGTGTGAACTGGTATGACGCCGCCAAGAACGCCGTGCCGGACGCGTACCAGCAGCAAATCGGCGCCCTGCCCCGGGTCAAGCTGCGCCTCGGCCGGGTGGGCCACAACGGCGAGCAAAAGGGCGTCGACCTGAGGATCGGCCTGGACATGGTGGCCCAAGCGCGCAACGGCGCGATCGACGTCTTCTTCCTGATCTCCGGCGACGACGACCTGACCGAGGCGGTCGAGGAGGCCCAAGTTCAAGGCGTGCAGGTGATAGTGCTGGCGGTGCCGGACAAGGACGGGCATCCGCACGGGGTCAGCGAACACCTCCAGCGAGCCTCCGATGGCGTCGAACTGATCGCGCCGGACGCCCTCGACAAGGCGGTCACGCGGACGGCGGCGGTGATGGTCCAGCACCTCGCCCGCCGCGCCGGCGCCGGGCCCGTTCCGGTGCCGACGCCCCCGCACCTGCCGATGCTCTCGGCGCCAAAGCCCGGCCCGTCGATCACCGCCACACCGGTGCCGCCCGAGTTGCTGACGCCGGCCAGGGCCTCAGAATCGGCCTTGGCCTGGCGCTCGCAGACCGGCGACCAGGCGGCGCTGTCCGGCGGCGGCCCGCCGGACAACGGCCCGCCGGGCAACGGCCCGCCGGGCAACGGCCAGGCCAGCAAAGCCATCGACTCGGTGGTCAGCGGGGTGGTCAAATCGTTCGTGGCCAGCGCCTCAGCCCAAGAGCAGGGCGACGTCATCAAGGCCAAGCCGTCGATCCCACCGGAGATCGACCGCGCGCTGCTGGTCGATTTGGCGCACCACCTGGGCGACTACGACCTCTCAGACGGCGTTCGCAACCAGTTGCGCGACCACTTCTGGGATGTCTTCGAGGAGACCTCCGCCGTCAACGCCTGAACCGGCGCTTTAGGACCCGCGCGGCCGAATGGCGCGCATTCGCGCGGGCGGGAGTACCTTGATGCCCATGAAGGGATTCAGAGATTTCCTAATGCGCGGCAATCTGATCGATCTGGCTGTGGCCTTCATCCTGGGCGCCTCATTCAACGCCGTGGTGACCGCTTTCACCAAGATCATCATGGACCTGATCGGGTTGATTGGCGGCAACCCCGACTTCGGCACGGTCGCGGTGGGCGGCGTCAACATTGGCCAATTCCTGACCGCATTGGTGTCATTCGTCATCATGGCGGCGGTGCTGTACTTCGGCGTGGTCCGGCCGTACAAGCTGTTGCAGGGCAAACTGGCCAAGAAGAAGGACGAGCCGGCGCCGCCCACCACCGACGAGTTGTTGGCGGAGATCAGGGATCTGCTGGCGCAGTCCAAGGGCTGAGCCCGCTTGGGGGCTTGGGGCTTGGGGGCTTGGCGGCGCGGGGCCTTGGGGGCTTGGCGGCGCGGGGCCTTATTGTGGGTTCATGTCTACACCACACATCAGCGCCGAGCCGGGCGACTTCGCCCCGGCCGTCATCATGCCGGGCGACCCCTACCGGGCCGACGCCATGGCCAAAACCGTCCTGACCGAGCCCAGGGTCATCTCCGACATCCGCGGCATCCGCGCCTACACCGGCTTTCACGACGGCCGCCCGCTGTCAATCATGGCCTCCGGCATGGGCATGCCCTCGATCACCCTCTATGTGACCGAGCTTTTCCGTTTCTACGGCGTTGAGCGCGTCATCCGGGTGGGCACCGCCGGCGGCATCCGCGAGTCTGTCCGGCTGGGCGACGTGCTGATCGCCACCGGCGCGCACACCACCAGTTCGATGAACGAGATTCGCATCCCGCCGGTCCACTTCGCGGCTGTGGCCGATTTCCAGATGGCGGCCGCCGCCATGGCCGCAGCCATGGGGGACCCAACCGTCAAGGTGGGCACGGTGATCTCCCAGGACCACTTCTACTTCAAGCCGAAGGGCGTCACCGAGGCGCTGGCCGCGCACGGCGTCCTGGGCGTGGAGATGGAGGCGGCCGGCCTCTACGGCACCGCCGCGGCCGAGGGCAAGGCCGCCCTCGCCATCCTGACCGTCGCGGACCACGTGCTTGTCGAAGGCCTGGGCGAGATGACATCCGATGAGCGCGCCACGCAGTTCGGCCGCGCCATGGACCTGGCTCTGGCCGCCGCCTTCGCCTGACCCGGCGCGCCGGCGCGCCGGCGAGGCGGCGGAACTGTGCGAGTGTGGCCGGGCCGAAGACCGCTGGTGGGCCGGCGCCGCGAGGCGCTGGCGCGAAGCAGCTCGAATGAGCGGACCCGCGCAGGTGACACGTTGACCCCAAGGTCCCGTGCGCTCGCGC
>JAITJZ010000031.1 GCA_031278655.1 Bifidobacteriaceae bacterium
TGGTGTGGCTCCCGGCGGATGATCGCGGCCAGCGCGCCGCTGGTGTCCACCACTGCCCTCAACGCCCGAATCCCGCCATGAGTTCGTCAATTCGGTCGGTGATCGGATCTCCGTCATCGGAGGCGGTCATCGCCGGCCTCTCCCAGAGGTAATGGTCAACGATCTGCCGCACCCCGTCGCGGATTAGCTGCGACTGGGATGTGCCGGCCCTGACGGCCGCGCGCGCCAAGTCCGCCTTGAGCCCATCATCCAGATAAACGTTGGTCTTGACCATGACCCCCAGGTTACCCTACCTCTGGGGGTGATCCATGAGCCGCGACGCAGACCGCGGTGGGGGGCAGACGCAACCCAGCCAGATCAGACCGCCCACCGGGCCAGGCCAAATCCGTCCCTGCCCCGGCCGCGCCCGGCGCCGGGGGCGCCCAAGGGGTCAGACGTTGAAACGGAACTCGACCACGTCGCCGTCTTCCATGACGTAGTCCTTGCCCTCGATGCGGAGTTTGCCGGCGGCGCGGGCCTCCGCCACGGAACCCAGTTCCACCAGGTCATCGAAGGACACCACCTCGGCTTTGATGAAACCGCGTTCGAAATCGGAGTGGATCACCCCGGCCGCCTGCGGCGCCGTCCAACCGCGCCGAATGGTCCAGGCCCGCGACTCCTTGGGGCCGGCGGTCAAGAAGGTGGCCAGCCCCAGGGTGGCGAAGCCGACCCGCGCCAGATGATCGAGGCCGGATTCCGCCTGGCCGGACTCGGCCAGGAGTTCGGCCGCGTCCCCCGGTTCCAGGTCCGTCAAGTCAGCCTCGAATTTGGCGTCGAGGATGATCGCCTCGGCTGGCGAGACGAGTTCCCGCAAAAGCCTGGTGCGTTCGGGGGAGGCCAAGACGGCATCGTCGGAGTTGAAAACATAAATGAACGGCTTGGCGGTCATCAGGCCGAACTCGCGCAGGCGCGCCAAATCCAACAACCCTTGGCGCGAAGCCGCGTAAAGCGTGGTCCCTGAGTCCAGGAAATCCTTGGCGGCCAGGCAATCGGCCAGTTGCGCCGGGTCGCCGCGCTTGATCCTGACCTCCTTGCCGAGGCGCGCGACAACCTTCTCCAAGGTCTGCAGATCGGCCAGGATCAACTCGGTGTTGATGGTCTCAATGTCCGCCGCCGCGTCCACGCGGCCCTCGACATGAACAATGTCCGGGTCCTCAAAAACCCTGATGACCTGGCAGATCGCGTCCGCCTCACGAATGTTGGCGAGGAACTGGTTGCCCAGGCCCTCGCCCGCGGAGGCGCCGCGCACAATCCCGGCGATGTCCACGAAGGAGACCGTCGCCGGGACCACCTTGGCCGAATCGAACAGTTTCGCCAGCACCGGCAGGCGCTTGTCCGGCAACGCCACCACGCCCACATTCGGCTCAATGGTGGCGAAGGGATAATTCTCGGCCAGCACCTGATTGCGGGTCAGCGCGTTGAAAAGGGTCGATTTGCCAACATTGGGCAGTCCCACAATTCCGATCGTCAAAGCCACGGCAACCTACCCTACTTGGCGCTCCAGAGCGGGCAGGGCGGCCAGGACCCGGGAGGCGGCGGCGGCGTCATCGTGCATCTGGGTGACGAGCGCTTCGCGCGAGGCGAAGGTGAGGGTGTGGCGCAGGCGGGCTACGAAGTCCACGGCCACCCTCTCGCCGTAAAGCTCCAGGTCGTCGCGGCCGAGGGCATGGGCTTCGACCCGCCGGTCGCGGCCGGCGAAGGTCGGGTTGACGCCCACGGAGATGGCGGCCGGCAGAACGCGGTCCGGCGCGCCCGGCGCCAAGTCGAGGCGGATCAGGTAGCCGGCGTAGATGCCGTCCTGGGGGATCATGCCGTCCAGGCGCCCGCCCAGGTTGGCGGTCGGGAAGCCAAGGCCGCGCCCGCGCCCGTCGCCATGGACCACCTCGCCCGTGACCCGGTGGGAGCGGCCCAGGATGCGGCCGGCCTCGGCCGCGTCGCCGCCTTCGAGCGCGCGGCGCACGCCGGTGGACGACCACCGCGCGCGCTCGGCGTCCTCCGGGTCGCCTTGGTCGCCCAGCGCCGTCACCTTGAAGCCCAGTTCCTCGCCCAACCGGCGCATGGTGGCCAGGTCGCCGGAGTTGTCGGCCCCGAATTGGACATCTTGGCCGACAACCACCTCACGGGCGCCGATGGCGTCAACCAGGTAGGTTTTCACGAAGTCGGCCGGCTCGGTGCGGGAGAATTCGAAGTTGTAGGCGATGACCAAGACCGCGTCCAGCCCGATCGCCTCGATGGCGGCGAGCCGCTCATCCAAGGACTGCAACTGGACCATGCCCTGTTCCGGCCGGTGCACCGAGGCCGGGTGCGGGTCGAATGTCACCGCCACGGCCTTCGCCCCGTCGGCGCGAGCCCGCTCGAGCACCTGCTCGATCAGGAAACGATGGCCGCGATGCATGCCGTCGAAGTTGCCCAACGTGACGACGGACGGGCCGAATTCGGGGGGGACGTCGGCCAAGGAAACCCAGCGTTGCACGGTGCTCAAGTCTAGGGTGCCGCGCCCGGCTTCGCTGTCGGCTGGGCCAGCGCTGTCGGTTTGGCCAGCGCGGCCGGCTGGGCCAGGTCAGCGCGGCCGGCTGGGCCAGTCAGCGCTTGGCGCCGATCGCCCGCCAGAGGCCCGGCAGCAGGCCGGCGCCGATCAGCGTCTTGATCAGGTCGCCGATCAGAAACGGCGCCACGCCCAGGGCCAGCGCTTGTGCCGGCGTCAGACCGGCGGCGACGGCCAGGTAGGGCGCGCCGAAGGCGTAGATGACCGCCGAGCCGAGCGCCATCACGGCGGCGGTCTTCCAGTACGAGCGGTCGAGGCGGCGTTCGGCCGCCCAGCCCGCCAGCCCCGCGGCGAAGACGTAGCCGACGGCGTAGCCCATTGTCGGCAGCCCGATGCCGCCTTGCCAGCCCGCGAAGACCGGGGCGCCAGCCAGCCCGGCCGCCAGGAACAGGACCATCGCGCCCGCCGCCCGCCGGGCGCCGAGCGCCGCCCCGGCCGTCAGCACGGCCAAGGTGCCCAGGCTGATCGGCACCGGGGTGAACCCGAGCGGGATGGAGACCTGCCCCAGGCCCGCCACCCAGGCGGCCCCGCCCGCGATCAGGGCTAGGTCTTTGACCCGGCTGCGGCCGATCAAGTCCGCCAGGACGGGTTGGCGCCCACCGGCGGCGGCGATTTCGACAGACATGTGGCGACTCCTTGGTTGAGGTGATGACGCAGTCATTTAGAGGTCTCATCCAGCCTAAAACCGGTTCCGGTTGCGTTCGCCCAGGCGGCCGCGCAATTCGGGCGAGCCTTTTTGTCTGGTTCCGACAATCCGCCACATCGGCTGGCCGGCCCCGGCCAGCCACCGCGATTACCCTGGGAACCATGGAAGCCATGGATGCGCTGACCTTGACGGTTGATTGCGGCGGGGGCGGCGTCAAGGCGGCGGTCCTCGACGCCGACGGCACCTTCCGCTCCAAGCCTCGCCGCATCCCGCTGACCTACCCGCTGCCGCCAACCGCGCTGATCGGCATCGTCCAAGAACTCGCGGGCGCCGAGCCGAAAGTCGAGCGCCTGACGCTGGGGCTGCCGGGCATGATCCGGCACGGGGTGGTGGTGCACACGCCTCATTACATCAACCGGGCCGGCCCCGGCTCCCGGCCCGACCCGGACCTGGCCGCCGCCTGGGCCGGTTTCGACCTGCGCCGGGAACTGCAAGAGGCCCTCGGCCGGCCGGCGCTGGTGCTCAACGACGCCGAGTTGCACGGCTGCGGCGTGGTCGCGGGAACGGGTTCTGAGTTGATGCTGACCCTCGGCACCGGGCTGGGCACGGCGCTGTTCGACGGCGGCCGCCTGGCTCCGCACCTTGAGATCAGCCACGCGCCCGCCCGCCGCTGGCTGACCTTCGACGAGTTCATCGGCGAGCGCGAGCGCCTCGCCTTGGGCGACCCGCTGTGGTCGCGCCGGGTCGCCAAGCTGCTCGACCTGCTCCAGCCGGTTTTCTGGTGGGACCGCTGCTACCTTGGCGGCGGCAATTCGCGCATGATCTCGCCATCGGTCTTGGCCAAGTTGCCCGATGACGTGGTGGTGGTCCCGAACGCGGCCGGACTCGGCGGCGGCGTCCGCGCCTGGCAACTCACCTCCGCCTAGCCCCTCGGTCCCCCCGCCGCCTGCCGCCTGTCCCGGCAACCCCGCCAGCCCCCGCGCCCGCCATCCCATATATTGATATAGTCTGATCATGATTTCAGGATCGCCGCTGGCGCTGGCCCTCAGCCAATCCGGCACCAGCCAAATGGAACTGTCACGCCTGACAGGCGTGTCACAAGGGCGGATCAGCGAATACGCCGCCGGAAAGGTGGCAATGTCGCAGGCGATGCTCTCGCACCTGCTGTCGGCGATGGGCTACGCGGCGGAGCTGACCGTGTTCCCGGTGCCCATGAACTCATCCGACCAGCGGTCCTGGCGACTGCACCGGGCCGTAGCCCGAAAACTGACGCGCGGTGGTCTCAGCCAGATCAAGACCCAGCTGATAAGCAACCTGCGGGCGCAACGGACGTCGGTGCGGGGAGAACCGCACCTGTCGCGCTTGGCGGATTGGGAGCGGATGATCCTAGGCGAAGACATCAAGGCGATTCGGCGGTGCTGCCTCGACGTCGGAGAACGAGGACGGCAATTCAGGGATGTGTCGCCCTTGGGCGGCATCCTGACCGAGGCTGAACGAACCGAAGCCCTGAACCCCGCCGCGCGGGAGGCCACCCGATGAGACAGGACCAACTGTGGCACGCGATCCGCGCAGCGTGCCAGATCGCCCAGGTCAACGACGTGATCATCGTCGGGTCCCAGTCCATCTTGGGTTCTTACCGTGAGGACGACCTTCCTGAATCCGCCACCATGTCCAGAGAAGTCGACGTTTGGGTTCGAAGCGACATAGCTGAGGAGGACCGCGCGCACGCGGAAATGCTCGCCGCCGCCGCAGGCGAGTGGTCCATGTTCGACCAGACGCATGGCTTCCACATTGACGGCGTCGACGGAACCACCACAATCCTGCCTCGCGGGTGGGAAGACCGCCTGGTGGCGGTGGAGAACGACCAAACGGCTGGGACACTACATGGCGAGCGGCACACTGGCTGGTGCCTGGAGCCACACGACCTCTGCGCCGCCAAGCTGTGCGCTCACCGCGATAAGGATCGTGCCTTTGTGTTGGGACTGATCAACCTCGGACTGGTCTCCACGGCGATCATCCTGGAGCGGCTCGACTCCGTTGACGCCGCTCACGCGGAACGGGCGCAAGTGGCTCGCCGCTGGGTTCAGGCAATCAGGCGAGGCTAGCGTCGAACCGCCCGCAGCCGCCGCGCGGCGGGGGGCGGGGGGGCGCGGGGGTTAGGGGAGTTCTTCGAAGCGGTAGCCGAGGCCGCGCAGGGTGACCAGGCGCACCGGGTTGGTTGGGTCGGACTCGATGCGGGAACGGACGCGGCGGATGTGAACGTCCAGGGTCTTGGTGTCGCCGTAGAAGTCCGCGCCCCAGACCCGCTCCAGCAACTGCGAGCGGGTCAGCACCCGCCCGGCGTGGTTCATCAGCGCCTCCAGCAGGGAAAACTCCCGCAACGGGAGGTTCACCTCCTGGCCGTCGACCCAGACGCGGTGCCTCTCCGAATCCAAACGGACGCCGCTGACCTCGATGACGGTGTCGACGTCATCGGGCAAACCGACGCCGCCCGTGCCGACGGCGCGGTGACGGCGCAACGCCCGGCGGCAACGGGCCAATAGTTCCAAAGTCGAGTACGGCTTGGTGACGTAATCGTCGGCCCCCAACTCCAACCCCAAGACGATGTCCGCCTCGTCGCTCTTGGCCGTCAGCATGATGATCGGCACGTCGGAGATCAGGCGCACGCGGCGGCAGACCTCGGCGCCGGGGACGGACGGGATCATCAGGTCGAGCAGCATCAACTCCGGCTCGCGGGCCTCGAACTCGGCCAGGGCGGCGGCCCCGTCCGCGGCCGTGCGCACCTCATAGCCCTCGCGCCCGAGCAGGAAGGCCAACGCCTCGCGTTGGGTCTCGTCGTCCTCGACCAGCAGCAGGTCCGTCACGCGCCCTCCCCCAGCGCCCGCCGCGGCAGCCAGATGGTGAAGGTCGAGCCGTGCCCGACCTTCGACTCCACGCTCACCCGCCCGCCATGCCCCAGGACCGTGTTGCGCACTATGGCCAGCCCGAGCCCCGTCCCGCCGGTCCGCCGCGAGCGCGCCCGGTCGGCGCGGTAGAAACGCTCGAAGACGCGCTCCTGGTCCGGGGCTTCGATCCCGATCCCCTGGTCCGCCACCGCGATGACGACCTCGCCGGATTTGAGCGCCCCGGTGACGCGGACTCGGCTGCCCGGCGGCGAGTAGGCGATGGCGTTGGCCACCAGGTTGTCCACGGCCGTGACCAGCGCGTCTTTGTCGCCAAAGACGCTCAGTTCGGGCTCGGCCGCGACTTCGACGTCGATCCCGGCTTCCTC
Source organism: Bifidobacteriaceae bacterium (assembly GCA_031278655.1). Lineage (GTDB taxonomy): Bacteria > Actinomycetota > Actinomycetes > Actinomycetales > WQXJ01 > JAIRTF01. The sequence goes on from JAITJZ010000031.1 coordinate 6,502, forward strand.
TCCCGTTGTCCGATGCCGTGCGGCGGCTTCTCGCAGCACGTCCAGCACGCGGACCTCGTCAAAGCGGCTCGAGTCCTGGTCTTGGGCTTTGGCCAGGGCCATCATGTCCTCGGTCAGCCGGGCCAGGCGGTTGGACTCGCCGGCCAGGCGGCGCGCGAAGTGGCGCACGGTGTCCGGGTCTTCGGCGCCGGCGGCCAGGGCGGAGCCGATCAACTCGACCGCGGTCACCGGGGTGCGCAGCTCGTGGCCGATGTTGGCGATGAAATCGTGTCTGATCTGGCGCGCGCGCATGGTCTCGGTCAGGTCGGTCACGGTCAGCAGGATATAGCTGTCCGCCAGGCGGGTGGCTCTGACTTCGGCGTCCGCCACCGGCCCGAGGTCGGTGAAGGCCATCCGCCGCGCCTGCATCTCGTCTTCCCGCCAGGCCGCCTCGGCCAGTTCCACCAGCCCCGGGTGGATCAGTTTGGTGCCCTGGTAGACGGGCAGTGTCTCAGCTTTGGCGCTGGTGTAAACCACCTTGCGCGATCTGGTCAGCACCATGGCGTAGCCGCCGTAGGCGCCCGCGAGGTCGCGGGCCAGCTCCGGCAGCGGGTCCTCGCGCCTGTCCCAGCGGTCTCCCTCAGGCGTGCGGTGGAACAGCCAAGACCAAATTGGGTTGGTGATGAGGGCGACTGTGGCGCCCAATGCGCCCCCGGCCACCCATTCAACGGCCAATGGCACGCTAGACACTTTAGTGTCCCTCAGCCCTCAACCACTCACCGCCCTGGCCTCCGCGCGCGGCTCAGCCGAACCGGCCGTCGATGTAGTCCCTGGTCGCCGTCACCTTCGGGGCGGAGAAGATGTCTGCGGTCAGGCCCGCCTCAACCAGTCTGCCCGGCTCGCCGGCGCGGGCCAGCGAGAAGAAGGCCGTGATGTCGGAGATGCGGTTGGCCTGGGCCATGTTGTGCGTGACCACCACCACGGTGTAGTCGCGGGCCAGGTCCCGCATCAGTTCCTCGATGGCCAGGGTCGAGATCGGGTCGAGGGCCGAGCAGGGCTCGTCCATCAGCACCACGTCCGGCTGGACGGCGATCGCCCTGGCGATGCAGAGGCGTTGCTGCTGACCCCCGGACAGCGAGTCGCCGGATTTCTTCAGCCGGTCTTTGACCTCCTCCCACAGGTGTGCCCGCACCAGGCAGCGTTCGACCAGCTCGTCGGCGGCGGCGGCGCGCGGTTTGGCCCCCCGGATGATGAGTCCGGCCAGCACGTTGTCCTTGATCGACATGGCCGGGAACGGGTTCGGTTTCTGGAAGACCATGCCGACCTTCGACCTGACCGCCACCGGGTCCACGCCCTTGGAGTAGAGGTCGGCGCCGTCCAAGGCGATGGTGCCTTCGGCGCGCGCGCCGGGGATGACCTCGTGCATCCGGTTGATGGCCCGCAGCAGGGTCGACTTGCCGCAGCCGGACGGCCCGATGAAGGCCGTCACCGCCCGCCCCGGTATCTCCAGGGACACGTCGGCGACAGCCAGGTGCGAGCCGTAGTAGCAGGAGACGTCCCGGATCGACATTGAGCCGGGCGCCTTCGGCAAGCCCGGCGCCGGCGCGGCCGGGTTCAGGCGCTCGGCGGCCCTCGGCGCCAGCGACGCCAGCGGCGCCAGCGACGCCGCCTCGGTCGGTGCGGTCGGCGCGGGCGGCTGTCCGGCCGCCGTCGGATTGGGCACGGTTGCTGTCATCGGTTTCTCCTTAATTTGGCGATCTGCGGGGGCAGCGCGCGAGCGGCCAGTTGCAACACCACCACCACGGCCATCAGCACCAGGGCGCCAGCCCAGGCGCGTTGGTCGTAGGCGGCTGTGTCCAAGCCCTTGGAAGACCATTGCGTGTAGATGAAGACCGGCAGGGTGGCCATGCGGCCATCCGCCAGGTTGTAGTTCATGGCGTCGGTGAACCCGGCCACCAGCAGCAGCGGGGCGGTTTCGCCGATGACGCGGGCCACCCCCAGGACGGCGCCGGCGGTCAGCCCCGGCAAGGCTGTCGGCAGGACGATCTTGCGGATCACCCGCCAGCGCGGCGAGCCCAGCGCCAGGCCGGCCTCGCGCAGGTCGGCGGGGACCAGCCGCAGGACCTCCTCAGAGGATCGCACCACCACCGGGATCATGATCATCGCCAACGCCACCGCGCCGGCCAGGCCCGAGCGCGTGCCCGGGCCCAGGATCAGCGAGAACAGCGCGTAGGCAGCCAGGCCGGCGACGATCGACGGGATCGAGACCATGATGTCCACCGCCCGCCGGGTGATCGCCGCCAGTTTGTTGCCGCCCGCGTACTCGGTCAAATAGATGGCCGCCGCCAGCCCCAACGGGATCGAGATGATAGCTGTCGCCCCGGTTATGATCAGGGTGCCGGTGAGCGCGTGCAACAGCCCGCCGCCTTGGCCCACCACGCCGCGCATCGAATGCGTGAACAACGTCAGGTCCAGGCGGGCGCTGCCGCGTTCGACCGCCGCCCAAATGACCAGGGCCAGGGGCACGGCCGTGAGCGCGACCGCCGCCACCACCGCCGCGGAGGCGGCCCGGTTCTTGGCCCGCCGGGACCAACTGGGCGTCGAAGCGGCCAATGTGGCGGCGGCATCGGGCGCGTGTTGCGGCGCTTGGCGCGTCAACGTGGCCGTCATCGCAACCCTCCCTGTTTGGCGATGCGGCGTCCCACCAGGGAGACCACCAGCGAAATGGCGAACAGCACCAGGCCAAGGCCGATCAGCGCGCTGACCTCGGCGCCGGTCGACTCGGGGAAGGTCGAGGCGATGAAAGCCGCGATCGTGGACGGGTTCTCGGCCGAGATGACGTTGAAGGAGATGAGGCTGGGCGTGGCGGACAACACCATGGCGACGGCCATGGTTTCGCCCAACGCCCGGCCTAGCCCCAGCATCCCGCCCGCCACAATCCCGGAGCGGGCGACGGGCAGCACGGCGGCGCGCACCATTTCCCAGCGGGTCGCGCCCAGCGCGTAGGCGGCCTCGATCAACGCCGGCGGGGTCAGCGCGAAGCTTTCGCGGCAGATCGCGGCCATGATCGGCAGGATCATCACCGCCACCACCATCCCGGCGGTCAGGACGGTGCGCCCGGTGACGGACGGCTCGCCGCTGAAGAACGGCAACCAGCCGAGGTGGGCGTGCGCCCACTCGTAGCCCGGGACCACCGCCGGGGCCAGGACCATCAGCCCCCACAGACCGAAGACCACCGATGGGACGGCGGCCAGCAGGTCGAGGACCGCGCCGAGGAAGCGCCCGAAGCGCGGCGACGGCGCGTAGATGGTGGCGGCCAGGGCCACGCCGACGGCTGGGAGCGAGGCCAACGCCAGCGCGATGACGGCCACCCACAGCGACCCGAAGGCCAGCGGCCCGGCCAGGGCCAGGAAATTCTTGGCGTGCGCGGGCAGTTCGCCTTCGCCGGCGGTGACGGCCGGGCCGCCGTTGACGGCCAGGAAGACCAGCACGCCGACCAGCACCAGGGCGACCGCGCTGGCGGCCGCCATCATGGCGCCGGAAAAGAGCCGCTCGCCTGTGGCCGGCCGCGCGCCGGCAGACGGCCGCGCGCTAGCTGACGGCCGGGCGCCAGTTGACGGCCGGCCGTCAGGCTTCAGCTCAAGAGCCGATGCGCTCAACGGCGGCGCTCACTTTCGCGCTCAGCCCTTCTTCGGCCGTCAGCGGCGCCGAGCCGGCGTTGGCGGCGGCGGCCTGCTGGCCTTCTTCAGAGGTGACGTACTTGAAGTAGGCCGCGACCAGCTTCGCGGTGTTGGCGTCTTCATACTTCTCGCACGCTGCCAGGTAGCTGACCAGGATCAACGGGTAGGCGCCGGCCGCGTCGGCGGTGCGGTTCAGGGCGTAAACCACATCGCCCTCGCCACGCCCGGACTCCAGTTCGGATTCGGCCACGGCCTTGGCGGCGCCCTCCGGCGACGGCTTGGTCCATTGGTCGCCGACCTTGATCGACGCCCAGCTCAGGTCCTGGGCTTGGCCGGCGTCGACGTAGCCGATCGAGCCTTTGCCGGCGGTCAGAGCCTGGACCATGCCTTGAGTTTTCTCGGCGCCTTCGCCGCTCGCGTCCGGCCATTCCTCGGTCTCGCCGGCGGTCCATGACTCGGGCGCGGTGGCGGTCAGGTAATCGGTGAAGTTGCCGGTGGTGCCCGACTTGTCGGAGCGGTGCACCGGGCTGATCTTCAGGTCCGGCAGTTCGACCCCGGGGTTGTCGGCGGCGATGGCCGCGTCGTTCCAGTTGGTGATCTTGCCGGTGAAGATGTCGGCGATGACCTTGGGCGCTAGGTTCAGGTCGGTGATGCCTTCGAGGTTGAAGGCGACGGCGATCGGGGAGATGTAGACGGGGATCTCGACCAGCGGCGAGTCGGCCGCGCAGGAGCCGTGGCCGCCGGCGGCGTCCTCGGCGCTGAAGGGCGCGTCGGTGCCGACGAACCCCATGCCCCCGGCGGTGAATTGCTTGCGCCCGTCGCCGGAGCCGACCGGGTCGTAGTTGACGGTGACTCCGCTCTGGATGGTGGTGAAGCCAGCCTTCCAGGCTTCTTGGGCGGCGCTTTGGGAGCTGGCCCCGGCGCCGTTCAGCTCGCCTGTCAATTGTTCGGCGGCTGGTCCGGTCGATTCGCCGCCGGCGTCCGGTTGCTCCTCATTGGCCGCGCATGCGGCGGCCATGGCCAGGATCATGGCGGCGGCCGTGGCGGCGGCCGCCTGCTTGGTGTTGCCCAGTTTCATCAGTCCCTCTTTCTTCTGTGTGGTCTTTGCCGACTTCACACCCGACGCTAGAGGCGCAGCCCTAACTGAGGGGGTTGTTAAGGTGAACGCAGGGTGAACGGCAGGCGAACTTTTGGGTGTTCGCCCGGGCAGGGGGGCCGCCAACCCCCGCCGATGCCGCCGCCCGGCCCCCAGCCCCGCCTCACGTCCGCTCCCCCCGGCCCCGCGCCCGCTCCCCCCGCCCCGCGCCGCCCCCAGGCGCCGCGTCCCAAGCCCGGTCACTTCCGCCCGCATGCGACTTGACCGGACTTACATGCGGGAACGCGAACCGCGGGCGCCCGGGCCCGCACGGGTTGGCGGGCATTGGGGCCCAGTTTGGCGCGGGTGGCGGGCGCGAGAATGCTGGGATGGATTCGAGCTTGAGCCAAGTGCGGCCGGCCAGCGGGCGGCAATTCGC